>NZ_SRTP01000004.1:0-469317 GCF_004791945.1 Mesorhizobium sp. M3A.F.Ca.ET.175.01.1.1 | reverse complement strand
CCGGGCGAACACCTCATTCGGGTCGCGCCCGGCAAGCAACTGGTCCAGAAGTTCTTTCTCGATAGCCATGTGATGATTCTCTCCTTTCCATCATCATGGCCTCGCGCACAGAATTCCTGACAGTCCCAAAACCCGAGTCGCCGGTCGAATACCACAATCCCAGATACAGCAGTGCCACTAGTACGATGACAATAGCCGCAACTCGAACCAGCACACGCATAGCGTTGTCACCTTTGCTTCGATCTTCCTCCCAAGTCCCGGTTGTCGGCATGATGCCGAACTCATTCGACTATAAAGCGGAAAACCCTCACCAATGCCCCGCGTTCCAAAAAAGCAACGGCGCTTCGGCGATCCCCGCGGGTCAAATGCATCAACGGTCAGCGCCTTCGACCGGCCCTTGAAGAACTCAAGGCCATGATCTTCGCCGCCGCCCTCACTAACCCGGCGCGCCGGCGACCGATCCTCGCACCACCAGATCGACAGGCCAGACCTCACCGCGCGCCCCCTCCTCCAGCCCCGATATCCGTGCCGCCAGGCGTTCGGCGACGCGCGCGCCGGCGAGCCGGATCGAGGAGCGCGTCGTCGACAGCGGCACCGGAAAATTCTCCGGCCGCAGCCAGGGGAAAACGTCGTCGTGGGCGACCAGCGACAGGTCGCCCGGAATGGTCAGGCCGAGGTCGCGCACGGCACGCACCACGCCCAGCGCCATGATCAGGCTGGAGCAGACGATCGCAGTCGGCGGCTCGCCCTGCTCGAGCAGGCGGCGGGCGGCGCGGTAGCCGTTCTCCTCGGTCATGGTCGCGGAACAGATGTGGCGCTCGCCAAACGCGAGCCCGCTCGCGGCCAGCGCCCGGCGCACGCCGCGCTCGCGGTGAATGGCGAAGGTCTCACGGTCGTCGCCGTTGATCAGCGCCAGCCGCTTGTGGCCGAGCTGGACGAGAAGCCTTGCCGCCTCATGGAAGGCGCCCTCATTGTCGATGTCGAGATAAGGATAGTTGAAATCAAGGCCCTCGCTGCGGCCATGAACGAGGAACGGGATACCCAGCGTGTTGACCAGCGCCAGCCGCCGATCGGCCGGACGCGGCGATGAAATATAGACGGCGTCGACCTGGCGGTTGGCGACGATGCGGCGGTAGGTGGTCTCCTGGTCGTCGGCATCAGCCGGCGAGAGCACGAGGTCGAGCTCATGCGAGCGGGCATAGTCGCCTAGGCCGGACAGGAACTCGACGAAATGCGGATCGATGTCGACCGCATTGCCGGTGGGCAGCACGTAGCCGATCATGCCCGACTTGCCGGTGGCCAGCCGGCGCGCGCTGGGGTTCGGCCGGTAGCCATGGCGCTTGGCGGCATCCATCACCCGGCGCCGCGTTTCCTCGTTGACTTCTGGATAGCCGTTCAGCGCCCGGCTCACCGTGGTCTGCGAGAGCGACAGCATATGGGCGAGTTGCTTCAGGTTCACGGAGGCCCCCGACACCTCAAAGCGCTTTCAATTTGAATCAATCCAATGACAGCCCCACGACGCTGCTGGACTTTTCGACCATAGGGGCCGGGTGGACCCGTTTGAAGCCGAAATTGCTGCTGCACCGCCAAAAAAGCATGCTGCACTGCACTTTCGTACTCTCCGCGATGAAATTTAAATCGATTAATGTCCGCGACCCCTTGACTTCCGGTCGATTCAATGGCGAGATCAAAAAAGCCAAAGCGCTTTGGAAGGCTCTTCGAAAGGTTGCGGTTCTCCTCTCGCTGAGTCACAGTTTCCGCGGGCGTCGGCGGACGAAATGGAGGTTTCGTCCGAACCATTCATGACCACTGGGAGGAACAGCGATGAAGAAGATGCTTCTCTTGGGTGCCGCGTTCGCCGCACTCGCCCTCAGCCTGCCGGCGCATGCCGAGCTGAAGTTCAAGCCGGGCGAGGACCCGCGCTTCCACTGGGCAAATTACGACGACCTCAAGAAAGTCGACCTCAAGGGCGAAACGCTGACGATCTTCGGGCCGTGGCGCGGCGAAGACGAGACCTTGGTGCGCACCGTTCTCGAATATTTCCAGGAGGCCACCGGCGCCGAGATCAAATATTCCTCGTCCGAAAATTACGAACAGCAGATCGTCATCGACACCCAGGCCGGCAGCCCTCCCAATATCGCCGTTCTGCCGCAGCCCGGCCTCATCCAGGACCTGGCCTCCAAGGGCCTGCTGACGCCGCTCGGCGACGACACCGCCAAGTGGATCAAGGACAATTACGGCGCCGGCCAGTCCTGGGTCGACCTCGGCACGTTCAAGGACAAGGACGGCAAGCCCGGCTTCTTCGCCTTCCCTTACAAAGCCGACGTGAAATCGTTGGTCTGGTACTCGCCGGACAATTTCGAGGAAGCCGGCTACAAGGTGCCGAAGACGCAGGAAGAACTCGCCGACCTCGAGAAGAAGATCATCGCCGACGGCGGCAAGCCGTGGTGCATCGGTCTCGGTTCGGGCGGCGCCACCGGCTGGCCGGCGACCGACTGGGTCGAAGACATCATGCTGCGCACGCAGACCCCCGATGTCTACGACAAGTGGGTGAAGAACGAGATCCCCTTCAACGATCCGGCCGTGGTCAATGCCATCGACATTTTCGGCAAGATCGCCACGGACGACAAGATGGTCGACGGCGGCGCCAAGGCGGTCGCGGCGACCGACTTCCGCGACAGCCCGAAGGGCCTCTTCGCGGTGCCGCCGAAATGCTACCTGCATCACCAGGCCTCGTTCATCCCGACCTTCTTCCCGGAAGGCACCAAGCTCGGTCAGGACGCGGACTTCTTCTACTTCCCGCCCTATGCCTCCAAGCCCGATCTCGGCACGCCCGTGCTCGGCGCCGGAACGCTGGCCATGATCACCAAGGACTCCAAGGCGGCGCGCGCCTTCATCGAATTCCTGAAGATGCCGCTGGCGCATGAGATCTGGATGGCGCAGGGCGGCTTCGTGACGCCGTTCAAGGCGGTCAACAAGGAAGCCTATGCCAGCGACGCGCTGAAAAAGCAGGGCGATATCCTGGCCAACGCCTCGACCTTCCGCTTCGACGGCTCGGACCTGATGCCCGGCAAGATCGGCGCGGGCTCCTTCTGGACCGGCATGATCGACCTGGTCGGCGGCAAGTCCGCCCAGGACGTCGCCACCGACATCCAGAAGAGCTGGGATGCTATCAAGTAGGCCGCCGGTGGCGACCTGACGCTAGACCTTCCTGATCCTCCTACTGGATCCGGGCTACGGCCCGGATTCGACCGGCAATGGACGCCGGACCGGTTTGCGTTCGCTCGTTCCGAATAAACTGAATCGGCGCATCCTTATCGCCAGGGCTGCTTCGGCCCGGCCGATCATGCGCAGGGAGAGGGACCCATGGCGGCTCAGATTTTCTCGGCCATATTCGTCATCATCATCGGCGTCGGCGGCTGTGTCGCCTATTTCTGGGGCGCCAACAAACTGCTCGACATCATCTTCCCCTCGCGCGGGGTCTCGGGCACCGCGGCGGTCGACAATCTGCGCCGGCAGGGGCTGGTGCGGCCGTGGCTGTTCGTCGGCCCGGCGATGATCATCCTGACCATCTACCTGATCTATCCGGTGATCGAGACGTTGCGGCTCTCCTTCCTCGACCGCAGCGGCGCCAACTTCGTCGGCCTCGCCAACTACGAATGGGCGTTCGGCGATCACGATTTCCGCAACTCCATCCTGAACAACGTGCTGTGGCTGGCGGTGGTGCCGGCGGCCTGTACCTTTCTCGGGCTGATCATTGCCGTGCTCACCGACAAGATCTGGTGGGGTACGATCGCCAAGAGCCTGATCTTCCTGCCTCTCGCCATCTCCTTCGTCGGCGCCAGCGTGATCTGGAAGTTCATCTACGAGTATCGCGGCGAGGGGCAGGTCCAGATCGGCCTGCTCAACGCGATCATCCAGTATTTCGGCGGCCAGCCGCAGGTCTGGATCTCACTGCCGTTCTGGAACAACTTCTTCCTGATGATCATCCTGATCTGGATCCAGACCGGCTTCGCCATGGTGATCCTGTCGTCAGCGCTGCGCGGCATTCCGGAAGAGACGCTGGAGGCCGCGGTGATCGACGGCGCCAATCCGTTCCAGATCTTCTGGAAGATCATGGTGCCGCAGATCTGGGGCACCATCGCTGTCGTCTGGACCACCATCACCATCCTGGTGCTCAAGGTGTTCGACATCGTGCTGACGATGACCAACGGCCAATGGAACAGCCAGGTGCTGGCCAATCTGATGTTCGACTGGATGTTCCGCGGCGGCGGCGATTTCGGCCGCGGCGCCACGATCGCCATCATCATCATGATCGCGGTCATTCCGATCATGGTCTGGAACATCCGCCAGGCCAACAAAGAGACGGGAGGGCACTAAGATGTCCGCCAAGACCGGAAAGTCCTTCGCCAGCCGCTTCGGCGTCCACATCGCGGTCCTCGTCTTCGTCGTGATCTGGACCATCCCGACGCTCGGGATCCTTGTTTCGTCGCTGCGCGACAAGGACCAGATCATCGCCTCGGGTTGGTGGAATTCCTTCGCCAGTTCCAGCCAGACCGAGGCCGGCCGCCTGCCGGCCGCCTCGGCGCAGGTGCAGAAGGACGGCAAGTATGTCATCGAAGGCAACATCTTCGGCGACGGCCCCAAGCGCGACATCAGCGCCTTCGGCGTCAAGGCGGCAGCGCCGACGCAATACGCCGCCGGCACGGCGGCCGATCTCGGCGAGGGCGTGACGTTGCAGGTGAACGCCGACGGCGGTTTCGTGCTTGCCTCGCCGAAAGCCTTCGAGGGCGAGCGCGGCCAGCGCGTCTATTTCGCCTCTTCGGCGCCGCCGAAATTCACCACCGACAATTATGACGCCGTGCTGTTTTCGGAAGGCATCGGCCGCTCGTTCATGAACTCGCTGACGGTCACCATCCCCGCGACCGTGATTCCGATCCTGATTGCGGCCTTCGCGGCTTACGCGCTGGCCTGGATGCGCTTTCCGGGCCGCGCGCTGCTGATCGCCGTCATCATCGGCCTGCTGGTGGTGCCGCTGCAGATGTCGCTGATCCCGCTGCTCAAGCTCTATAACGGCGTCGGCGCCTTCTTCGGCGTGCCGTCGAAGACCTATCTCGGCATCTGGCTGGCCCATACCGGCTTCGGCCTGCCCTTCGCCATCTACCTCTTGCGCAGCTATATCGCGGGTCTGCCCCGCGAGATCATGGAATCGGCCCGCATCGACGGCGCCAGCGATTTCGAGATCTTCGTCAAGATCGTGCTGCCGCTGTCGTTCCCGGTGCTCGCTTCATTCGCCATCTTCCAATTCCTGTGGGTATGGAACGATCTGCTGGTGGCGATGGTTTTCCTCGGCACGGCACCCGACCAGATCGTGCTGACGGCGAAGCTCAATGCGCTGCTCGGTTCGCGCGGCGGCAATTGGGAAATCCTCACGACCTCGGCCTTCGTGACCATCATCGTGCCGCTGATCGTGTTCTTCTCGCTGCAGCGCTATTTCGTGCGCGGGCTGCTTGCTGGCTCGGTGAAAGGAGGTTGAGACAATGCAATCGGCTTTGAAGGCGACTTCGAGACCAGACCCCGCTGTCGACCGCGACTGGTGGCGGGGGGCGGTGATCTACCAGATCTACCCGCGCTCCTATCAGGACTCCAACGACGACGGCATCGGCGACCTGAAAGGCATTGTGCGGCGGCTGCCCTACATCGCCTCGCTCGGCGTCGACGCCATCTGGATCTCGCCCTTCTTCAAATCGCCGATGCGGGATTTCGGCTACGACGTGTCGGATTATTGCGACGTCGATCCGATGTTCGGCACGCTCGCCGATTTCGATGCGCTGGTGGCGGAAGCCCACCGGCTCGGCCTCAAGGTGATGATCGACGAGGTGCTGTCGCACACCGCCGACATCCATCCGTGGTTCAAGGAAAGCCGCTCGAGCCGCGGCAACCCCAAGGCCGACTGGTATGTCTGGGCCGACGCGAAGCCCGACGGCACGCCGCCCACCAACTGGCTGTCGATCTTCGGCGGCTCGGCCTGGCAGTGGGACACCAGCCGCCAGCAATATTACATGCACAATTTCCTGGCCGAGCAGCCGGACCTCAACTTCCACAACGCCGAAGTCCAGGACGCGCTGCTCGACGTCACCCGCTTCTGGCTCGAGCGCGGCGTCGACGGCTTCCGGCTCGACACCATCAACTTCTATTTCCACAGCCAGGGACTGGAGGACAATCCGCCGCTGCCGCCGGAAGAGCGCAACGACCAGACGGCGCCGGCGGTAAACCCTTACAACTACCAGGACCATATCTACGACAAGAGCCGGCCGGAGAATCTCGGCTTCCTCGAGCGGTTCCGCGCGCTGCTCGAGCAATATCCGGCCCAGGCCGCCGTCGGTGAGGTCGGCGACTCCCAGCGCGGACTGGAAGTGGTCGCCGCGTATACGGCCGGCGGCAAGCGCGTGCACATGTGCTATTCATTCGACTTCCTGGCGCCCGAGAAGATCAGCGCCGCCAAGGTGCGCACGGTGCTGGAAGCCTTCGGCAAGGTCGCCACCGACGGCTGGTCGTGCTGGGCCTTCTCCAACCATGACGTTATGCGTCCGGCATCGCGCTGGGCTGCCGACGAGGCCGATCCGACCGCCTATCTCAAGGTGATCTCGGCGCTGTTGATGTCGCTGCGCGGATCGGTCTGCATCTACCAGGGCGAAGAGCTCGGCCTCGGCGAGGCGGAACTTCAATTCGAAGACCTGCAGGATCCCTACGGCATTCGCTTCTGGCCGGAATTCAAGGGTCGCGACGGCTGCCGCACGCCGATGGTGTGGGATGCAACCGCAAAGAACGCCGGTTTCTCGGGCGCAAAGCCCTGGCTGCCAGTGCCGGACAAGCACCTGTCGCAAGCGGTCAACGTGCAGCAGGGCGACCCGAACTCGCTGCTCGAGCATTACCGGCGCTTTCTTGCCTTCCGGCGCCAGCACCCGGCGCTTGCCAAGGGCGACATGGAGTTCATCGCAAGCGATGGCGACACCGTTGCCTTCACCCGCCGCGAGGGCAATGAGCGCATCGCCTGCGTCTTCAACCTCGGCAGCAAGCCTGCCGAGGTCGATCTCGGCAAAGCCACGCTGAAGCCCTTGTCGGGACACGGCTTTTCGGGACAGACTGGCTCAGGGCCCATCCGCCTCGGCGGCTATGGCGCCTGGTTCGGGCGTATCGACTGAGTTTGCAACAGACAACTGGGAGGACGAAATCATGGCCGATGTCACGCTGAACCAGGTGCAGAAATCCTACGGCAACATCCACATTCTCCACGGCATCGACCTCGACATCAAATCGGGCGAGTTCATCGTCTTCGTCGGACCGTCGGGCTGCGGCAAGTCGACCCTGCTGCGATCGATTGCCGGGCTCGAGGAGATCACCTCGGGCGTGCTGCAGATCGACGGCGAGGTGGTGAACGACGTGCCGCCGTCGAAGCGCGGCATCGCGATGGTGTTTCAATCCTATGCGCTCTATCCGCATATGACGGTCTACGACAACATGGCCTTCTCGATGAAAATCGGAAAGGAGAGCAAGGCCGAGATCGACAAGCGGGTGCGCCAAGCCGCCGAAATCCTGCAGCTCACCAAATATCTCGACCGGCTGCCCAAGGCGATGTCGGGCGGCCAGCGTCAGCGCGTCGCCATCGGCCGCGCGATCGTGCGCAATCCGAAGGTGTTCCTGTTCGACGAGCCGCTGTCGAACCTCGACGCCGCACTGCGCGTCGCCACCCGCATCGAGATCGCCAAGCTCAAGGAATCGATGCCCAACACGACGATGATCTACGTCACCCACGACCAGGTCGAGGCGATGACGCTGGCGGACCGGATCGTGGTGTTGAAGGAGGGCCGCATCGAGCAGGTCGGTACGCCGATGGAGCTCTACAAACGCCCGGGCAATCTGTTCGTCGCCCAGTTCATCGGCTCGCCGGCGATGAACATCCTGCCGGCGAAGATCGAGAGAGCCGGCAACCCGACCCTGGTCAGCCATGTCGGCGAGCGCAAGGCGACGGTGCCGATCGCCACGCCCGCCTCGGCGAGTGGCACGGCGGTGAGCTTCGGCGTGCGGCCGGAGGATCTCGCGATCGCGACCGGCACCGATTATCTGTTCGAGGGCAAGGTCGACTATATCGAGCAGCTCGGCGAGGTTCAGCTCGTCTATGTCGATATCGGCCGTGCCGACCTGCCGCTGGTAGCCAAGCTGCCCGGCAATGTCGAGGTCAAGCGGGGCGAGACGCTGCGGCTGAACGCGAGCGCCGGCGACCTGCACATCTTCGACGCAGACGGCCATTCCTTCACGCTGCATCGGCCTGAGGCGAAGGCGGCCTGACGTCGCCGATTGCGGCGGGAGCCGCATCCTGTCCGGCTAAAACAAAGAGCGGCGAGCCAGGCCCGCCGCTCCGATTGGTGCACTGTCCAGGGTCGGTCAGCGGCCGAAGAGATTGCGGTCGCTGCCCTGCTGGGCCGACTTATGCACGTCGCCAGACGTGTTCAGCAGCTTGTAGACCGGCGAGTCGGAACCGACCGACGAGGTGCGCGTGGTGTCGACCGTGGCGGCCGGCTGATCGGCGCCCTTGGCGCCGTAGTTGTCGCTGGCCGCGAAGGCCGCGCTGGAAACGGCCAGAAGGGCGGCCGTGGCAAGAACAATCTTCTTCATTTTGCTACTCCTGAATTTCTTCAATCGACAGCAGCGGGCAAAGCCGCCAGCTGTCCGAAAAATCGCCGTCAGTTGTTGCCGAAGAGGTTGCGATCGGCGCCCTGGGTCACACCCTGCTGGGCGGCGGGCTCGGACTTCCTGATCGAAGCGGTGTAGGAGCTGTCGACGGCGACAGCCTGCTGATCGGCACCCTTGGAACCGTAATTGTCGCTGCCGGCGACGGCGCTGCCGGAAATTGCCAGAAGGGCGGCGGCAGCGAGAACAATCTTTTTCATTTTTGGTACTCCAGTATCATTATTTCCGTCCGTCTAGCGGCGTGTCTTGGGAATGAATTCGCGTCGTTCGGACAGCCCCGATGTGGGTCAGCCGAATGGCCAATTCCAATCACGAAGTTGTTCCGGCTGGACCAAGAATCCACATCTTGAAATTGTACCTGCGCCTCCCACCAATTCCAATTTTCGCTTTTGTTTCAATCCGTTGGTCAAGTTCGCGGTTTGGCTCACCGGCGGAGTCGCACCGCCGGTGTTCACCCGTCCTGCACGCTCCGTCAACAGAAACGAACCGTTCGGTTCGATTTTAGAATGTGCTAATAGTCACTTTTGGATACCTTGCGCCGCCTTGAGGCCGCGTCCAGGCACGATGGCGGGCAAGCCGAGAGCATTCGGCCAGCGCCACATTGGGTGACCTGCCGGCCGCACCGGCAGGCCTGCTCGCGTCAGCCTGCTGCGAAAGGAACGGCGATGAAGATCTGCGCGTCGCCGCGGTCGACCAGCAGCAGCACGGACCTTCTGCCCGACTTTCCGGCTTCCGCGATCGCCTGGTTTGCCTGCCTGGCGCTCTTCACCGGCGTGCGGTCGACGGCAACGATGACATCGCCGGGTTCGAGCCCGGCCGCGGATGCCGCCTTGTCGGGATTGACGCGTTCGACCACGGCTCCTCGCTGATTGTCGGCCAGGTTGAGCTGCTCGCGGATATCGGGCGTAAGATCGGTCAGGCCAAGGCCGAGCGAAGGCACGCGCAGGCCCTGTTCGGCCGACGGCTTGCCGCTGTCGCCATTGGACGCCGTCTTCTGGTCCTCGGTGTTGCGGCCGACATCGGCGGAGATCTGCATCACCTTGCCGTTGCGCCAGACGTTCACCGTTTCCTTGACGCCGGGAGAGACATCGGCGACGGCGCGTGACAGGTCCTTGGGGTCCTTGATCTCCTGGCCGGCGAAGCCGGTGATGACGTCCCCGGTCTCGATGCCCGCTTTGGCCGCCGGCGACCCGTCGGTGACCGCCGAGACCAGCGCGCCGCCGGGATGATCGAGACCGATCGCGCTGGCGACGTCCTGCGTCACCGGCTGGATCTGGACCCCGAGATAGCCATACTCGATGTCGCCGCCCTTCATCAGCTTGGCGACGACCTTTTCGGCCTGATCCGAGGGGATGGCAAAGCCGACGCCGACGCTGCCGCCATTGGGCGAATAGATGGCGGTGTTGATGCCGATGACACGGCCGCTCACATCGACCAGCGGACCGCCGGAATTGCCGTGGTTGATCGGCGCGTCGATCTGGATGAAGTCGTCGAAAGGCCCGCTGTGCAGATCGCGCCCGCGCGCCGAGACGATGCCGGCGGTGACCGTGGTGCCGATGCCGAACGGATTGCCGATGGCCAGCACCTGGTCGCCGGTCATCAGCTTGTCGGAATCGCCCCACTTCACTGTCGGCAATGGCTTGTCCGCCTTGATCTTCAGCACCGCCAGGTCGTTCTTGGCGTCATGGCCGACCAGCTTGGCGGGAAGCTCGGTGCCGTCGTCGAGCGTCACCTTGATCGAGGTCGCGCCGTCGACGACATGGTTGTTGGTGACGATGATGCCGTCGGAGCTGACGATGAAGCCGGAGCCCAAGGCTTCGGCGCGCTGCGATTGCTGCGGCGGCGTCTTCGGCATTGGCATGCCCTGATCGCCGAAGAATTGCTGAAAATACTGGTCAAAGGGCGAATTGCCGTCGAAGGGCGAGCCCTCGCCCATCGCTTCGGGCTGCGCCTTCATGACCGTGGTGACCGTGACGACCGCCGGCTTGGTTGTGGCAATGATCGGCGCGAAGGAGCCGTTCGGAGCCGTGATGCCGGGGACGGGCGTCTGGGTCGTCGCAGCCGCGTTGCTGAGACCGGCGTTGCCGCCGCTTTGCGCGAAGGTGACGACAACGGGCGAAATGATCAGCGCAGCGCCCAGCAGGGCGGCGACGCGATGTCTGCGAAGAATGCTTGATGGTGACATGGTCGTTCTGTCCGGGCGAGAGTTGACGTTGCGCCGCGGGATTCTCGAGGCAGCCGTCGGCGTGTCGAGGACCGGGAATGCCCGTCTCGCCATGCAGGCGGCCGGCCTGATCGACCGCCAAGCATGTAGGGTCCGGAATGGCCCGAATTAGGGTTTCGGCGTGACCTTACGAAGATTTAATCCCGGAAGCGCTCATGAACCGCTGCCTGCGGCGCAGATAGGCAGAGGCGATCTCGCGCATCCTGGCGCGGTCGAAACTCGGGCCATGGCCGCCATGACCGACCCGGATGGGGAGTTCGAGCAGGCGCTGCATGCTACGGCAGTAGGCGGCGCGGTCGGAATCCGGCAGATCGTCGATCAGCATGCCGTCATAGATGGCATCGCCGGCAAAGAACAGGCCGTCGGCCTCGTCGAACAGCGCGATCGAATCCGGCGAATGTCCGGGAAGATGCAGCACGCGGAATTTGCGGTCGCCGAGATCGACGATGTCGCCCTCATCGAGCGCGCGCGTCAGCGGCGCCGGCAAAATCCGGTAGTCGGCCGCCTTCCAATCCGGCGCCGGCAGTAGCGATACGGCACTGTCGAGAGTGTGGAACATGTAGGCGTAGGTGACGGCGTCATCCATGCCGTCGAACTGCGCCGCGCTCATCTTGGGCCCCATCCTCAGCGGAAATTCGTGCAGCGAGCCGACATGGTCGAGATGGATGTGGGTGGCGACGACGATCAGCGGCTTGCCTGCCGGCGTCTCGATGTGAGGCGCCAGCGGGCAGATGCCCATGCCGGTGTCGACCAGGAGATCGGCGTCGCGGCCTTTGACGTGCCAAATGTTGGCGCGCACGAAATCATGCACGAAGGGCTCGGTCAGCATCGTCGTCGCGGCATCGACGACGGCCTTGCCGAACCAGTCGCCAACCACAAGGTCGCCCATCAGACGAAGGGCTTGCCGACCTTGTATTTCTCCGGCACCAGCCGCCTCAGATAGGCCATGCCGGCCTCGGAGAGCTGATTCTCGTCCGGCTTCATGAAATCATCCGGCATGTGCCGCGTCTTGCCGGCGACGGCCTTCAGCGGCACCTTCTTCAGCACCGTCTTTGATCCGTCATACTGCAGCGCCACGGAGCCGCCGCCTTCCTCAGCGACGGCAACCGCGAAGGCGCCGGCGTCGAAGGCCTCCCTGGCGTCTACGGCGCTGATCGCGCCGACATAGCCGCGCGGCATGTAGCCCAGCGCGTCGACACGCGCCCGCTTGCCGGGCAGGCCTTCGGCGAGCGCGCGTTCGAGCGCGGCCGGCAGATCGCTGCCCGACAGCTTGACGTTGCCGTGCTGGTCGCGCTCGAGCTTCTCCGGCGGCACCAGGCTCTCGACCAGCGCCTTGCCGTCGGCGGTGCTGACGCCTTCAGACACGGCGACGATGCAGCGCTTGTGGCGATCGAGCGTCTTGCGCACGTCGTCGATGAACCGCTCGGCGGAGAAGGCGCGCTCCGGTACATAAACCAGATGCGGACCGCTGTCGGGGTCGAGCTGCCAGGCGGCCGCGGCGGCGGTCAGGAAGCCGGCATGCCGGCCCATCACGATGCCGACATAGATGCCGGGCAGCGCGCGGAAATCGAGATCGACCGAGAGGAAAGCGCCGGCCACGAACTCGGCCGCCGAGATGAAGCCCGGCGTGTGATCGTTTTCCTCGAGGTCGTTGTCGATGGTCTTCGGCGCATGCACGAAGGCGATCTTGCCGCCGGCAGCATCGGTCAGGATCTGCTGCGTGCCCGAGGTGTCGTTGCCGCCAATATAGATGAAGGCATCGGCGCCGGCCTTCTTCAAGCCGTTGAGAACGAGCTCGCAATAGGCGGCGTCGGGCTTATCGCGGGTCGAGCCGAGCGCGGCGCTCGGCGTGCCGGCGATCAGCTGCAGTCGGTCCTCCGGAATGGCGGAGAGGTCGACGTAGTTGCCGTCGCGGATGCCGCGCACGCCATGGATCGAGCCCAGCACCTTGGCGCCGGGGTGGCGCTTGCGGATTTCCAGCGTCGCGCCGACGACCGTCTGGTTGATGACGGCGGTCGGGCCGCCGCCCTGCGCGATGACGAAAGTTCCGGCCATGCTTTATGTCTCCCTAGGCGAAGGTTTTCCAAAGCACCTTGGCCTGTCTTGCTGCATCGCGCAACGGAAGAAGCTCATGCGTGCCGCCCAAAAATGCGCAGCGGTTTTGGGATAACGGCACGCGTCGGAAAAGAAGACAGGCGGCGTGGATCAGACGACGACGACCGGGTTCTTCTTGGACACGCGATTGTAGAGGTCGATGATGTCCTGGTTGATCAGGCGCACGCAGCCCGACGACATCGCCTGGCCGATGCTCCACCATTCGGGCGAACCATGGATGCGATAGCCGGTGTCCTTGCCGTTCTGGTAGATGTAGAGCGCGCGGGCGCCGAGCGGATTGGTCAGGCCGCCGGGCTGGCCGCCCTGCCATTTCACCAGCTCGGGCTTGCGCTTGACCATTTCAGGCGGCGGCGTCCAGACCGGCCATTCCTTGCCGTACTGGATGTTGGCGCGGCCCGACCAGCGGAAACCGTCCTTGCCGATGCCGACGCCGTAGCGGATCGCGTCGCCGCCCGGCTGGACCAGGTAGAGCATGCGCTCCTGCAGATGGACGACGATGGTGCCGGGCGCCTCGCCGGTCTTGTCGACGACGATCTGGCGGCGGAACTCCGGCTTGACCTTCTGCCACGGCACGGCCGGCACCTCGAAACCGCCGTCCGTGAGCGAGGCATACATGACGTCCGAGCCGGTAATGTTCCTGTCGACGCTGATCGCCGGGCGCATCGGAACGGAACTTGTGGTGGTATCGTCGAGCTGGAATTGCGGCAGCTGCAGCGTATCGGTGGTGCTGCAGCCGGCCATGCCGAGCAACGCCATCGCGCCGGCGCCGGAAAGCATGGCGCGGCGGGACAGCTGAACTTCGGTCTCGATTGTGCCGCCGTTCGAAGGCGGCGGCTCATTCTGCGGCAACGCGCGCATGCACCAAACCCTACGCTGTCGGCGGGAAGCACGGTCCGGCCGAATGGCAGGCATTTTCGTCAGTCATGGTTGAAAAAGCGTGAAAATCCTCGAACCGGACTTAACCCTAACCGGCTACTAGGCCTTTGGCCTGAGTGCCCAAGCCGGCGCGACAGATTTTCTCCATAAGCCTCTTTACAATCGTGCCAAGCCCAGGATTTATCCTGTTCTTTGCGCTCAAGGAGTAGGGAAATGTCCTTCGAAAACTGGGCTGCCTTTGCCCTCGCCTCCAGCATTCTTCTCGTCATCCCGGGGCCGACGATCCTGCTTGTCGTCTCCTATGCGCTCGGCCAGGGTTGGCGCACCGCGCTGCCGATGGCGGTCGGAGTCGCGCTCGGCGACTTCACCGCGATGACGCTGTCGATGCTCGGCATCGGCGCGCTGCTGGCCGCGTCAGCCACGGTGTTCACGGTGCTGAAGGTGATCGGCGCGGGCTATCTGATCTATCTCGGCATCAAGCTGTTCCGCGCCGGCGGCGCGCTCAAAGCCGAGCCGCGCACCGACGCCGTGTCGGCGGCCAAGATGATGGCGCATGCCTGGCTGGTCACCGCGCTCAACCCGAAGAGCATCACCTTTTTCGTCGCCTTCCTGCCGCAGTTCGTCGACCGGAATGCCGATTTCTGGGCGCAGATGCTGATCTTCGAGACGACCTTCCTGGCGCTCGCCTTCAGCAATGCCTTCGGCTATGCGCTGATCGCATCGAGGGCGCGCGTCATCGTGCGCAATCCGAAGGCGATTCGCATCTTCAACCGAACCGGCGGGACGCTGCTGGTCGGCGCCGGCGTCGCCACGGTGGCGATGCGCTCGGGAAATTGAGGCCGGGCGGCGGCCGGATCCCGATCAGCGAATCGCAACCACAAGGATGAGGCGTGGCGATGGAGGCGTTCGGCCGGGCCTGGCCGGGGTGCCGAATCCCGCTTTTCGTTCTTATCGAGAGCCAGACACAACGGCCGATTTGTCGGAGAATTGACCCGAGACGGATCTTGGCATAAGAACTGGCTGGCCAGATTTTTTCGAGATCCGAAAAAATTAAAGGCAGTAGGAGGACAGCATGTATCTCGGCCTCGACCTGGGCACATCGGGCGTCAAGGCGCTGCTGATCGATGCCGGGCAAAAGGTGATCGGTTCCGGCCATGGCTCGCTCGACGTCTCGCGGCCGCATCCAGGCTGGTCCGAGCAGGACCCGGCGCACTGGCTCGAGGCTTGCGAGACCGCGATCGCCGAGCTGAAGGCCTCCCACCCAAAGGAACTCGCCACGATCAAAGGCATCGGCCTTTCCGGCCAGATGCATGGCGCCACCCTGCTCGATGCTGGCGACAAGGTGCTGCGCCCTTGCATCCTGTGGAACGACACGCGCAGCCATGTCGAGGCGGCCGCGCTCGATGCCGATCCGCGTTTCCGCACGCTCACCGGCAACATCGTCTTCCCGGGCTTCACCGCGCCGAAGCTGGCCTGGGTGAAGAACAACGAGCCGGCGCTCTTCGCCCAGGTGGCCAAGGTGCTGTTGCCCAAGGATTATCTGCGGCTCTGGCTGACTGGCGAGCATATTTCGGAGATGTCGGATTCGGCCGGCACGTCGTGGCTCGAAGTCGGCAAGCGGCGCTGGTCTTCCGACCTGCTTACAGCAACATCGCTCGACGAAAGGCAGATGCCGTCGCTGGTGGAAGGCACGGACCAGGCCGGCGGCCTGCGCGGTGAACTCGCGTCGAAATGGGGTATTGCGGCGGGCATCCCGGTTGCCGGGGGCGCCGGCGACAATGCAGCGTCGGCCTGCGGCATGGGCACAGTCGGCGCCGGCCACGCCTTCGTGTCGCTCGGCACCTCAGGCGTGCTCTTCGCCGCCAACGCATCCTACCTGCCGAATCCGGAAAGCGCGGTGCACACCTTCTGTCATGCGCTGCCCGACACCTGGCATCAGATGGGTGTCATCCTGTCGGCCACCGATTCCCTCAACTGGCTGTCGGAGATCACCGGAAAGAGCGCCGGCGACCTGACCGGAGAACTCGGCGACACGCTGAGGGCGCCGACGGGCGTCACCTTCCTGCCCTATCTTTCGGGCGAGCGGACGCCGCACAATGATTCCGCCATTCGCGGATCCTTTGCCGGGCTGGCGCATCAATCGAGCCGGGCCGTGCTGACGCAGGCGGTGCTCGAAGGCGTCGCCTTCGCCTTCCGCGACAGTCTCGAAGCGCTGAGGACGGCCGGCACGACGCTGACCAGGGTGACCGCGATCGGCGGCGGCTCGCGCTCGCGCTACTGGCTGAAGGCGATCGCCACGGCGCTGCAGCTGCCGGCCGACATTCCGGCCGACGGCGATTTCGGCGCCGCCTTCGGCGCGGCGCGGCTCGGCCTGATCGCCGCGACGGGCGCCGATCCGCTTGCCGTCTGCACCGCGCCGGCGACCGATGCCACCATCGAGCCGGAGGCCGGCCTTGGCGGCGCCTTTGCCGACGCCTATCAGCGCTACCGCGCGCTTTATCCAGCGATCCGGGCGGCAACGGCGTGAGCGGGCGCGAGGCCCTGTAGTCGAATGGGGAGGCGCGAGGCACCCCGCTTTGCCCTGCCGGGCATCTCCCTCTCAAGGGGGGAGATCAGCTGAGGCGTCCCGCTTACTTGAACCAATTACGCCTGAGGTAATCGGGCGAACCATCTGGAGAGGAAGAAACCATGAGCAGCGGCTTTTTCGGCGACATCGAGAAGATCAACTATGAGGGGCCGGATTCGACCAATCCGCTGGCCTACCGGTTCTACAATCCTGACGAGGTCGTGGCCGGCAAACGGCTGGAAGACCATCTGCGTTTCGCCGTCGCCTACTGGCACTCCTTCGCCGCGCAGGGCGGCGACCCCTTCGGCGGGCAGACTTTCGATCGGCCCTGGTTCGCCAAACCCGGCGGCGTCGACACGATGGAACTGGCCAAGCTCAAGGCCGACGTCGCCTTCGAGATGTTCTCACTGCTCGGCGTGCCCTATTTCTGCTTCCACGATGCCGATATTCGCCCCGAGGGGAAGGACTTCTCCGAGAGCGCGGCGCGCCTCGACGAGATCGCCGACTACTTTTCGGCCAAGATGAAGCAGACTGGAGTCAAGCTGCTCTGGGGCACGGCGAACCTGTTCTCGCATCGCCGCTTCATGGCGGGAGCGGCCACCAATCCCGATCCGGACGTTTTCGCCTATGCGGCGGCGACGGTGAAGAAATGCATCGACGTCACCAAGAAGCTGAAAGGCGAGAACTATGTGCTGTGGGGCGGACGCGAGGGCTATGAGACGCTGCTCAACACCGATTTGGCGCGCGAGCAGGAACAGGCCGGCCGCTTCCTCAGCCTCGTCGTCGACTACAAGCACAAAATAGGATTCAAGGGCACGATCCTGATCGAGCCGAAGCCGCAGGAGCCGACCAAACACCAGTACGACTATGACGTCGCCACTGTTTACGGCTTCCTCAAGCGGTTCGGGCTGGAGAAGGAGGTCAAGGTCAATATCGAGCAGGGCCACGCGATCCTGGCGGGCCATTCCTTCGAGCATGAGCTGGCGGTGGCCAATGCGCTCGGCATCTTCGGCTCGATCGACATGAACCGCAACGACTACCAGTCGGGCTGGGACACCGACCAGTTCCCCAACAATGTGCCGGAAATGGCGCTGGCCTACTACCAGATCCTGCAAGGCGGCGGCTTCAAGACCGGCGGCACCAATTTCGACGCCAAGCTGCGCCGCCAGTCGCTCGATCCACAGGATCTGCTGATCGCCCATATCGGCGGCATGGACGCCTGCGCGCGCGGCCTCAAGGCGGCAACAAGAATGATCGAGGACAAGGCGCTGTCCGGCCCGCTCGCCGAGCGCTACGCCGGCTGGAACACGGCCGAAGGCAAGGCCATGCTCTCGGGCAAGCGCACGCTGGAGGACATCGCCGAGCGCGTGGTCAAGAAGAAGATCGAACCGCAGCCGCGCTCCGGCCGCCAGGAGCTTCTGGAAAACATCGTCAACCGTTACGTCTGACGAATCAGCTCATGGCCTGTCCCCGCATCAATTCGCGGGGCGCGGCTGGCTGCAATTGCCTTTTTGCGCCGGGCAAGACTCCACGACAAGGTTTTGCCCCGCGCCGCCCTCCAATCGCCCCGCTCTTGCCTTCAAACAGCCGTCACGGAATTCGTATAGTGTGCACATGTGGCGGGAAGGATAGAAGGAGGCGAACACATGCAGCACGAACGCGAAATCGACGCCCTGCTCTCGCCAGGCGAGGCCGGTTCGATCATCGATCGGCTGATGGCGCTGCCGCATTCGAAGGACGGCGCCCGCAAAACGAATGAATGGGATCGCGCGGTCGCCGTGCGGCTCGAAACAGCACTGGCCAAGAGCATGCGCTCGCGCATTGTGCGCGACAATCGCGACGCGGCCTGATGCCTTCCGTGACTGATTCTTCAGTAGTCTGATTCTTCCGTGGTTTGACGAACGGAGACTGTTTCTCCATCCTTCAGACATGATACGCGCGGTGCTTCTGGATCTTCTGGGTGTCGTCTACGATGGCGACGCTCCGATCCCGGGGCCGTGGCCGCGATCGAGCGTCTGCGCAAGGCAGGCTTGCCTCTCCGCTTCGTCAGCAACACGACACGCTCTGCCCGCAACGCGATCATCGCGCAGCTCGCCGGCATGGGTATTGCGGTTGAGGACGCGGAATTGCTGACGCCGGCGCGTGCGGCCGTCGACTGGCTGCGCATGCATGACAGGCGGCCGCATCTGCTCGTCCATCCCGACCTGGAAGCCGAATTTTCCGAAGTGGGAGACGGCAGCGGCCGCGCTGTCGTCGTCGGCGATGCCGGCGAGGTCTTCGACCATGCCAGCCTCAACCGCGCCTTCCGCGAACTCATTGCCGGCGCCGATTTCGTGGCTTTGGCCACCAACCGCACCTTCAAGGATACCGACGGCCAGCTCAGCCTCGACGCAGGGGCCTTCGTGGCGGCGCTCGAATTCGCCAGCGGCCGCAGCCCGGTCGTGCTGGGCAAGCCGTCGCCGGATTTCTTCCTCTCGGCGCTCGCCGGCTTGAACTGCCCGCCGGCCGATGCGGTCATGGTCGGCGACGATGCCGAAAGCGATGTCGCAGGCGCCCGGCGCGCCGGACTTGGCGCCGCGCTGCTTGTGCGGACGGGTAAGTATCGCGTGAATGATGAGACGCGTTTCGAGCCGGCGCCTACGGCCGTGGTCGACGACCTTGCCGCCGCGGCCGACTGGATACTCAAAAGCGCGCCGCGCTGAGAGCGAAGCGCTTTGAAGTCTTTGTTCGATGCATGTCGTTGCCCGCTGCGCACTTTTAGGCGACATGCATTAGGTTGATGCATGTCGTGTCCCCAAAACCGCTGCGCACTTTGGGCGACATCGCATTAGGTTGATGCATGTCGTGTCCCCAAAACCGCTGCGCACTTTTGGGCGACATGCATTAGGTTGATGCATGTCGTGTCCCCAAAACCGCTGCGCACTTTTGGGCGACATGCATTAGCCACGCCGCAACCTGACCGGCGCTTCGCCGAAGGTCCTGGAGAAAGCCCTGGAAAATGCCGCGGCGGACGAAAAGCCGGTACGGCCGGCAATGTCGGCCATCGCTATGCGCGTGTCGACCACCAGGCGGCGGGCGGCGCTGAGGCGCAGCCGCAGATAATAGGCGCCGGGTGTCTCGCCGATCGACTTGCGAAAAATGCTCTCCAGCGTGCGTGCCGTGACGCCGGCCCGCTTCGCCACCGCGTCGATGGTCAGCGGCTGGTCGACATGCGCTTCCATCAGGCGGATCGCCTGGGCGAGCCGCGGGTCGTAGCCGTCGAGCCGGCCGAGCGAGACCAGCGGCTGCGCGTCGGTCGCGGCCCGCGCCTGGTCGTAGATGAAGACGCTCGCCACATCGAGCGCGGCCGCCATGCCGAGCCTTGTGCGCACCAGATGCAGCATCAGGTCGAAGGTCGGCGAGGCGCCGCCGGAGGTGAAGACCGGCCCGTCGATGACATAGCGGTCCGGCCGCACGTCGACACCGGGGAACGCGGCGGAAAAATCCTCCATGTCCTCCCAATGCGTGGTGGCGCTGCGCCCTTCGAGCAGTCCGGCGCGCGCCACCAGCCATGTGCCGGCCTCGACGCCGCCGCAGGCGCGCGCCGCACGAGCGGCGCGGCGCAGTCCGGCTATCAGCGCCGACGTGGCATAGTTCTGCGTGCCGAAACCGGCGACGACGACCAGCATGTCGGTTGGCTCGGCGGCGTCGAAGCGGCCACTGACCGCCACCGGCAGACCGCAGGTGGTGACCGGCGCCTCGCCGGTGACCGAGACCAGCTTGAAGTCGAATAGCGTATCGCCGGAGATGCGGTTTGCGGCGCGCAGCGGGTCGACGGCCGACGCGACGCACATGATCGAAGCCCCAGAGAACACCAGGAACGTCACTTTCAACGTCTCGTGCTCGGGGCGAAAGATCGTCGGCTTTTCGCTTTTTATCATGATGCCTTCGTAAAACGCAAAACAGTTTCCGGCAAGTCGGGCATTGTTGGTGTCTGATATGAATTTGGGAGGAAAGACCATGCCGCTCGCGATGAACCGTGAGGTCTTCATTACTTGTGCCGTGACCGGCTCCGGCGGCACGCAGGACCGCAGCCCGAATGTGCCGCGCTCGCCCAAGCAGATCGCCGATTCGGCGATCGAGGCTGCCAAGGCTGGTGCAGCGATCGTCCACTGCCATGTGCGCGACCCGGAGACCGGCAAGCCCAGGCGCGACGTGCATCTCTACCGCGAGGTGACCGAGCGCATACGCGAGGCCGACGTCGACGTGGTGCTCAACCTCACCGCCGGCATGGGCGGCGACATGGTGTTCGGCTCGCCGGAGAGTCCGCTGCCGCTCAACGAAAAAGGCACCGACATGGGGGGTGCCTCCAACCGTGTCGAGCATGTGCGCCAGTGCCTGCCGGAGATCTGCACGCTCGATTGCGGCACCATGAACTTCGCCGAGGCCGACTATGTCATGACCAACCCGCCCGGCATGTTGCGCGCCATGGGCGGCATGATGACGGCGATGGGCGTGAAGCCCGAGATCGAGGCCTTCGACACCGGCCATCTGTGGCTCGCCAAGCAACTCGTCGAAGAACAGGTGCTGAAGCCGGATGCTCTGGTGCAGCTCTGTATGGGCGTGCCGTGGGGCGCGCCGGACGACCTCAACACCTTCATGGCGATGGTCAACAACGTGCCCTCGACCTGGAACTGGTCGGCTTTCTCGATCGGTCGCAACCAGATGGCCTATGTGGCGGCGGCGGTGCTCGCCGGCGGCAACGTCCGCGTCGGGCTCGAGGACAATCTCTGGCTCGACAAGGGCGTGCTTGCGACGAACGCGCAGCTCGTCGAACGGGCGGTGAGCATCGTTTCGAATCTCGGCGCGCGGGTGCTTGGTCCGGACGAAGTGCGCAAGAAGCTCAACCTCACCAAGCGGGCGCCGATCGCGGCATGAGCATTATCCCGAAAAGTGGGAGCGGGTTTTTGCTTCGCTGACCTTCGGTTCGGAAAAGATCATGCTCCAACAAGATTGAACAACGGGTGTCGGGTGTCGATATGGGTACCGTAAAGTTCACCGCGATGAAGGACGGCGACAGGGAAGACTACGAATTCCTGACCGCCCACGAGATCGACTATGCCGCCAGGACTGGCGACCGGCTGCTCGATGCCCTTGTGCAGCTCGACGAGGGCCTGTCGGGCTACAAGATCACCCGGCTCGGCCATTCGCTGCAGGCGGCGACGCGCGCCTGGCGCGACGGCGCCGATACCGATTGGATCGTTTCGGCGCTGCTGCACGACATCGGCGATATCTACGCGCCCTATAATCATGACGAATATGCCGCCACGATCCTGAAGCCCTTCGTGCGCGAGCAATGCACCTGGGTGGTGGAAAAGCACGGCGATTTCCAACGCCTCTATTACGCGCATCATCTCGGCGGCAACCGGCATGCCCGCGACCGCTTTGCCGGCCATCTCTATTTCGACGATTGCGACCAGTTCTGCGAGCGCTGGGACCAGTCGAGCTTCGATCCCGACTACCAGACGCTGCCGATAGACTTCTTCCGGCCCTTCGTGCTCGAAGTCTTCGCGCGCAAGGCCTACGACCCTGCGGTGATCCGCGCGGGCGAGCGCGTGCCGCTCACCGATCCCGAAACAGCCAAGACAAGAACCGGAGCCTGAGCATGAGCATCATCAACAAGGCGGCCGCCATCGGCGGCGGCGTCATCGGCGCCGGGTGGGTGGCGCGGCTGCTCCTGAACGGTATCGACGTGTCGATCTTCGATCCTGATCCCGAGGCATCGCGCAAGGTCGGCGAGGTGATGAAGGGCGCGCGACGCGCCTACAAGCAGATGCTGCCCGGCGGCCTGCCGAAGGAAGGCAGGCTCACCTTTGCCAAGACGATCGCCGAGGCGGTCGCGGACGCCGATTTCATCCAGGAGAGCGTGCCGGAGCGGCTCGACCTCAAGCACAAGGTGCTGGCCGAGATCGACCTGCATGCGCCGGCGAACGCCATCGTCGGCTCGTCCACCTCCGGCATCAAGCCGACCGACATGCAGGTGGCGATGAAGAAGCATCCGGAGCGGCTGGTCGTCGGGCATCCGTTCAACCCGGTCTATCTGCTGCCATTGGTCGAGATCGTCGGCGGCCAGCAAACCTTCCCGGAAGCAATCGAGGTCGCCAAGGAACTCTACGCCTCGATCGGCATGAAGCCGGTGGTGGTGCGCAAGGAGATCGAAGCGTTTGTCGGCGACCGCCTTCTGGAAGCCTGCTGGCGCGAGGCGCTATGGCTGGTCAAGGATGGCATCTGCACCGTCGAGGAACTCGACGATATCATGCGCTATTCCTTCGGCCTGCGGTGGGCGCAGATGGGCATGTTCCAGGTCTATCGCGTCGCCGGCGGCGAGGCCGGCATGCGCCACTTCATGGCGCAGTTCGGACCCTGCCTGAAATGGCCATGGACCAAGCTGATGGACGTGCCGGAGTTCAACGACGAGTTGGTCGACCTTATCGCAACGCAGTCGGACGAGCAGGCGAATGGCCTGTCGATCCGGGAGCTGGAAAAGATCCGCGACGACAATCTGGTCGCGATCATGGACGCGCTGTCGAAGCAGAACAAGGGCAAGGGCTGGGGCGCCGGCGCGCTGCACAAGGGCTATACCAGGCAGCTCGCCAGGCTGGCGGCGAAGAAGCCTGTTTCCAGGGCTGCCGAAAAGGCAAAAGCGGCCAAGCCGGTGAAGGCCGAAAAGTCGAAGAAAGTCGGCAAGAAGAAGGGCTGAGGCGATGCATTTCGGGCTTTCGGAAGAGCAAAAACTCATCGTCGAGACGACGCGCGCGTTCGTCGAGAATGAGCTTTACCCGCATGAGCGCGAGGTCGAGCGCACCGGCGTGCTGCGCCGCGAGCTGATTGACGAGCTGAAGGCCAAGGCGATCGAGGCCGGGCTCTATGCCGCCAACATGCCGGCCGACGTCGGCGGCGCGGGGTTGGATACGGTCAGCTGGCTGCTCTACGAGAAGGAGCTCGGCCGCGCCAACTACGCGCTGCACTGGACTTGTGTCGCGCGTCCCTCCAACATCCTGCTCGCCGGCACGCCGGAGCAGCGCGAGAAATATCTCTTCCCCTGCATCCGCGGCGAGAAGTGGGACTGCCTGGCGATGACGGAGCCCGGCGCCGGCTCCGACCTGCGCGGCATGAAGGCGACCGCCGTGCAGGACGGCGACGACTGGGTGCTCAACGGCACGAAACATTTCATCAGTCACGCCGACATTGCCGACTTCGCGATCGTGTTCATGGCTTCCGGCGAAGAGGATTCGCCGCGCGGCAAGCGCAAGAAGATCACCGCCTTCTTCGTCGACAAGGGCACCAAGGGTTTTTCGGTGCGCGACGGCTACCGCAACGTCTCGCATCGAGGCTACACCAACGCCATCCTCGAATTCGACGACTGCCGGCTGCCGGCGAGTCAGGTTCTGGGCGAAGTGCATAAAGGCTTCGAGGTCGCGAACTCCTGGCTCGGCGCGACGCGCCTGCAGGTCGGCGCCACCTGCCTCGGCCGCGCCGAGCGCGCGCTTTCGCACGCCATCGAGTATGCCGCGCAACGCCAGCAGTTCGGCCAGCAGATCGGCAAGTTCCAGGGCGTTTCATTCAAGCTCGCCGACATGGCGACGGAATTGAAGGCGGCCGACCTGATGGTGTTCGAAGCCGGCTGGAAGTACGATCAGGGCACCGTCACCGATCAGGACATGGCGATGGCCAAGCTGAAGGCCACCGAGATGCTGGCCTTCGTTGCCGATGAGGCGATCCAGATCCATGGCGGCATGGGGCTGATGGACGACCTGCCGCTGGAGCGGATCTGGCGCGACGCGCGCGTCGAGCGCATCTGGGAGGGCACTTCGGAGATTCAGCGACATATTATTTCGCGGGCGCTGCTGCGTCCGTTCGGCGCTTAGAGCATGATCAGCAAAAGCCGGACCCGGTTTTTGGAAAAAATCACGCTCAAACGAAAAGATGGCCATGCATAAACTCGAACGTCTCCTGCGCCCGAAATCGATCGCCGTGTTCGGCGGAGCGCAGGCCGCCATCGTGGTGGCGCAATCGATCAAGATGGGCTTTGCCGGCGAGGTCTGGCCCGTGCATCCGACAAAGGACGAGGTCGCGGGCCGCAAGGCCTACCGCTCGGTCGCCGATCTGCCGGGCGCGCCCGATGCCGCCTTCGTCGGCGTCAACCGGCATCTCACCATCGAGGTCGTCAAGGCCCTGGCCGAGCGCGGCGCCGGCGGTGCCGTCTGCTTTGCCGCCGGCTTTCTCGAGACCGAGGCCTATGACGAGGACGGCGAGCGGCTGCAGGCCGAGCTCGTCGCCGCCGCCGGCCAGATGCCGATCATCGGCCCGAACTGCTACGGGCTCATCAACTATGCCGACGGCGCGCTTTTGTGGCCCGACCAGCATGGCGGCATCCGGCTGCCGGAAGGCGACACGGGCGTCGCTATCATCACCCAGTCCTCCAACATCGCCATCAACATGACGATGCAGAAGCGCGGGCTGCCGATCGCCTTCCTGATGACGGCCGGCAACCAGGCGCAGACCGGCCTCTCCGAAATGGCGCTCGGCCTGATCGAGGACGAGCGCGTCACCTCGCTCGGCATGCACATCGAGGCCTTCGACTCGGTCGCCGGCTTCGAGCGATTGGCAGCGAGAGCGCGCGAGTTGAAGAAGCCGATCATCGCCATGAAGGTCGGCCGCTCGGAGCAGGCGCGGCAGGCGACGGTGACGCACACCGCGTCGCTCGCCGGTTCGGACGCCGCGTCGGGCGCCTTTCTGAGGCGACTCGGCATCGCGCGCGTCGATTCCATTCCGGCCTTCATCGAAGCGCTGAAGCTGCTGCACATCACCGGGCCCCTGCCCGGCAACAGGCTGTCGTCGATGAGCTGCTCGGGCGGCGAAGCTTCGGTCATGGCCGACACCGCGGAAGGGCGCTGGGTGCATTTTCCAGGTCTGACCGGCCAGCATCGCGCCCATGTCAAATCGACGCTCGGGCCGCTTGTCGCCGTCGCCAATCCACTCGACTACCACACCTTCATCTGGAACAACGAGCCGGCGATGACGGCAACCTTCACCGCCATGGTGTCGGGCGGCTTCGACCTCAACATGCTGGTGCTCGACTTCCCGCGTCCGGACCGCTGCTCGGATACCGACTGGTGGGCGACGCTGCGCGCCTTCGAGGCGGCGCTGAAGACCAACAAGGCGCAGGGCGCGATCGTCTCCTCGCTGCCCGAGAACCTGCCGGAGGAATACACGGCCGGGCTGATGGCGCGCGGCATGGTTCCGCTCTTCGGCATTTCGGAAGCGATGGACGCCGCCCAGGCGGCAGCCTTCATCGGCTGGGCCTGGCGCGAGCCCGAGGCGCAGCCGGTCGACACCACGGCCTCCGGCGCGACCGACGGCGGGCATGTAACCCCCGACGAAGCGGAGGCCAAGGACCGGCTGATCAAGGCCGGCCTGCCGGTGCCGAAGGGCGAGCGCGCGAGCAACGCGGTCGAGGCGGTGATCTCGTCCATGGCGCTCGGCTTCCCGGTCGCGCTGAAGGCGCTGGGCGTCACCCACAAGTCGGAAGTCGGCGCGGTGCTGCTGAACCTCAAGGACGCCGAATCCGTCAGCAACGCCGCGCATGACCTCCTGCCGCTCGGCACCGGGCTCTATGCCGAGCGCATGGTGCGCGACGGCGTCGCCGAACTGATCGTCGGCTTCACCCGCGACCCGATGTTCGGCGCGGTGATGACGCTCGGCACCGGCGGTGTGCTGGTCCAGCTTTTGCGCGACAGCGTCACCCTGATGCTGCCGGCGACGCGCGACGACATCGAGGCCGCCTTGCGCGGACTGAAGCTCTATCCATTGCTCGAAGGCTATCGCGGCCGGCCGAAGGCCGATGTCGCGGCCGCCATCGACGCGATCGCCGGCATTGCCGACTTCGTGCAGAAGAACGCCGGCGAGATCGAGGAACTCGACATCAACCCGCTGATCGTCTGCGCCGAAGGCAAGGGCGCCTGGATCGCCGACGCGCTGCTGGTGCTTGGAGAAAAGAAGAATGGCTGACGTCATCACCGCCCGCCGCGAGGGCACGATTCTCGAAGTCACGCTCGATAGGCCGAAGGCCAACGCCATCGACCTCAAGACGTCGCGGCTGATGGGTGAGACCTTCAAGGCGTTCCGGGACGATCCCGGTTTGCGCGTTGCCATCGTCAAGACGGCCGGCGACAAGTTCTTCTGCGCCGGCTGGGACCTGAAAGCGGCGGCGGGCGGCGATGCGGTCGACGGCGACTATGGCGTCGGCGGCTTCGCCGGGCTGCAGGAACTGCGGGACTTGAACAAGCCGGTCATCGCCTGCGTCAACGGCATGGCGGTGGGCGGCGGTTTCGAGTTGGCGCTGTCCTGCGACCTCATCTACGCCTCCGACCACTCCTCCTTCGCGCTGCCCGAGATTCGCGCCGGCACGCTGGCCGATGCGGCGACGATCAAGCTGCCGAAGCGCATTCCCTACCATGTCGCCATGGACCTGCTGTTCACCGGCCGCTGGATGGACGTCGCGGAGGCGCATCGCTGGGGTCTCGTCAACGAGGTGCTGCCCAAGGAAAAGCTCGAAGACCGCGTCTGGGAGGTCGCGCGGCTTTTGGCCAGCGGCCCGCCGCTGGTCTTCGCGGCGATCAAGGAGACGGCGCGCGTGGCGGAAGCGCTGACCTTCCAGGAAGCGATGAACAAGGTGACGCGCCGGCAGCTGCCGACGGTCGATATCCTCTACGGCTCGGAGGACAATCTGGAAGGTTTTCGCGCCTTTGCAGAGAAGCGCGACCCGGTGTGGAAGGGCAGATAGACCGCAGACGATGGCGTTCCGTCACACCCCCCTCTGTCCTGCCGGACATCTCCCCCGCATGGGGGGAGATTGGCAGTTTCATCGCCCGGGCTCTTCCTGCAACGTTGGCGATTGGCGAAAGCGAACGCGACATCCGATCTCCCCCCTTGCGGGGGAGATCTCCGGCAGGACAGAGGGGGGTACCTGGGCTCAACCTTGCCAGTCGGTCCGGCCAGCATGACCGACTACAACTCCCTCATCGACGCCGAGACCTGGGCCTTCATCGAGAGGACCAACTCCTACTATCCGCCTGACACGATCGACTGCACGATCGCGGAGCAGCGCGAAATCTACGACCGGATGTGCCGGGAATTCTTTGCCGGCTATCCGCAGGGCGTCAGCGCCGAAACCACCGCCATCGCCACGCCGGCCAACAGCATCCCGGTCCGCGTCTATCGCAATGCGACGCCGGACAGGGCCGCGATGGTGCTTTATGTCCATGGCGGCGGCTTCATCCTTGGCGGGCTCGACAGCCATGACGACGTCTGCGCCGAGCTTTGCGCGCGCACCGGCTACGAGGTCGTATCGGTCGACTACCGGCTGGCACCGGAGCATGTGCATCCGGCGGCCTTCGACGACGCCATGAGCGCCTTCGAGTGGGCTGCCAGCACCTACGATCGTCCCGTCCTGCTCTGCGGCGACAGCGCCGGCGGCAATCTCTGTGCGGCTGTCGCCCATGCGACGCGCGGCCACAAGAAGAAGCCCTTTGGCCAGGCGCTGATCTATCCCAGCCTTGGCGGCGACCATTCCCGCGGCTCCTATGTCACGCATGCCGAGGCGCCGATGCTGAGCATGCGCGATGTCGAGTTCTACAAGCATATCCGTACCGGTGGTGAGGACCGCACGGGCGACATCACGCTGTCGCCGCTGGCCGATGCCGATTTCGCCTACCTGCCGCCGACCGTGCTGATCACCGCCGAATGCGATCCGCTGTCCTCCGACGGCGAGGCCTATCGCGACCGCGTCGTCGCCGCCGGCGGACATGCCTACTGGCTCGAGGAGCCGGGGCTGGTGCACGGCTATCTGAGGGCCCGGCACACGGTCGGCCGGGCGCGGTCGAGCTTCACGCGCATCGTCGAGGCGGTGACCGTGCTCGGCAAGGGCGGCTGGATCTGGTGAGCGCCGCAACCGGCGACGCCTGCTTTCCCGGCTCATCGATCTCCCTGCATTGAACCTTTTCGCGTCTGCCCGCGACTGACGGAATGCGCCGCATCGGTGCGACCGGGAAGGACCGCCATGACCCAAAACCTGGAGCCTCCGAGATCTCGGGGAAGAACAGAACACCGTCTGCGCGACGGGGTCGATGCGCTGGGCTTTCGGCTGATTCCGTTGACCCTGCCAGGGAGCCGTCGTATCGTGAACAGGCGGAAAACAGACAATTCTATCAGGGACGAACGAGCCGGAACGCCGCGCCTTGCCCTGATTTGCGCGGCAAAACCGGATGGTTCTTCCGACGACTTCGGGGGGAGTTCCATGTCTTGCGACCATGGCTCGTTCAGGCATTCTCGTGGCGCCCGCTTGCGCCGAACAATCGCGACAGGCAGCGGAATTCTTGCGCTCGCGCTGTCCGCCGGCCTCTGGCTCGGTGGCGCGGCCGAAGCCCAGGAAACGCAAATCATCTATCCGGGCTCGATGGCGGTGACCGGCTTCCCCGGCACCATCATTCCCGGTTTCGACACTGCCGATTCCGAAAAGGGCGGCCTGCCGCCTGGCGTCGATCCGGTCGATGAAACCTTCATCGACACCTCGCGTCCCTCGTTGCGCATCTTCGATGTCTCGCATCTGGGCGGCCGGGCTTCCGGCCAGCTCGTCTACACCCCGCCGCCTTTCGAGGTGACCGCCGGCCAAATCGGCGAGGTGTTCGGGCTCACCTATGACGACGGCGTGCGCGACGGCGAGCCGTCCGGGATTCCGAACCTCTATGCGGCCGCGACCTCGCTGCACGGCATCCAGATCGTGAAGCCCGACGCCGATGATGACGGACGCCCCGAGCGGCAACGCCACGGCGCCGCGGGCGCCGTTTTCATGGAGGGCCAGTTCGGCGCCGAGAGCGGCGGCGGGCCGGGGACGATCTGGAAGATCGACGGCATCACCGGCGCCGTGTCGAAATTCGCCGACATCGAAACCAACAGCGGCCCCGGCATCGGCAACCTTTCCTTCGATCCGACGCACCGCGAGTTCTTCGCCTCGGATCTCGACACCGGGCTGATCCATCGCATCGACCTCGACGGCAACCTGATCGACAGCTTTGACCATGGCGTTGCCGGGCGCCCCAAGCATGGGCTTGCCCCGGTCGCCGACGACGGCGCCGTGATGAACATCCAGTCCGCCGCCTTCGATGCTCAAGATCCTGCCAGTTGGGGCTACACCCAGGACGAGCGGCGTGTCTGGGCCGTCACCTATCATGGCGGCCGGCTCTACTATTCGGTCGGCGAGAAAGCCGAGATCTGGTCGGTCGGCATCGCCAGCGACGGAGGCTTCGCCGGCGACCCTCGCTGGGAACTGACGGTCAAGGCCGAGAAGGACTATGCCGTCACCGACATCGCCTTCGACAACAAGGGCTTCATCTATCTCGCTCAGCGCGGGCCGGTCGAGAACCGCTACGACTACAGCCGCTTTGCCGATTCCGGCGAGGGCGAGGTCATGCGCTACGGACGCGAGGATCCGGACGATCCGGCGACGGAATCGGTCTGGGTCGAAGAACCGCAGGAATATGCAATCGGCTTCCCGCAGGGCAACCGGCAGTCGGCGGGCGGCGTCGACCTGCAATATGGCTACGATGCCGACGGCAATCTCGACACGAGCGTCTGCACCGACACGCTGGTCAACACCGGCGACAGGCTGCGCGACAATCCCGAGCTTGCCGAGCGGCTCGCCGCCGGCGGTCCCTTCGCCGTACATGGCGTGCAGGTGACGCCAAACGCGCAGGTCAAGCCGGCGAACATGCCGCCCTTCGGCTCGTGGTTCGTCGATTTCGACGGCTTTTTCGAAGATTCGGATGTCGAGGGCCATGTCGGCGACGTCAGGGTGTGGCGCCCCTGCGAGGGCCGCGCCGGCTATTATGAGGAAATCCCCGGCGGCTACCTGCCCCCCTTCTATCCGCCGGAGTTCCCGCCGCCCGGCAACCTGCCTCCCTGCCTGGACGTCGATGATGTTCACTATTTCTGCACGCCGCGCGGACTTGCGGCCGATCTCTATCTTCGGGACACAGCCGGCTTCGGCGGCGACTCGATCAAGGCCCTGTCCAAGACGCCTGGCGTCGAGGTGGTCTCGCCACCCCTGTCGCATGCGCCGGGCAAGCCCTACAGGATCGGCATCATCGGCCACAATGCGGGCGACACCGTCAATGTCGGGCTGTGTTTCTACAAGAAGTCGGACCAGGACAAGGGCGGTTACTATCCTTGCTGCAAGATGACGCTGCCGCTCAGAACGCCGGCCGTCAGTTGCGAACGCTGAGGAGGGATCGATGAAGACTCTCGCCCTTCCCCGCTTCGCCTCGAACAGCGCGAAAACCGTCATGGAGACGATCTCGAAACCCATGTCATATGCCAGGCGCGGCGCGCGCTGGCTGATGGCGGCTGGTCTCGCGTTCGCCATGATGCCGGCATTGTCGGCGCTCGCCCAGGACAAGGCTCCGGCCGCGACCAGTCAGGCGGCCAGTCCGGAATCCGTTGGCGGACGCGACAGACCGCGCGGCCTCAATCCGGAGCTCGGCCGGATCGTGCCTTTCTTCACCAAATCGGGCGGCCAGAGAAGCTGCGACGAGGTCGAATATGTCCTGACCTTCGGCATCCGCGGCGACCCGAAGGACTTCGACAGACCCAGCGTGGCGGCGCTGCTGAAGGCGACAAGGCTCGACTTCAAGGACCAGCTGCCACATGGCCTCCAGATCGTCAGTGTGGATGTCGCGGGCGACGGCACAAGCGCTTCGGGAGGGCCGCTGCCTGCCGCTTCGATCGCCACGTCGGCCGATCCGAACGACACCGCGACCGTCTCCAATTTCAGGATCAGCGCTTCCAACCTCGACGGCGTCGGCGCTGCACATGAGCGCGTCATCACCTTCCGGATCAAGGCGAAGATAGACCATGCGGTGTTTCCTGCGCCGTCGGCAGTCGACAACCAGGGCCAGATCAAGGTGTCGCTCAGGGGCGGTCCGGCAACCGTCATCCCCTCGCAGGACCCGGACAAGCCCGACGACGATGACTTCCTCACCGGCGTGAAGACCTCGGTCAAGATCGCCCCAACCAAGTGCAATCCGCCGCCTCCCCCTCCTGCCAAGGAATGCTTCAAGGTCGAACGCGGCACGGTCGATTGCGTGCCCGGCGGCGGCGCCTTCCTCTATCACATGCCGGTCGGCCCCGAGATGAGCGGGAAATGGGTGCAGGTGTCGACGACGACGCCCGGCGTCAGCATCGTTCCCGACATACAGCCGGTGCCTGCCGGCGGTGGCGTGCTGAACTGGAAGATCATCGGCGCCTCGCCTGGCCAGACCATCCATCTCGTCGTCACCGGCATCGAGACCTATGCCGGCCCGAAGCAGGGCTGGGGGCTCTGCTGCACCCAGACGATCGACATCGTCATTCCGAGCGATCAGAGATGTCCGCCCAAGGACAAGGAACCCGACCTCAAGGTCGAGAAGCACGCCGACGTTCCGCGCTGCACGATGGCCGGCGGCTGCGATTTCACCATCACGGTGACCAATGTCGGCGACGGTCCCTATAACGGCAAGATCGTGCTCGACGAGGTGACGCTGCCGGCCGGCTCGGTGCTCTCCTCGGGCCCGAACGCGCCCTGGGTCTGCGCGCCAGGGACGACGCCGATGACCTGCACCCATCCGGTGACCACGCTCAGCCCCGGCGCCTCCGTCGACCTCAGCCTCGGCTTCAAGCCGGCGGGAGGCTGGCAGGGTAGCGCGCTGCGCAACTGCGCCACCTACGACTACCGCGCCAGCGGCAAGCCGCTGTTCGGCAGCCAGCAGAACGACCGCGGCTGCGCCTCGATCCCGATCTGCCGCCGCGGCGACCATGATCCGCAGTGCCAGCCTCCGGTCGAGAAGAAGGTCGACCTGATCCTGAAGAAGCGCGCCCGGGTCCCGGTCTGCACGCCGAACGGTGTCTGCTATTTCGTGATCGACATCATCAACAACGGCACCAACAGCTATAACGGGCCGCTGACGGTGATCGACAGCTATCCCGGCGGCGCGCCGACCTCCTCGACCTTCGGGCCGAGCCCGCCCTGGACGTGCGGACCGAACGGCCCCGGCCAGTTCCGCTGCGACAATGCCGGCATCACGCTGCCCGCGGGCGCGTCGGCGTCGATCGTGGTCAAGGCGGTCATGCCGGCAAACTATCGGTTGGACGCGGTGCAGAACTGCGCCGAGGTGAAGGCCATTCCCGGTGAGGTCGACCTCACCAACAACCGGGCCTGCGCGAGCGAACGCATCCGCCGACCGAACGGCCAGCCGGGCCTGCACATCACCAAGATATGCGAGGGATCGCTCGCCGGCGCGGCCGCCGTTTCATGCCGCATCACCGTCAGCAACGCCGGCACCGCTGCCCCCACCGGCCCAGTGCGGGTCAACGATGCCGCCACGCTGGTGGCGGGCGGCGCGCCGGTCGCGATCCAGACCGTCAACCCCGACGGCGCGGAATGGATGTGCGGTCCGGTCCCTGCCAACACGCTGTCGTGCCAGATTCCAGGCGCCGCGATGACGCCCGGAGCGAGCCGGCATTTCGACGTGACCGTTTCCGCGAGGGGCGAATTCGAGAATTGCGCGCGCGGCTCCTACGGGCCGGCACCGGGAGACGACATCGTCTATCCGATCGGCCGCGCCTGCGACAAGGGCGGCGGCGGTTCAACGCTGCGCGTCGAAAAGACCGGCGATGCTGAGTGCCGGCCGGGCCAGCCTTGCGCGTTCGAGATCACCATCACGAATGAGGGGCCGAACGCCTTCTCCGGTCCGGTTCGCATCGGTGATGCGATCGGCATCGACGGCCTCGGCCGCCTGGAGGGCGTTGCGATCACCTCGATCGACCCGCCCTTCGGCTGCTCGCCGGAGCCGGCGACGCTGCCGGCATCCTGCATCGCCAGCCTGACGCTCGGTGCCGGCGAAAGCCATACGCACCAGGTCACGGTCACCCTCCCCGATGACGGACGCCTCGCCAGTCTGCAAGGCAGCCTCAACGGCCAGAACTGCGTTGGCGTGCTTTCTCCGAACACGCCGGTGCAGGGCGGCGGCGAGGTGCTGTCTGAGCCGAGCCAGATCCAGGGTGATCGCGGCAAGGCCTATGCGTGCCATCCCTTCAGCATCAGGCGCGAGGTGAAGGCCCAATGCTCGAACGGCATGGTGCTGAATGCGGCCGGGCGCTGCGTCTGTCCGGAAGGCACCAGCTTCCGCAACGGCCAGTGTTCCGGCGGCCCCAAGCTGCTGCCGCTTCCGGTGCCGGAGCGCTGTGTCCTGCTCAAGGGCCAGATCCGCACGGCAGATGGTCGCTGCGTCTGTCCGCGCGGCACCGAACTGGAGAACGGCAGGTGCGTGGCAAGCGAGCAGCCGCAGGAACCGCCGTGCACGCTGCGTCCCGGTCAGTATCGCGATCAGGACGGCAACTGTGTGTGCCGGCGTGGCGAACTGGTGAATGGCGTGTGCCAGGTCGTCCCGCCGAAATGCTCGATCCGCGGCGCGGTGCCGACACCGGACGGCTGCGCCTGCCCGGACAACACGCATCTCGACCGCGTCGCCAAGGCCTGCGTGCCCGACCGGCAGCCGCCGAGCCAGTGCCGCATCCGCGGCCAGGTGCGCAATGCCGACGGCGATTGCGTCTGCCCGAGGGGGACGGCGCTGAAGGGCAAAGCCTGCGTGCCGGTCAAGAAGCCGCAGACGTGTTCCATCCGCGGCCAGGTCCTCAACAAGCGCGGCGCCTGCGTGTGCCCGCGCGGGACCGAAGTGATCGACGGCAGATGCGGCAGGTTTGAAGACGCTGAATGCGCCCCGGGCTCGCAGATGATCGACGGCATATGCCAGCCGATCATCAGGCGGCGCTGTCCGGCCGGCACGACCGGACAGTATCCGGACTGCTTCCCGATCCGCAGACGGCCAAGCCTGGAGTTCGAGCCTGGCCTGCTGCTCAACCCGAACATCCTTCAGCAGGTGGTGCCGAGGCGGCCGCAGCGACTGCAGCAGGATCCGGCGACGAACGACATCCAGTAGCAGGCCCACCCCCGCCGGACCAGAAGCCGGCGGGGCATCGGCTTGCCAAACATGCTTCCCCTTGGCGGGCCGATGGTCTAGGCAGACGCGCAGACAAGGCGCCCTGCGAGGAGGCGCATGGAAAAGATGCCTGGAGAAGCCACAGCATGAGCAAGAAGACCCTGATCGCGCCATCGGTGCTGGCGTCGGATTTCTCCAAGCTCGGCGACGAGGTCGAAGCCGTCGTGGCGGCGGGCGCCGACTGGATTCATCTCGACGTCATGGACGGCCATTTCGTGCCCAACATCACCTTCGGGCCGCCGGTGGTGAAGGCGATCCGCAACCGCACCAAGGCCTTCTTCGACTGCCATCTGATGATCGCGCCGGCCGACCCATACCTGGCGGCCTTCGCCGATGCCGGTTGCGACGGCATCACCGTGCACGCCGAGGCCGGGCCGCATCTCGACCGCTCGCTGCAGACCATCAAAGGCCTCGGCAAGAGGGCCGGTGTCTCGCTCAACCCGGCAACGCCGGAATCGGCGATCGAATATGTGCTCGACCGGCTCGACCTCATCCTGATCATGAGCGTCAACCCAGGCTTCGGCGGTCAGGCCTTCATTCCGGCCATCGTCGACAAGGTGAAGCGGGTGAAGGCGATGATCGGCGACAGGCCGATCCGCATCGAGATCGACGGGGGCATCTCGCCGGACACGGCGCCGCTGGTCACCGCAGCCGGCGCCGACGTGCTGGTGGCGGGCGCGGCGATCTTCAAGGGCGGCAGCGTCGAGGCCTATCGGGCAAACATAGAGGCGATCCGCTCGGCAGCCGACAAGGCCGCCATCTAAGCGGCCGATTTGCTCGGCCGGCTCCGGCAGGGCGCGCCACAGTCGCAAATGGCTGTCGTTCAAGGGCAAATCTGATATTGCCCGTGAGGGACGACGAGCGCCGAATGCTTCGCCAGCCCAACGGCCAGGATGGATCATGATCAACCATTTGTTCGATGCCTTTCGCGCCCGCATGCCGGCGCCTGATCGTCTCCTGATGGAGGCCGACGACGGTCGTTCGATGTCTTATGGCGACATGCTGACGAGATCGGCGCAACTGGCGCATGCGCTGGTTCAGGCCGGCGTGAAGCCTGGCGATCGCGTTGCCGTCCAGGTCGAGAAGAGTCCCGAAGCCGCGCTTCTCTATCTCGCCTGCGTGCGCGCCGGCGCTGTCTTCCTGCCGCTCAACACCGCCTATACGCTGCCTGAGCTCGACTATTTCTTCCGCGACGCGGAGCCACAGCTGGTTGTCTGCGACCCGGAAAGAGCGGCCGACATCGACCCGCTTGCCGCCTCGGCGGGGGCTGCGACGCTGACGCTCGGTCACGATGGACGGGGCACGCTTGCGGACCGCGCCGAGACGCAGCCGACGAACTTCGACAATGTCGCGCGCGGACCGGACGACCTTGCCGCCATCCTCTACACATCCGGCACAACCGGCCGCTCCAAGGGAGCGATGCTCAGCCACGAGAACCTTGCCTCCAACGCCCGCGTGCTGGTCGAGCAGTGGCGTTTCGGCGCCGACGACGTGCTGATCCATGCGCTGCCGATCTTTCACACGCATGGGCTGTTCGTCGCCACCAACGTCCTCCTGATGGCCGGCGCCAAGATGCTGTTCGAGCAGAAGTTCGATCCGGGCCGGATCATCTCGCTTCTACCCCGCGCGACCGTGCTGATGGGCGTGCCGACCTTCTATGTGCGGCTGCTGCAGCAGCCCGGCCTGACGCAGGATGCGACCAAGGCCATGCGGCTGTTCATCTCCGGCTCGGCGCCGCTGCTTGCCGAGACGCACAAGGCTTGGCGCAAGCGCACCGGCCACGCCATTCTCGAACGCTACGGCATGACCGAAACCAACATGAACACCTCCAACCCCTATGACGGCGAGCGGCGCGCAGGCACGGTCGGTTTTCCGCTGCCGGGCGTTTCGCTGCGCATCACCGAGCCCGAAACAGGCAGTCCGCTCGCGCAAGGCGCGATCGGCATGATCGAGGTCAAGGGTCCGAACGTCTTTGCCGGCTATTGGCGGATGCCGGGAAAGACCAAGGCCGAGTTTCGCGGCGACGGCTTCTTCATCACCGGCGATCTCGGACTGATCGATGCCGATGGCTATGTCCACATCGTCGGTCGCGGCAAGGACCTGATCATCTCGGGCGGCTACAACATCTACCCGAAGGAGGTCGAAAGCGAGATCGACGCGCTCGACGGGGTATCGGAGAGCGCGGTGATCGGCGTTGCCCACCCGGACTTCGGCGAAGGCGTCACAGCGGTCGTGGTGCGCAAGCCGGGATCGGCAGTCAGCGCCGCCGACATTTCCGGCGCCATCGCCGGTCGGCTGGCGAAATACAAGCATCCGAAACGCGTGATCTTCGTCGATGAATTGCCGCGCAATACGATGGGCAAGGTGCAGAAAAACGTGTTGCGCGAGACGTACAAGGATATCTATGCGGCGGTCAAAGCCGGCTAACGGTTAGCGCGTCGAGACCTCGGATATTGGCCGAAACGCCTGTCGCTTCGTCATCCTATGGCGAAGCAAGGAGCGCAGCGACGCGGCGCAGACCATAGGATCCATTCCGTGACTTCAAAGCACGGCGACGGTCCAGAATTCTGCACCGCTGCATTTTTCGGCTGGGGTCACGGCATGGATCCTCGGGTCAAGCCCGAGGATGAGAAGGAATAGGCTCAGGCTCCAAAAGCCTTCTCACCGCCGATCCAGACGTTCCTGACCTCCAGCCCTTCCGACAGGCCGACAATGTCAGCGGCGGTGCCGTTGGCGAAGCGGCCGAGCCGGTGCGCCTGGCCGATCGCCTCGGCCGGATAGAGCGAGGCCATGCGCAGGGCTTCGTCGAGATCGACGCCGACGACGCGATGAACGAAGCGCACGGCGGAAATCATGTCGAGGTCGGCGCCGGCCAGCGTGCCGTCGGCGAGACGCAGGCTGCCGTCCTTGCGGTAGATGGTGCGGCCGTTCAGCGTGAACGACGTCATGTCGGTACCGATGGTCGCCATGGCATCGGTGACCAGCAGGATCTTGCCGGGTCCCTGCTTGGCGCGCAGAGCAAGCATCATCGTGGCGGGATGGACGTGAATACCGTCGGCGATGATGCCGGCATAGAGGCTATTTGTCTCGATTGCAGCGCCAGCCAGCCCCGGCTCGCGGTTGCCGACCTGGCTCATGGCGTTGAAGAGGTGGGTGACCACCTTGGCGCCGGCTTCGGCGAAGGCAATCGCCGTGGCGTAGCCGGTGTCGGAATGGCCGAGGCTGACGATGAGACCGGCTTCGGCGAGCGCCGTGACGCGGGAAAGCGCGACCGATTCCGGCGCGATGGTGGTGAGCAGGACCGGAAGGCGCTCGCGGGCGGCGATCAGCGCCGCCTCGTCGGCATCGGTCATCGGCCGGATCAGCGCCGGATCATGCGCGCCCTTGCGGGCGACGGACAAATGCGGCCCTTCGAGATGCAGGCCGAGAAAGCCCGGCACCTTCTTCCGCGCGGCCTCGGCGCCGGCGGCGACCGCGGCGGCGGTTATGGCCGGCGTGTCGGTGATCAATGTCGGCAGCAGCGCGGTGGTGCCGAAAGGCGCATGCGCGCGGCAGATGGTTTCGATCGAGGCGACATCCGGATGGTCGTTGAGCATGACGCCGCCGCCGCCATTGACCTGGATGTCGACGAAGCCGGGAGCCAGCAGGCCGCCGCCGGTCTCGACCCGCAAGGCGCCGGCTGGGATGGCGGTCTCGGGCAGAATGGCCTCGATCAGGCCGTCCCTGACGACAAGGGCGGCATCGTCGTGCCAATCGGCGCCGTCGAAGATGCGGGCGCCAGTGAGGGCGAAACGGTCGCTCATACGGTTTCCGTCACCTTGCGCAGGTTGCGCGGCGTGTCCGGGTCGAGGCCGCGATGGCGGGCGAAGCTCTCGACGAAGCCATAAAAGGACACGATCAGCGTCAGCGGATCGGTCAGCGGATGGCCGGTCGCGACATGCGGCAACAGTTGCGCGCTTGTCGCCTTGTTCGAGGTAACGAACACGGCAGCGCCCTTGCCGGCCAGACTGTCGGCGGCCTCGGCAACCGACGGCTCGGAGCCGTCGCGGGCGGCAAGCGCCAGTACCGGGAAGCCCGGCCCGACCAAGGCCAAAGGCCCATGCATCACCTCGGCGGCGCTGTAGGCCTCGGCATGCATGGCGCAGGTCTCCTTGAATTTCAGCGCCGCCTCGTTGGCGATCGCGGCCGACGGGCCGCGGCCGAGGATGAACAGCGAGCGCGGCGTCTCCAAAGCGCCAGCAAGCGCCATCCAGTCGCAGGCGATCGCCTTGCCGAAATGCTCGGGCAGGCGGGCGAGTGCCGAAAGCAGCGCCTGATCGCCGGTGGCGTGCGCCATCAGCGCCAGACCGGCCACGGCCGAATTGACGAAGGTCTTGGTGGCGGCGACGCTGCGCTCCGGCCCGGCGAGAATGTCGATGGCATAATCGGAAGCGCGCGCCAGCGGCGAATCGGCAGTGTTGGTGATGGCGACGGTCAAGGCGCCGCCGGCCCTTGCCGTTTCGGCCATGGCGACGATGTCGGGGCTCTTGCCCGACTGCGAGATCGCCAGACAGGCCGAGCCGGCCAGCCTCAGCTTCGCGCCGTAAATCGAGGCGATCGACGGGCCGACCGAGGCGACGGCGAGGCCGGCGGTCAGCTCGACCGCGTATTTCATGAAGGTTGCGGCATGGTCCGACGAGCCGCGCGCGACGGTGACGACGAAATGCGGATCGCGCTCGCGAATGGCGCGGCCGGCCTCGGCAAGCACCTTGGCCGAACCGTCCAGCAGACGGGCGGTGGCTTCGGGGATCTCGTCGATCTCGCGCCGCATATGGGTGACGGTTGCGCTCATGGCCGGCCCTCCTCGCCCGGCCCGGTCAGCCGGAGTTCGGCGACGAAGTCATAGGCGTCGCCGCGGTAGATCGAGCGGGTGAATTCGATCACCTTGCCGCTCGCCAGATAGGAAATACGTTCGATGTGCAGGCCGGCAACCCCCGGCAGCACTTCCAGGAGCTGCGCGTCCTCGTCGCCGAGATTGGCGGCGGAGATGCGCTGCACCGCCCGCACCGGGCGGTTGCCGGTCAGTTCCAACGCCGCGTAGAGCGAGGAGCCGATCGCTTCAGGGTCGGGGAGCACGCTGGCCGAGATTGCCGCGCGCTCGATCGCCAGCGGCGTGTCGTTGGCGATGCGCAGGCGCGCGACGCGCGCCACCAGTTCGTTCGACGACAGGCCGAGCACCATCATCTCGTCCGGAGAGGGCGCGTAGAGGCCGCGGTCGAGCCAGGCCGAGCGTACCGCCATACCGCGGCGCGCCATGTCCTCGGTGAAGGAGGTGAGCCGCGACAGCGACTGCTCGACCCGCTCCATGCGCGGCGCGACGAAGGTGCCGGAGCCATGGCGCTGAACGAGGATGCCGCCCTTGACGAGATCCTGCACCGCCTTGCGTACGGTGACGCGCGAGATGTCGGCCTTGCTGGCGATGTCGCGCTCGGACGGCAGCGCGTCACCCGGACCGATCAGGCCGCGATTGACCGCTTCCTCGATGCTTCTTCGCAGTTGCAGGTAGAGCGGGGCGCCGCTTTGCGAGGACTCCTTCAGCATGGCGAAGATCTGGTCGGCGGCGCTCATCGCGGCGCCTCCGGCAGCATGGCGAAGATCTGGTCGGCGGCGCTCATTGCGGCGCCTCCGGCAGCATGGCGAAGGTCTGGTCGGCGGCGCTCATTGGACGGCCTCCGAATCACGGGCGAAGATGCGCACGGCCATCTGCACCGCGCCGCCGAGCGCATCGTCGAGCGGGGCTTTCAGCAGCGCCTGGTAGCGCGCCGACAGGCGCGGCGCATAAAGCGGTGCCAGGCCGCCAAGCAGGCAGAGCGGCGCATCACCGGCAAGGTCGAGCGCCCCGAGCGACGCCTCGACGTCGGCAACCGCCTTGTCGAGGATCCAGTTGGCGACGAGATCGCCCTTGGCCGCATGCTCGAAGACCTTGGGCGCGAAACCACCGAAGTCGCCGGGCTTGGCCTTGGTGGTGAACTCGACGACGTCCTCGGGATTGTTGCGGAAGACGCCAAGCATCGCCTCCGTCAATGGCGAAGCCGGGCGGATGCCGTCATAGGCAAGCAGCGTCTGCTCGAGCAGGTCGCGGCCAATGCGGGCGCCGCTGCCCTGGTCGCCGACCTGGAAGCCCCAGCCGCCGATGGCGCGCGACTTGCCGCCCTTGCGCGCCATATAGGCGGTGCCGGTGCCGAGGATGGCCATGGCGCCGTCGCCGGAGCCGACCGCGCCTTCCAGCGCGATCTCGGCATCGGTCTCGACCCGGCTCTTGCTGAACGGCAGGATCGCTTGCAGCTGCTGCCTGTAGGTGCCGACATTGGCGCCGGCAAGGCCGAGAATGGCTGGCGTGTGCGGGATCAGTTCGGGATCCTGGCCCGCGGCAAGGAAAGCCTGCCTCGCCGCCTCGACGATGTTGGTGCGCGCGCCGGTAAGGTCGGTGCGGATGTTGGCCGCACCGCTCTTGGCGCGGCCGACGACAACGCCGTCCACGGTCGCTAGGGCCGCCCTGCAGCTGGTGCCGCCGCCATCGATGCCAAGCACGAAAGTCACGCGATTTCTCCTCCGAACGGATAATACCAATAAAATACCAATAGCCAAGAGTTAATTTCGGTTTCAAAAAGATTAAGGCATATTTTATTGATAACGCACGATAATTTGCCGAGCAGTCGATTTCCCGACAGGGAATTCGTTAATCGATATGGACAAGTGGTATTTTTTTGGTATTGTTCGCTCAGTCGGAGGACAACAAATGGCCGAGACGCGCACCGAAGCGCTCCACCAGAATGCCGAGGGACTGGATATCCAGAGCCCTGATGCCATTCTGATGTCTCTGGCCAATGCGCAGATCGAGGCCGCCAAGGCCGTGCACGGCGCCATTCCGGCCCTTGCCGAAGCGGCCGAGATCATAGCAAGGCAATTGAAGCGCGGCGGCAGGCTCGCTTACGCCGCCGCCGGCAGCTCCGGCCTCATGGCCGTTGCCGACGCGCTGGAGCTTCCGGGCACGTTCGGCATCGCGCGTGACCGGATCGCCATCCTGATCGCCGGCGGCGACGAGGCGTTCCGCACGCTCGCCGGCGGGCCGGAAGACGACACCGAGGAAGCCGCCGCTGCGGTGGCAAACGCCAACATCGGCGAGGGTGACTGCCTGATTGCCATCTCCGCCAGCGGATCGACGCCCTACGCCGTCCGGGCCATCGGCGACGCGCGGCGCCGGGGCGCGGCGACGATCGCGATCGCCAACAACAAGGACGCGCCGCTGTTCGGGCAGGCCGACGTCGCGATCCTGCTCGAAACGCCGCCGGAACTGATCGCCGGCTCGACGCGCATGGGCGCCGGCACCGCGCAGAAGATCGCGCTCAACATGCTGTCGACGCTGGCCGCGGTCCATCTCGGCCATGTCCATGACGGCTACATGGTCAATCTCACCGCCGACAACATTAAGCTGCGCGAGCGCGCGGTGCGCATGGTCGCCGCCATCAGCGGGCGCAGCCGCAACGATGCGGCGCGCCTGCTCGAAGAGAGCGGCGGCGTGGTCAAGACTGCCATTCTGCTCGCCGCGGGCGCTGCCAACGCCGATGCGGCCGAGAAGATACTGGAAGGAGCCGGCCAGAAGCTCAGGCCGGCGCTTTCCGCGATCGAGGGGAGCAAGGGGCGCTAGGCCTCCGTTCTCATCAAAACCGAACCTGCAAAAGGTCAACAGGGAGACTGAAGATGACGACCAAACTACTGACGGCCCTTCTGCTCGGCACGAGCATCCTCGGCACGACCGGGATGGCTCTGGCCGAGGACGTGACGCTCAACATCGAAAGCTGGCGCGGGGACGACCTCACCATCTGGAAGGACAAGCTGATCCCGGCCTTCGAAGCCAAGAACCCCGGCATCAAGGTGGTGTTCGCGCCGTCGGCGCCGACCGAATACGATGCAGCGCTGGGCGCCAAGCTCACCGCCGGCTCGGCTGGCGACCTGATCACCTGCCGGCCGTTCGACAAGTCGCTGGTGCTGTTCCAGAAGGGCAACCTCGCCGACCTCTCGTCGCTGCCCGGCATGGACAATTTCTCGCCCGTCGCCAAGGCGGCCTGGCAGACCGACGACGGCAAGGCGACGTTCTGCGTGCCGATGGCTTCGGTCATCCACGGATTCATCTACAACAAGGATGCCTTCGACAAGCTCGGCCTCAAGGTGCCGACCACGAATGAAGAGTTCTACGCCGTGCTCGACAAGATCAAGGCGGACGGCACCTATATACCGATGGCTATGGGCACCAAGGATCTCTGGGAAGCTGCTACCATGGGCTACCAGAACATCGGCCCGAACTACTGGAAGGGCGAAGAAGGGCGCCTGGCGCTGATCAAGGGCGAGCAGAAGCTGACCGATGCCGACTGGGTCGAGCCCTATAAGGAACTGGCCAAGTGGAAGCCCTATCTCGGCGACGGCTTCGAGGCACAGACCTATCCGGACAGCCAGAACCTGTTCACGCTCGGCCGCGCCGCCATCTACCCGGCCGGCTCGTGGGAAATCGCGCTGTTCAACACCCAGGCGCAATTCAAGATGGGCGCCTTCCCGCCGCCGGTACAGAAGGCAGGCGACACGTGCTACATTTCCGACCATACCGACATCGGAATGGGCCTGAATGCGGCCTCGAAGCATCCGGAAGAGGCCAAGAAGTTCCTGTCCTGGGTCGCCTCGTCGGACTTCGCCACCATCTATGCCAACGCGCTGCCGGGCTTCTTCAGCCTGAACAAGACGCCGGTGAAGATGGAAGATCCGTTGGCGCAGGAATTCGTCTCCTGGCGCGACAAGTGCAGGTCGACGATCCGCTCGACCTACCAGATCCTGGGGCGCGGCACGCCGAACCTCGAGAACGAGACCTGGGTTGAATCGGCCAACGTGATTAATGGCACAGACACGCCGGAGGCCGCGGCCAAGAAGCTGCAAGACGGTCTCGATAGCTGGTACAAGCCGGCGAAGTAACTCGCATCGGACCGGCCGGGCGCCTGCCCGGCCGGCCTCCCATAATAGCGATTGTCGGCGCCGCCTCTCGGTCTTACCCTCATCGTTGCGGGGAAGACGAAGCCGCAATTAGCGGGCCTTGTCCTCCCCGAGGGACCATCGGGCCGTGCATCGGGGCATCAGCTAGAGCATCATTCGACCTGGAACCGAGAGCCGGCGGAGACCGAACTCATGGCCGAAATACGACCCAAAAGACCGATCCGCTGGCATATCGGCGTCTTTCTGGCGCCGGCGGTGCTTGTCTACACGGCGATCCTGATCCTGCCGCTGTTCGGCACGCTGCAGCTCTCGCTGTTCCGCAACATCAGCCAGTCCCAGGTATTCGTCGGATTGGAAAACTTCCGCACGCTGTTCGGCGATCCCAACTGGTCCGCGGGCTTTTGGAATGCTCTGAGGAACAACGTCTGGTTCTTCATCATCCACATGCTGGTGCAGAACCCGATCGGTATCCTTTTGGCCGCACTGCTCTCCAGTCCGAGACTGCGCTACGCCACCTTCTATCGCACGGCGATCTTCGTGCCGACGATCCTGTCCTTCGTCATCGTCGGCTTCGCTTGGAAGCTGATCCTGTCGCCGCTGTGGGGCGTGGCGCCCTACATGCTCAACCTCGTCGGCCTGAAGAGCCTGTTCACGCCGTGGCTGGGCAAGGAAGAATACGCGCTGACCGCGCTCAGCCTGGTCTCGGTCTGGCAGTTCGTCGGCATCCCGATGATGCTGATCTATGCCGCGCTGCTGTCGATCCCCGACGAGGTGATCGAGGCCGCCGAATGCGACGGCGTCACCGGCATGGCGCAGTTCTGGAAAATCAAGCTGCCGCTTATCCTGCCTTCGATCGGTATCATCTCGATCCTGACCTTCGTCGGCAATTTCAATGCCTTCGACCTGATCTATACGGCGCAAGGGGCGCTTGCCGGGCCGAACTATTCGACCGACATCCTGGGCACTTTCCTCTACCGCGCCTTCTTCGGCTTCCAGCTGCAAGTCGGCGATCCGAACATGGGCGCGACGATCGCCACGATGATGTTTCTGATCATCCTTGCCGGCGTCTGCGTCTATCTGTTCCTCATCCAGACGCGCCTGCGTCGCTATCAGTTCTGAGGGTTGGAGATGTTGTGCCTAGCTACCCCCCTCTGGCCTGCCGGCCATCTCCCCCTCAAGGGGGGAGATCAGATGTCGTCGTCGCTTTCGCAACCCTTCAGCGCTGCAGAACAGGTGCCAAGTTCAACGCTGCCGATCTCCCCCCTTGAGGGGGAGATGGCCGGCAGGCCAGAGGGGGGTGCCTTGGCGTCATCCTCTGGGAAAGCAGCTCATCAGGAGGATTTCCAATGAGCACCGCGACCCATTCGCTTCCCCGCACCATCGGCGCCCATGCGGTCCTTTTGACCTATACGGCGATCGCGCTGTTCCCGGTGGTCCTGGTCATCATGAATTCCTTCAAATCCCGCGCGGGCATCTTCGGCGCGCCGCTGACGCCGCCGACGCCGAAGACTTTCGACCTGATCGGCTACACCACCGTGATCGGCCAGGGCGACTTCCTGCATTATTTCCAGAACAGCCTCGTCGTCACCGTCGCGTCGCTGTTCTTCGTGCTGCTGTTCGGCGCCATGGCCGCCTTCGCGCTGTCGGAATACCGCTTCCGCGGCAACACGATGATGGGACTCTACCTGGCGCTTGGCATCATGATCCCGATCCGGCTCGGGACCGTCGCCATTTTACAGCTGATGGTGGCGAGCGGGCTGGTCAACACGCTGACGTCGCTGATCCTGGTCTACACGGCGCAGGGGCTGCCGCTCGCCATCTTCATCCTGTCGGAATTCATGAAGCAGGTGTCCGACGATCTGAAGAATGCGGGCCGGATCGACGGGCTGTCGGAATACACGATCTTCTTCCGGCTGGTGCTGCCGCTGGTGCGCCCGTCGATGGCAACCGTCGCCGTGTTCACCATGATCCCGATCTGGAACGATCTGTGGTTCCCGCTGATCCTGGCGCCTTCGGAAGAGACCAAGACGGTGACCCTGGGTGCGCAGCTCTTTCTTGGCCAGTTCGTCACCAACTGGAACGCGATCCTGGCGGCGCTGTCGCTGGCGATCCTGCCGGTGCTGATCCTCTACGTCATCTTCTCGCGGCAGCTGATCCGCGGCATCACCTCGGGAGCCGTCAAGTGAGTTCAGAAAAGCCCCTTCGCGTCGTCGTCGCAGGCCTCGGCAATATGGGCCGCAGCCATGCGCTCGCCTATCACACCAATCCGGGCTTCGAGATCGCGGCTTTGGTCAACCGCTCCGACGTGCCTCTGCCGGACGGGCTGTCGGGCTACGGCATCCGGCGCTCCTTCGAGGACGCGCTGCGCGACGAGAAGCCGGACGTGGCCGCGATCGCCACCTATTCGGACAGCCATGCCGACTACGCGGTGCGAGCCTTCGAAGCCGGCTGCCACGTCTTCGTCGAGAAGCCGTTGGCAACGACGGTGGCGGACGCAAGGCGCGTCGTCGACGCGGCCAAAGCCAACGGCAGGAAGCTGGTGATCGGCTACATCCTGCGCCACCATCCGTCCTGGATGCGGCTGATCGCCGAGGCGCGCAAGCTCGGTGGGCCTTACGTGTTCCGCATGAACCTCAACCAGCAGTCTTCCGGCCACAGCTGGGAGACGCACAAGCAACTGATGCAGACGACGTCGCCGATCGTCGACTGCGGCGTCCACTATGTCGACGTGATGCTGCAGATCACCGACGCCAGACCGGTCGAGGTACGCGGCATGGGCCTGCGGCTGACCGACGAGGTCGCGCCTTCGATGTACAATTACGGCCATCTGCAGGTGCTGTTCGACGACGGTTCGGTCGGCTGGTACGAAGCCGGCTGGGGACCGATGATCTCGGAGACCGCCTTCTTCGTGAAGGACGTGATTTCGCCCAAGGGCTGCGTGTCGATCGTGATGAAGGAGGGTATCAAATCCGACGACATCGATACCCACACCAAGACTTCGAGCATCCGCCTGCACAGCGCCGCAACCGGGCCGGACGGCAGGTTCGCCAAAGAGGACGAGCTGCTGTCGATGGAAGGCGAGCCGGGCCACCAGGAGCTATGCGACCGCGAACAGGCCTTCCTGCTCAGGGCCATCCGCGAGGATCTCGACCTCACCCGGCACATGGACGACGCGGTGAAGTCGCTCGCGGTCTGCCTTGCCGCCGACGAAAGCGTGCGCAGCGCCGCCGCCGTAAAACTCTAGAACAGGAACGACGCCGTGGGCTCGCTGAAGATCGAGAATGTGAAGAAGGCCTTCGGGCCGGTCGAGGTGCTGAAGGGCATCGACCTCGAGGTCAATGACGGCGAATTCGTCGTCTTCGTCGGTCCCTCCGGCTGCGGGAAATCGACGCTGCTGCGCGTGATCGCCGGACTGGAGGACTCGACTTCCGGCCGCGTGCTGATCGACAGCGACGACGTCTCGGTGACGCCGCCTGCAAAGCGCGGCATCGCCATGGTGTTCCAGACCTATGCGCTCTACCCGCATCTGACGGTGAGGAACAATATGGCGCTCGGCCTCAAGCAGGCCGGCACGCCCGCGGCCGAAATCGAGCGCCGCATCAAGATCGCTTCGGCAATGCTGTCGCTCGAGCCCTATCTGGAGCGTCGGCCTGCAGAACTGTCGGGCGGCCAGCGCCAGCGCGTCGCCATCGGACGCGCCGTGGTGCGCGAGCCAAAGCTGTTCCTCTTCGACGAGCCGCTCTCCAACCTCGACGCAGCGCTGCGCGTCAACACAAGGCTGGAGATCGCGCAACTGCACCGGCGGCTGAAAGCGACGATGATCTATGTCACCCACGACCAGGTGGAGGCGATGACGCTGGCCGACAAGATCGTGGTGCTCAGCGCCGGCCGCATCGAGCAGATCGGCAGCCCGATGGAGCTTTACAATTCGCCGGCCAACGAATTCGTCGCCGGTTTCATCGGCTCACCGAAGATGAACTTCATCGACGGCGCCAAATTGGGCGAAACGGCCAAGACCATCGGCGTGCGGCCGGAACATCTGACCGTCGATGCGACGTCGGGCGCCTGGAAAGGCACGGTTGTGCATGCCGAGCATCTCGGCGCCGACACCAATCTTTACCTCGACTGCGAGAAGGCCGGGCTGATCACCGTGCGCATCTTCGGCGTCTACAATGCCGAACCCGGGGCCACGCTCTATGCGACGCCGGATCCGGCGAAGACGTACCGGTTCGGTGCGGACGGCAAGGTGTTGAGGTAGCGCCGACTTCTCCTTCTCCCCTTGCGGGAGAAGGTGGCCGCGAAGCGGCCGGATGAGGGGTGTTGGAAGGATCTCGCCGTAGCAGAATTAAGCGCCCGGGATCCTTCAATCTTCGAGGGCGCACTCCGCTGGAGCACCCCTCATCCGTCTCGGCGCTGCGCGCCGATCCACCTTCTCCCACAAGGGGAGAAGGGGAAGTCTGCGCCCTACTCGTCCGCCTTGAACGTCTGCTTCTGCTGGCCCATGCCTTCGATGCCGAGTTCCACAACATCGCCGGCCTTGAGGAACACCGGCGGCTTCATGCCGAGGCCGACGCCGGGCGGGGTGCCGGTGGAGATGATGTCGCCGGGATGCAGCGACATGAACTGGCTGAGATAGGAAACCAGATATCTGACACCGTAGACCATGGTCTTGGTCGAGCCGTTCTGCATCGTCTTGCCGTTGACGGTCAGCCACATATCGAGGTTCTGCGGGTCCGCGACCTCGTCCTTGGTCACCAGCCACGGGCCGATCGGGCCGAAGGTGTCGCAGGACTTGCCCTTGGTCCACTGGCCCTTGCGCTCGGCTTGGAAAGCCCGCTCGGAAACGTCGTGCGCGACACAATAGCCGGCAACATAGTCCAGCGCGTTCTCCTCGCTGACATATTTGGCGGTCTTGCCGATGACCACGCCGAGCTCCACTTCCCAATCGGTCTTGACCGAACCGCGCGGAATAAGCACGTCGTCGTCCGGCCCGACGATCGCCGAGCTTGCCTTCATGAAGATGATCGGCTCCGACGGCACTTGGGCGCCGGTCTCGGCGGCATGGTCGGAATAATTGAGGCCGATGCAGATGAACTTGCCGGTGCCGGCAACGCAGGCGCCGATGCGTGGCTTGCCGGAGACCGCCGGCAGCGATTTCGGGTCAAGCTTGGACAGCATGTCGAGCGAGGCCGGATGAAGCGCCGTGCCGGCGATATCGGCGACATGGGCCGAGAGGTCGCGGATCTTCCCGTCCTGATCGAGCAGGCCGGGACGTTCGCTCCCCACCTCGCCATAGCGCAGCAGTTTCATCTTCTTCTACTCCTCAGTGAGATTGCCTGGACCGCCCCGCCGCCGTCGATACTGCAAGCCGCAGCGGACGTACAGGTGGCGCGGCGAGATACACGGGAAGATCGAAGCTGTTCCAACGTGCCGAACGCAGTCAGTCGCCGTATGGCACCCAGACGTTCTTGACCTCGATGGCGCGGCGCAGGAAGACCTCGCCGGCGGCATCGTTGGAAGCCCAGTCGAGGCTGCGGCCGTTGCCGGTCCAGACGCGCTTGAGGTTGCCGATGGAATCGGCCTCCGCCTTGGCGCAGGTGTCGGCGTCGGCGAAGACCCAGAGCCCGTCGAGGTCGTCATGCTTGGCCAGCACCCCACAGAGCTCGGCGCTGCGGCCGGTGACGATGTTGATGGCCCCTGCAGGCAGATCGGAATATTCGATCACCTGGTAGAGATCGGTGGCAAGCAGCGGATGGCGTTCCGACGGCACGGCCACCACGGTGTTGCCCATAGCGAGCGCCGGCGCTATCAGCGAGATCAGCCCAAGCAGCGGCGCATTGTCCGGCGCGACGATGCCGATGACGCCGACCGGCTCATGCAGCGCCAGCGTGACGGCGCGGGCCGGCGGCTGGTGCACGCGGCCCTCGAACTTGTCGCTCAGCCCGGCATAGAGGAACAGCCGCTCGATCGACTGCTCGACTTCTTCCCGCGCGGCCTTTGCGGTGGCGCCGGTGAGTTGCACGAGCCGCGCAGCGAACTCCTCGGCGCGGCCGGACAGGTTTTCGGCGAGATAGTACAGAACCTGGCTGCGGTTGAAGGCCGTCGCCTCCGGCCAGGCCTTGCAGGCGCGCGCGGCGGCGACAGCGTCGCGGATGTCCTTGCGGTTGCCGAGGCCGACCTCGCCGGCGAGCTTGCCCTTGGCGGTGGCGACGGCAAGCGAGTAATTGCCGTCCGGCCGCACCTGCTTGCCGGCAATGAACAGCTTTGCCGTGCGATCGATGAGGGAGCCGTCGGCCTGCTCGACGGGTGAGGCGGACGGCGCCGCCGGCTTGATCACCGGACCGACGGGCAATTTCGCCGCAAGATATTCGAACATACCTTCGCGCCCGCCTTCGCGGCCAAAACCGCTCTCGCGGTAGCCGCCGAAGCCGCAGGCGGCGTCGAACATGTTGGTGCCGTTGACCCAGACAACGCCGGCCTTCAGTTGCGGCGCGACATGCAGCGCCAGGTTGACGTTCTCGCTCCACACGGACGCGGCAAGACCGTAGCGCGTGTTGTTGGCAAGCTCTATCGCTTCCTCGGTGTTGCGGAAGCTCATCGTCGCCAGCACCGGTCCGAAGACCTCTTCCTGCGCCAGGATATTAGCCGGCGAAACGCCAGTCGCGAGCGTCGGCAGGTGATAATAGCCGGAGGACGGCAGGGCGGCGTCCGGCTGCCAGCAGATGGCGCCCTGCTTCGCGCCTTCGGCGATCAGGCCCTTGACGCGATCGAGCTGGGTGCGGTCGACCAGCGGACCGATATCGGTGTTCTTGTCGAGCGGGCTGCCCACGCGCAGCCGGCTCATCCTGACCTTGACCTTGGCGATGAAGGCCTCGGCGATGCCTTCCTGCACCAGGAGACGCGAACCGGCGCAGCAGACCTGGCCCTGGTTGAACCAGATGCCGTCGACAAGACCCTCGACGGCGCTGTCTAGGTCGGCATCCTCGAAGACGATGAAGGCCGACTTGCCGCCGAGTTCCAGCGACAGCTTCTTGCCCGATCCAGCCGTTGCCTTGCGAATGATCTTGCCGACCTCGGAAGAGCCGGTGAAGGCGATCTTCTGAACGCCGGGATGATTGACGATGGCGGCACCCGCCTCCGGTCCGCCCTGGACGATGTTGACGACGCCCTTCGGCACCCCTGCCCGCTCGCAGATCTCGGCGAACAGGATGGCGGTGAGCGGCGTGAACTCGGCCGGCTTCAGCACCACGGTGCAGCCGGCCGCAAGCGCGGGCGCGATCTTCCAGGCCAGCATCAGCAGCGGGAAATTCCATGGAATGACCTGGCCGACGACGCCGACCGGCTTGTGGTCGGGAAAATCCTTCTCCAGCGTCTGCGCCCAGCCGGCATGATGGATGAAATGGCGGATCGCCAACGGCACGTCGATGTCGCGGCTCTCGCGGATCGGCTTGCCGTTGTCGATCGATTCCAGCACCGCGAACAGCCGCTGGTGGCGCTGCATGGCACGGCCGATGGCGTAGAGAACCTTGCCGCGTTGATAGCCCGAACTGGCGCTCCACTTCGGCAGCGCCTTGGCGGCGGCGGCAACCGCGGCATCGATGTCGGCAGCGCCGGCGTCGGAGACCTTGGCGAGCAGCTTGCCGGAGGACGGCTCGCTGGTGTCGAAGGTCTTGCCGCTCGCGGCCGCCTTCCAGGCCCCGTCGATGAACAGCGCTTTTGCGAAATCGCGTCCGGCAAGCCAGGCATCCGCCTCGTTGCGGGCCTCCGGCGCCGGGCCATATTCCATGGCGTGATAGCGTTCGAGGATGTTCATGCGGCGGCTCCGTAAGGGGAGATTTTCTTGAAGGCTGGCGTTCCTTCGCGCCCCCCTCTGTCCTGCCGGACATCTCCCCCACGAGGGGGGAGATCAGCCTTCGCGCCTGTCTGCTGCTGTCCTGCAATGTCGGCGATTGGCGAAATCATCGATGACAGCCAATCTCCCCACAAGTGGGGGAGATGTCCGGCAGGACAGAGGGGGGCGCGAAGGAACTCGACGTTCAAGGTTGCTAGCCCGGTTCAAGCCATCGCGTGGCGATGGTTGGCCGAATAATGGCCGGTCAGGTGATGCTCGAGCTGGCGCTCGATGTCGGTGAGGAGACTGGAGGCGCCGAAGCGGAACAGATCCGGCTCGAGCCACGGCCGGCCGAGTTCCTCCTTCATCAGCACCAGCCAGTCGAGCGACACCTTGGCGGTCGAGATGCCGCCGGCCGGCTTGAAGCCGATGAGATAGCCGGTCTCCTCGAAATAGGCACGGATGGCGCGTACCATGGCCAGGCCGACGGGAAGCGTGGCGTTGACGCTTTCCTTGCCGGTGGAAGTCTTGATGAAATCGGCGCCTGCCATCATTGCCACCATCGAGGCCAGCATGACGTTGCGCAGCGTGGCGAGGTCGCCGGTGCCGAGGATGACCTTGAGGTGGGCATCGCCGCAGGCGGCGCGCATGGCAACAATCTCGTTGAACAACTCGCGCCATTTGGCGCCGTAGACCAGGCCGCGCGGAATGACGACGTCGATCTCGTCGGCGCCGTCGCGCACCGAGGCCTCGATCTCCTGCAGTCGGGTCGAGAGCGGCGCGAGCCCGTGCGGGAAGGCGGTGGAGACGGCCGCGACGTGGATGCCGGTGCCGCGTACCGCATCGACCGCGGTGGCGACGAAGGTATGATAGACGCAGACCGCCGCCGGACGGATGCTTTCGCCGGCAATGCCGAGACCCTCGACGATATCCCTGCGCAGCGGGCTGATCGCCTTGGCGCAAAGCCGGCGCACGCGCTCATCGGTGTCGTTGGAGTTCAGCGTGGTAAGGTCCATGCAGGCAATGGCGCGCAGCAGCCAGGCCGCCTGGTTGTCGGCCTTGATCGAGCGCCGCTTGGTCAGCGTGGCGACACGACGTTCCAGCGCCGAGCGGTTGACGCTGCGCACCGAACCCAGGAAGCCGAGATCGAGCTTCATGCCGGGATTGCGGGCAAAACCGTGTTCCAGCGGCAGCGGCGTGTTGGCGGCAGTCCGCGCCGGCAGCGGCATGACCTTGGACGCGCCGGCGCCGGCCTCGCGGATGGTGCTGCTCATCTCCTGCCCTTTCATTTCAGCGCGCTAGCGCGCCTTATGCCTTCGTGCCTGTCGGCACGCAGGAAGATAGCTCGTGAAGCGACGCTTCACGAGTCTTTCAAGGGGTCATATCGGAAAAAGGCCGCCGAAGCAGCAGATTTTTGACCGTATGGTCAAAGCACCGATGTTGACAGGCTGCGACGCGCCTCAGCCGACGAAGGCGCGCTCGACGACGAAGCTTGCGGGATGGCTGAGCGAGCCTTCCTGGAAGCCGAGGCTTTCGGCGAGTTCCTTGACGTCCTTCAGCATGTGCATCGAGCCGCAGATCATGATGCGGTCGGTCTCGGGATTGAGCTTGTCGATGCCGAGATCGGAATAGAACTTGCCGGAGCCGATCAGCGCGGTGATGCGGCCCATGCGCGCGGATTCCTCACGCGTGGTGGAATTGTACAGCGTGACGCGACCGCCGGTCAGCTCGCCGATCAGCGGGTCGGTCTCGAGCGCGGCGACGAGTTCCTGGCCGTAGACGAGCTCGGCATTGTCGCGGCAGGTGTGGGTGAGGATGACCTCGTCGAACTTCTCATAGGTGTCGGGATCGCGCAGCAGGCTGGCGAAAGGCGCGATGCCGGTGCCGGTCGAAATCATGAACACGCGTTTTGCCGGCGTCAGCGCGTCGAGCACCAGCGTGCCCGTCGACTTCTGGCGCATGATGACGGTGTCGCCGACCTGGATCTTCTGCAGTTCGGAGGTGAGCGGGCCGTCCGGCACCTTGATCGAGAAGAATTCGAGCTCGTCGTCCCAGGCGGGGCTCGCGACCGAATAGGCGCGGAAGATCGGCTTCTCGGCGTTGGGCAGGCCGATCATGACGAACTCGCCGGAACGGAAGCGCAGCGACTGCGGGCGGGTGATGCGGAACGAGAACAGCCGGTCGGTGTAGTGCTTCACCGAAACGACGGTCTCGGCATAGACATTGGCCGGAATCGGGAACTTCAGCGGGCGGGCGCCGGCGATGTTGACCGCGGATGTCGTGTTCATAAAACCCAACCTTCCGGCGCAGACGCTGGGCCCCGGCGCCAAACTTTTCCCTGCGCGTCCGAACGGTCAGGTTCCGACGTGCTCCTCACACACTGCCAAGCGGTAAGCTCTTGTGTCGTGAATTTATTAGTATACAAATGATCTTCAGGTCAAGATGGCAGCGTAAAACGCCTTTCCAAACCGAGGCATATCCGTAGTCCTGGCATTTCGGGTTTCGGCGATGAATGAGAAATTTTCGGCGTCGGCGGGAAGTGTCGTTGCCGGCGTCGACGTCGGCGGCACCTTTACCGATCTGCTTTTGATCGACGGCAAGGCGGGCGGGAAGGTGCATATCGCCAAGACGCCGACCACGGTGGAAAATCAGGCCTTTGGCGTGGTCTCGGCGCTGGCCGCCACCGGTTTCCCGGTCGATGGCATCGACCTCATCGTGCACGGCACGACGACCACCACCAATGCCGTGCTGGAGCGCCGGCTGGCGCGGACCGGCATGATCACCACGCGCGGCTTTCGCGACGTGATCGAGCTTGGCCGGCGCACGAGGCCGCAAGCCTATGGCATGACCGGCATCTTCGTGCCGGTCATCCCACGCGATCTGCGGCTCGAAGTGTCGGAGCGGGTCGAAGCCTCGGGCGCGGTGCGTGTGCCGCTCGACGAAACGCAGATGCGCGAGGCGGTGAAGCGGCTTCTAGACGCCGGCTGCGAATCGCTCGTCATCCATTTCCTGCATTCCTACGCCAATCCCGCGCATGAGCGGCGGGCAGCCGAGATCGCGGCAGAGCTTTGGCCGAATAGTCACATCACCAGCGGCCATGAACTGCTGTCGGAAGCACGCGAGTTCGAGCGCGGCGTGACCGCCGCGGTCAACGCCTCGGTGCAGCCGATCCTGGAACGCTATGTCGAGCGGCTGCGCGCGGAATTGGCCTCCAAGGGCTATGCCCGCGACTTCCTGATCATGAACGGCAATGGCGGCATGATTTCGGCCCGTTTCGTCACCCGGGAATCGGCGAAGACGGTGATGTCCGGTCCGGCTTCCGGCGTGATTGCCGCTGCCTACACCGGCAAGCGCGCCGGTTTCGGCAATCTCGTCACCTACGACATGGGCGGCACGTCGACCGACGTGGCACTGATCCGCAACGCCGAACCGGCCGTGTCGAACGAGATCGAGATCGAGTATGCGATGCCGATCCACGTGCCGATGGTGGCGGTGCACACAGTCGGCGCCGGCGGCGGTTCGATTGCGCGCGTCGATGCGGCCGGGCTGATCCAGATCGGCCCGGAAAGCGCGGGCGCCAATCCCGGGCCGAACTGCTACGGACGCGGCGGCATGGAACCGACGATCACCGACGCCAACCTGGTGCTCGGCCGGCTGGCGCCGAACAAGCTGTTGGCCGTCGACAATCCGGCGACCGTCGAAAGCGTGACTGCAATCTTCGCGGACAGGATCGGCAAGCCCACCGGCCTCTCCGGCGTCGAGGCGGCGGGCGCCGTGCTGAGGCTCGGCAACATGAAGATGGCTGGCGCCATCCGCATGGTTTCGGTGTCGCGCGGCCACGACCCGCGCGATTTCGCGCTGTTCGCCTTCGGCGGCGCCGGCCCTCTGCATGCGACGGCGCTCGCACGCGAGCTTGGTCTGCCACGAGTGCTGGTGCCGGCCCGGCCCGGCATCACCAACGCGCTCGGCTGCGTCGTCGCCGACCTGCGCCACGACTTCGTCAACACGGTCAACCAGCCGGTGGGCAGTCTCGACGAAGCAAAGCTTCGCGAATTGTTGGAACGGCACCGGTACGAAGGCGAGGCGCTGATCGCCAAGGAAGCGGTGAAGCCGGATGCGATCCGCGTGACGCACTCCGCCGACATGCAGTTCGTCGGCCAGACCCACATCATCAACGTGCCGCTGCCGTCGTCGTCGGTGACGCGGACGACACTGCAGCAGCTGTTCGAGAAGGCCTATTTCGCGCGCTTCAAGGTCGAACTGCCGGAAATCCGCGCCAACCTCGTCAATCTCAACACCTCGGTCACCGGCGTGCGGCCGCAGGTCGACCTGTCGCGGCTGATCGACCCGGCGGGGCGCGCGGCAACGCTTGACGAGGCAAGGCGAGAGATCAGGCCGGTCTGGTATCACGGCGCCTGGCGCGAAACACCGGTCTATGCCCGCGAACAGCTGCCGCTCGACGCCGTCATCGAGGGGCCGGCGATCCTCGAGCAGATGGATGCCACCACGGTGCTCGAACCCGGCGACCGGGCGCGCTCGGACGCCGACGGCAACATCGTCATCGACATCGGCGAGGCCTGAACAATGGCCGTCGAAGCAGCAAAGCTCGACACGATCACGCTTTCGGTGCTGCAGGCGGCCCTGCAGCAGGTCTGCGACGAGATGGATTTGACGTTTTCCCGCGCCGCCTTCTCGCCGGTCATCGCCGAGGCCAATGACCGCTCCGACGGCATCTATTCGGCCGCCGACGGCTCGCTCGTCGCGCAAGGCAGCCAGGGCTTGCCGGTGTTCGTCGGGGTCATGCAATATTCGACCAAGACGGTGATCGAGATGATCGCCGACGGTCGCTGCCTGGCGCCGGAGCCCGGCGACATCTACATCGTCAACGACCCCTATCTCGGCGGCACGCATCTGATGGACGTGCGCTTCGTCATGCCGGTCTATCGCGACGGAAAAATCTTCTGCTGGCTATCCAACACCGGTCACTGGCCGGACATCGGCGGCTCGGTGCCGGGCGGCTTCTCGGCTTCGGCCACGGCGGTCGAGCAGGAGGGCCTGCGGCTGCCGCCGGTGAAACTGTTCAAGAAGGGCGCGCTCGATCCAGAGATCTACGCCATCATCTGCTCGAACATCCGGGTCGCGGACCAGCGCATCGGCGACATCCGCGCGCAGGCGGCGGCGCTGCTGATCGGCCAGGACAGACTCAATGAAATCCTGGATCGTTACGGCGACGAAACCGTTATCGAGGCGATCGCGGAACTGCGCCGCCGCGCCGCCGAGCAGATGCGCGCCTCGATCGCGGTCATACCGGACGGCGTCTACCGCTCGCAGGCCTTCGTCGATTCCGACGGAGTGGTGAACGAGCCGCTGAACATCAATCTGACCGTCGAGAAGACGGGCGACACGCTGACCTTCGATTTTGCCGGTTCGTCGAGACCCTGCGCCGGGCCGATGAACAGCGTGCTGGCGACGACCTTGTCATCCGTTTACCTCGCCATGCGCCATATCTTCCCGGAAGTGCCGATCAGCGCCGGCGCCTTCGAGCCGCTGGTCGTCAAGCGTCCGGAGGGCACTTTCCTCGACGCCAAGTATCCGCGGCCGGTGTCGGGCTGCGCGGCCGAGGTTTCGCAGCGTATCGCGGAAGCCGTGTTCGCGGCCATGGTGCAGGCGTTGCCGGAGAAGGTGACGGCCGCGCCCGCCGGCTCCAGCGGCAACTTCGCGCTCGGCGGCAACGACCCGGCGCGCGGGCGCGACTACGTCATGTATCAGATCTCCGGCGGCGGCTATGGCGGCAATGCCGGCCATGACGGCTTGAGCAACGGCTGCTCGACCATCGGCATTTCGAAGTCGCCGCCGGTAGAGATCATGGAGCAGGCCTTTCCGGTGCTCTACCGGCATTATGCGCTGCGCGAAGGTTCCGGCGGAGCGGGCAAGCATCGCGGCGGTTTCGGGCTTGCCTATGAGGTGGAGATCCTGCGCGGAGAGGCGCGGGCCTCCTTCGTCATGGACCACGGCCGCTTTGGGCCGCAGGGCGCGCTCGGCGGCAGGGATGGCGCGCCGAACAGCGTGACGGTGTTCCGGGGCGGCGAAGCGCATGTGCCGCCGCATCTGTCCAAAGAACAAGACATCGCGCTCAAGGCCGGCGACCGCGTGCGCGTCGGCACGCCAGGCGGCGGCGGCTATGGCGACCCGCGGGAGCGTGATCCGAAGCTGATCGCGGAAGATGTCAGGCTTGGCTACTATACCGCCGAGCAGGTCAGGGACGAATGGGGCCTTGATCTCGAAAAGTGAATTCGCGGTTATCTCACGCGAGACCAAGCAGTTGCCCAAAGGCGCCTCAAAACCAAGCTACCCGGATAAGGAGATATTAATTCTGCACCCATAGATGAAAAGGTGAACAGCGCTGGGGGCGTTCATGGACTTATCCAGTGGGGTAGCGGGGCATGCCATCGTGCCGGCTCAGACTGGCCGGCCGGTGGACGCCACAAAAGTCGACACCGTCTCACGCAGACTGCTCGCTCTGTGCCTGCTTTATGTCCTTGGAGCGGCTCTGGCCTGGCCTTCGGCATACGCCGACGTGGCGCAGATGTATTTGTCGGAACTGGCTGTCCGGGGATCATTCTCATTCCTCGTCATGATCATCCTGGCGGCCGTGATCCTGTCACCGGACGCGCCGGTCGGGTTCATGGTGAGATTGTTTCGCTCGAACGGGCTGCGGGCGGCACTTGTCGTTGTGATCTTCATTCTGTCGCTTGCGGCGTTCACGACGTGGAAGGTGAACATACCGGACATCGTGCCATTTTATTGCGACAGGGCTCTGGCCGATATCGGGGAGTTCCTGCACGGCCAAGCGCCATGGCGGATCGCTCACGCATTCGATTCCGACACCTTGGCGATGCTGGTGGCGGTCGCCTATGCCAAGATCTGGTTCGTCGAATGGTTCGGTTTGCTGTTCTTTGCGGCGCTAGGCGCCAATCAGTTGGTGCACCTGCGCTATCTCACCGCTCTTGCGCTTGTCACCATGGTGGTCGGAACCCTTCTGGCGACGCTGTTTTCCTCCGTCGGACCGATCTTTTACGATGAGTTTCTTGGCGGCACCCGCTTTGCGGAACTCGTGGAGGTGTTGAAGCAGCGACCGGGCAACCAGCATGTGCTGCTCTATTCCGACTACCTGCTCGACAGCTACAGGGCGGACCTGCCGGCTCTTGGCACCGGCATATCCGCCATGCCCAGCATGCATGTGGCGATCGCCACTTTGAACGCGTTCTATCTTGCGCGGCTCAACCGCTGGCTCGGCGTGGCCGGATGGGCATTCGCGATCTTCATCCTGTTCGGTTCGGTCTATACCGGCTGGCACTATGAAGTCGACGGCTACATCGCGATGCTGGTCGTCGCCGTGATCTGGCATCGCACCGCGGGCATAGAAGCCAAACTCGGCGCCGCCGGTTCGATGCCGGCATTGCACCCCTCGCCGGAAGCTCTAGCGGGCGCGAGTCCTGCGGGCTGACATCCTGGATGCGGCATTCCGCGCACGGCATCCGTTCACGCCAGCTTCGCCAGCAGCCTCAGGAACGTCGCGACTTCCTTGGCCGAGAGCGGCGCCAGCGTTTCCTCGGTGATGGTGCGGGCAAGCGGGATCAGCCGCTCGATCGCCTCGCGACCCTCGGCCGTGAGATTGACCAGCAGCCGCCTCTTGTCGACCTCGTGCTTGGAGAGCTCGACCAGGCCGCGTGCCTTCAAACGGTCGATGACGCCCTTCACCGTGGCGGCATCCATGGCGATCAGCGTGCCGAGCTGGTTCTGCGAGGTCTCGCCGATGTCGTGGAGCTTGGCCAAAGCTGCGAATTGCGGTGGCGTCAGATCGGCGATGTGGGCCGCGAAGATGGCGACATGGCGCTGATGGGCCTTGCGCAGGATGAAGCCGACCTGATCCTGCAGATGATAGCCGTTCTCGTCCGGCTCTTCGGCCTCGACCAGCCGCAGCAGATTGTCCTCGCCGCTCACCGCAGTCCGTCCCATGCCTTGATGTCGCTCGCAGCCAGCCCACCCATGCGGTCATGGATACGCGGGCCGCAGGTCATGGCGAGGCAGAACAGGATCTCGTCGGCACGCGGGCCGTCGCTGATGCCGACCTCGATCGCGTCGAAATGGCTGCGCACATAGGCGGCGTTGATGTGCCCGAGCGGCACGTCGAGCCGCGATCCGAAACCGCCGACCTTCTTCGCCGAGGGCACGATCGCCTTGGCGTCGCCGAGCCGCTCGCGCATGGCATAGCCGCCCGGCACGTGCCACAGCGCGCCGTGCTCGACCTCGCCGGCGGAACCGACGATGGCGCCCTTGCCGTAGCCGTCGATCTTCTTCACGTCGCCGCCCAACGCGGCGATCAGTCTGTCGGTCAAAAGCAGCCCGAGCGGCTTCAGGTCCTCCATCGCGCTCTGCAAATCCTCGACATAACGCCCGGCGAATGGATTCCTGACCACGGCAAGGGCGGCGGCGCGGCGGCGTGGCTCCTTGGCCACCGGCCCGCCGTCGTGAAAAATCTCCTCGGTCAGAACCGCGACCTTGCGGATCGGAAAGTCAGGCATGAGCAGTTTCCTTCACCTTATGCTTGTTGGGCGCGGCCAGCGCCACTGAGCCACTGATGCGGGATTGGCCCGCGAGAAACAGCGCCGATGCGGCAATCAAGCCGCGCCGGCGAAAATCTTCGGCGACGGCAAGGCCGTTGTCCAGCGCGCGAGTCACCTCGCGAGGCGAAAGCGCGCCGACGCCTTGCGTCACCAGTCGCTCGCCGAGATCGCTGTCGGGCACTAGATCGCATGCGCGCACGCGACGGATCGCCGGATGGCCGGGGAGGTCGACGGCGTTGGCGATTAGCGTTGCCGCCGCATCCGCCTCGGCGCCGGTCCGCGCAAGCACAGTGACGGCGTCGGCAATGCCCAGCGAGAAGGAACGGCCGCGCCAGCCACTGGTGGCAACGCCGCGCACATGATCCTCAGCGCGAACAGCGATGCGATCGGCAAGGCCGTGCCCGGTGCCGGCAATTGCCAATATCATCGACTGTGTCCGGCCGAGATGGATGGCGCTGTCGCCGCCATTGTTGACGTAAGCGCGATCGAGGCGGCGGCCGGCAAGCAGCGCGGCCAGAATTTCGTCGGCTACCGAACCGGCAACGGCTGCCATCGGCGTGATGAAGGTTTCTGCCAAGGGCACCACGGAAGCCTCCATGCGCAGCGCCGTCGGTCCGGCGAAAGCGCGCGGCCGCAAAGATGCAGGTCGGCGCAGTTCGGGGAGCTCCTCGACCAACTCGGTCAGGATCGTCTGGAAGCGGGTGACGGCCTGGCCATAGGCGGCCCTGCGCTCGTCCTCCTCGCCGAAGGCCTCGATGACTAGATCGATCGGTCCATGGTTGAGATGGAGCCGCCGGCCATCGGCGAGCCAATGCGCCTGCGGGCCGTTCATTGCCCGGCCTCGCTGGCCCGGGCGCGGCGCAGTTGCGCCAGCGGCGGCCAGGGATTGCCGGCCGGCGCGCCGGCACCACGGCGCGGGTTGAGGTATTCGCCGCCTCTGGCAAGAATGTCCTCGACGCTGCGGATCTCGCTCTCGTAGCCGCCAAGCCTGACATAATCGTCGCGGCGCATGGTGAACTCGATCGGCGCCACCAGCGCCGGCGTCGGCACGTAACCGAAGGCGCCTTCCGGCACGCGAGTGACGTCGACCATCAGCGTGATGCCGCCGCCCGGCCAGACATAGACCGGCGCGCCGCCGACCGTGACATAGGTCTTCAGGCCCTGCACCGAGCGGGTCAGGTTGACGGGGTTCTCGGTGACACCGGCGCGCAGCGAGCCGCCGGCGCCGCCGATGAAGAGAACCGTGCACAGCGCCGGCTCGCAATTGTCCTCGATGAGGCCGACGGATTTCTGCAGCCGTTCGGGGAAGGGCCTTTCCACCGGTTTGAGCTGGTCGTCGAGCTCGTAATACGCGAACTGCTCGCCGGTGGTCGAAACCATGAGCAGCGACAGGCCGGGACGGGCGCCTTTCTTGGCATTCCAGTCGCCCAGGATCGACAGCGGATCGGAAATCGTGGTGCCGCCCCAGCCGAGGCCTGGCTCGGAGACCTTGAAGTAGCGGCCGGGCGTCGAGCGGCGGCCGATGATTTTTATCCCCGTATCCTGCCAGCCCAACACCTTGCCGGCCTGGTGCTCGGAGACGACCCCGGTGATGTGGTCATCGACCACCACCACCTCGTCGACCAGCCCGCGCCATTGCGTGGCGAACATGCCGATGGTGGCCGAGCCGCAGCCGACGCGCATGCGGTGCTCGACCTTGCCGTCGATGACCGGCGCCTTGCCCGCCTCGACGACGACCGTCGCGCCGCCGTCGATGGTGAGCTCGACCGGCTTCCTGTTGCACAGATTGAGCATTGCATCGCAGGTGGCGCGGCCCTCGGCTTTCGAGCCGCCGGTCAGGTGATGGACGCCGCCCAGCGACAGCATTTGCGAACCGTATTCGCCGGTGGTGACATGGCCGATCGCCTCGCCCTCGGAACGCACGGTTGCCGTCTCGTCGCCAATGTGGCGGTCGGTATCGATCTTCACCTTGACGCCGCAGTAGGAGAAGATGCCTTCGGTCACGACCGTGACGAGATCGACGCCTTCGACCTCCTGGCTGACGATGAAGGGCGCCGGCTTATAGTCCGGATAGGTGGTGCCGGCGCCTATTGCGGTGACGAAGCGGCGGCCGGTGTTGACCAATTCGCCATTCCAGGCTTCGCCCTCGGCAACGAAAGGCACGACCGCGCCGCCGGTCTCGGCCGCATGATCGAGAATGGTCAGCGGATCCATGCGCACGATGCGGCCGCCGACATTGCCGTAACGGTCGCAGGCGCCGGTGCGGCCGTCGGCGATGTAGCACATGACCGGGCAGGCGTCGCAGCGGATCTTTTCCGCCACCTGCTTCTCGCCGGGATCGTGGGTTTCGAAACGTTCGGCAAGCTCGCTCATCTGCGTGCCTCCTTTTCGCGGATCGCCGCCAGGATGCGGCTCGGCGTCGCCGGCACCTTGGTGACCAGAACGCCGGCAGCATGACGGATGGCGTTGAGGATCGCCGGCGCCGTCGGGATCAGCACATGCTCGCCCAGGCCCTTGGCGCCGAAGGGTCCTTCCGGATCCGGAACCTCGACCAGTATGTGCTCGATCGGCGGCACGTCGCCGATGGTCGGGATGAGGTAGTCGTGCAGGTTCTCGGTGCGGCCGGGGATATATTCCTCCATCAGCGCCATGCCGATGCCTTGCGCGATGCCGCCCTCGATCTGGCCCTCGACCAGCAGCGGATTGATCGCCTTGCCGACATCGTGGGCGGCGGTGATCTTGATCAGCTTGACGATGCCCAGCTTGAGATCGACCTCGAGCTCGGCGATCTGCGCGCCATAGCCATAGACGGCGTAGGGCTTGCCCTGGCCCTTGGCGTCGAGCGGCAATGTCGGCGGGTCGTAGGTCTCCTCAGAGACGAACACCAACCCGTCGGCATCCATCTTCAAGCTCGACAGATCGACACGCCGGGTCGCCTCGCCCTCGCGGATATTGAGGCTGGCCCCCTCGAGCGCGATCGTCGCCTGTCCGGACACATTGGCGAAGCGCAGGATCTTTTCGCGCAGCGTGCGGCCAGCCTTTTCCGCCGCCTTGCCGGTCACGAAAGTCTGGCGCGAGGCGGATGTCTTGCCGGCGTCGGGCGTGATGGCGGTGTCGGCGCTCTTCAGCCGGAATTTGTCCAGCGGCAGCCCGAGCGCGTCGGCGCAGATCTGCGCGATCACCGTGTTCGAACCCTGGCCGATATCGACGGCGCCCTGGTGCAAAACGACGTCACCGGAAGCCGAAATGCCGACCTTGATGGTCGAGGGATTGGGCAGCGAGGTGTTGCCGCAGCCATACCAGCAGGAGGCGACGCCGACACCACGCTTGCTTGCCGTGCTGGCAGCGTTGAAGGCTTCCGATTCCGCCAGCGCGCGCTGCCAGCATGGGCGCAGCGCTTCCAGGCAATCGCCGATGCCAACCCCGGACGCAAGGTGCTGACCGGTGACTGTTTCGGAACCGTTACGAAGGCAATTTTTCAAGCGAAAATCGAGCCGGTCCATGCCGAGCTTGTCAGCGAGTTCGTCATAGAGGGTCTCCTGCATGATCGTCGCCTGCGGCACGCCGAAACCACGGAAGGCGCCGGCGATCGGGCCGTTGGTGTGGATGGCGCGGCCTTCCGCCCGGTAGTTCGGCGTTAGATAGGGACCGGAGGCATGCACCGGCACGCGGTTGGCGACTGTCGGTCCCCAACTCGCATAGGCGCCGGTGTTGAAGTCTCCCTCGAAAATCATGCCGATGACGCGACCCTCGGCATCCGCGCCGATGGTCGCCTTCATCTCGGCAGGATGGCGCTTGGTGGTCGACATCATCGATTCGTTGCGTGTATAGGCGAGCGCCGCCGGGCGTCCCGTCTTCATCGCCACCAGGCCGATCAGCGGCTGCAGCGATACATCGAGTTTCGAGCCGAAACCGCCGCCAGTGGCGGTCGGCACGATGCGCACGTTGTCGACAGGAAGGCCGAGCACCTTGGCGGTGTCGTCACGATCCATATAGGGTGCCTGCGTGCAGGCGACGACGACCAGCGTGTCGTCATCCATGTAAGCATAGCCGGCTTCCGGCTCGATGTAGGCGTGCTCGACAAACGAGGTCTCGATGGCGCCGGACACGGTGACGGCGGCGGCGGCAAGCGCTGCGTCGGGGTCGCCGCGCTCGACGAAGCCCGATGTGAGCAGGTTCGCCGGCCTGTGCTGGTGGATCAGCGCCGCGCGCTCGGCTTTCGCCTCGTGGGGCTGCAGGACATGCGGCAACTCCGTCCAAGCGATCGGGAAATCGGTCAGGTCGAGATCGAGGATCGCCTCACGCTCCCCGGCGACAAGCGCCACCGCCTCGCCGCGGAAACGGGCGAAACCTTCGGCGAGGGCCGGCTGGTCGGCAAAGGGACCGATGACGCCGAAGCAGTTCTTGCCGGCAATGTCGGCGGCGGTGAAAACGCCGGCAACGCCGGTATGGGCTTTGGCCCAGGCCTTGATATCGCCGAAACTGAAGCGGGCATGGTAGTGCGGGGAGCGGACCACGAGAACGGCCAGTGCGTCGGCCGGGAAGGTGTCGCCGCCAAATTTCTCGGCGCCGGTAACCTTGGGCAGGCCGTCGAGCCGGATGAGCGAGGCGCCGACAGCGCGCCCGGCCTCGGGCAAGCGATGGTCGACGCCGTTCATATGCTGCCAGGCATCCATCACCGCCGCGACGATTTTCCTGTAGCCGGTGCAGCGGCAGAGCACGCCGCCGAGCGCGTCCTGGGTTTCGGCCTCGCTCGGCGTGGGATTGCGTTGCAGCAGCGCTGTTGCGGATACCAGCAGGCCAGGCGTGCAGATGCCGCATTGCGCGGCGCCGTGTTCGAGGAACGACGCCTGCAGCGCGGAGAGCCCGCCATTGGCGAGGCCCTCGACCGTGGTGACTGATGCACCGGACACCGAGGCCGCCGGCACAAGGCAGGCGCAGACCGGATTGCCGTCGACCAGCACGGTGCAGGCGCCGCAATCGCCGGCGTCGCAGCCGACCTTGGTACCGGTCAGCCGCAACTCGTCGCGCAAGACCTGCGACAGCCGCCGCACAGGCGGCACAGACACGCTGACCGCAGCGCCGTTGACCTCGAAGGCAATGTCGGCACGTTCCATGCTGGAATCGGTGAGGCTCATGCCGCCGCCTTGGCGCCGCCACCGACGCCGGCGGCGGCACACACAGCACGGGCCACGATCTCGCGCGCCGCGTGCTCTCGATACTCGGCGCTGCCGCGCACATCCGCAATGGGAGAGAGCTCATCGACCGGTGCGGAAAACGCCGCATCGGCGAGCGCTGGCGTGACGGCTTGGCCGCGCAGGGCCGCCTCGACGCCCTCCAGACGGCGGGCGACGGCCGAACAGGCACCCACGGCGATTGCCGCATCCGCGACCACGCCGCCCTCTGTCACGAGCCGAGCCGCAGCCATGGCGATGGAGATGACGAGATAGCGCCGGGCGCCGAGCTTGACGAAGGAAGATGCGCCGGCGGCGGAGCGCTTCGGAATACAAATGGCGGTGACCATCTCGCCGGAGTGCAGCGCGGTGCGGCGGTTGCCGAGGATGAAGCCGTCGAGCGGCAGATGCCGTGTCTGCTGCGCCGATCGCAACTCGACCTCGGCATCCAGCACCATCAACGCCGGCACACCATCCGCCGCGGGCGAGGCGTTGCAGAGGTTGCCGGCAACGGAGGCGACGTTCTGGATCTGGACGGACCCCACTTCGCGGGCGGCTGCCTTCAGCGCGTCGAACGCCGGCGGCAGCGGCTGGCGCACGATATCGGTCCAAGTGGTGCGGGCGCCGATCCGCCAATGCTCTTCGGTCTCGACGATGCCGCGCAGCGCGGCCAGTCCGTTGATGTCGAGGATGTTGTCGCGAAAAGGTTTTGCGCCCTGCGCGGGATAGAAATCCGTGCCGCCGGCGAGGATGCGCCAGCTGTCCTCGCCAAGCAAAGCGAGCGCCTCGTCGACCGTGGTGGGTTTCGCGTAACGGATCACGCTTTGCCTTCCCAAAAAGGGGCCTTTCCGAGGGAACCTGCCGGCCTCCAGCTCGAGCAAATTCATTCGTATGCAAATGATATCAACTTCGCCGCGATTGTCAAAGCGATGTGGGCGCAAGAACCTGTCCCGATCCAGAGCCACGGCTTTGTTATGCCTTAGAGGTTGACGCCGCCGGCCATCTGATCAAGGTTCTGCCTCCGGTCGCGTCAGCGGCATTTTGCTGGAGCCCAGCCCAACGAGAGGGAGCCCCATGGCCGAGGAAGCGCTCATCGTCATCGACCTGCAGAACGACTTCTGTCCCGGCGGCGCGCTGGCGGTCGCCGGCGGCGACGAGATCGTGCCCTTAGTCAACGACCTGATCCGGCGGTCCGAGCATGTCGTGCTGACGCAGGACTGGCACCCGGCCGGCCATTCGAGCTTCGCCTCCAGCCATCCGGGCAAGCAGCCCTTCGAGGCCGTCGAAATGCCTTACGGGCCGCAGACGCTTTGGCCGGACCATTGCATCCAGGGCAGCCTCGGTTCCGATTTCCATTCAGGCCTCGCCTGGACCAAGGCCGAGCTGGTGATCCGCAAAGGTTTTCGCACGGCAATCGACAGCTACTCGGCTTTCTTCGAGAACGATCATACGACGCCGACGGGCCTCGCCGGCTATCTTAAGGAACGGGGGATCGAGGCGGTCACTTTGGCAGGCCTTGCCACCGACTTCTGCGTTGCCTTCTCGGCGCTCGATGCGGTGAAGCAGGGCTTCAGGACGACCGTGCGGCTCGACGCCTGCCGCGGCATCGATCTCAACGGGTCGGTCAATACGATGCTCTCACGCATGCGCGATGCCGGCGTGATGCTCGAAGACCATTTGGCGGACTGACCCGACTGTGAGGCATCGAGGGAGCTTCACAGACATGGCGGGAGCTTTGGCTGCGGGCGCGATTGCCGCGGCCATGACGGTTTTTCCGCAACCAGCCTTCGCCGCCGAGGCGCACGACCTCCCCGGCGCCGCGATGTCGCTCTGGTGGGCGCTGCCCTTTGCGGGACTGCTGCTGTCGATCGCGACAGGACCGTTATTGTTTGCGCATCTCTGGGAGCACCACTACGGCAAGATCGCCGCCACCTGGGCCGCACTTGCCGTCGTTCCGCTTGCTCTTGCCTTCGGCCTCCCGTCGGCAAGCGCGGCGGTGCTGCACACGGTGCTTACCGAGTATCTTTCCTTCATCATCCTTTTGTTCGCGCTGTTCACCATTTCCGGCGGCATCCTCGTTGCCGGCAACATTCACGGCACGCCGCTGGTCAATGCCGGCCTGCTGCTTGTCGGCGCGATCCTGGCCTCGGTGATCGGCACGACCGGCGCCTCGATGATCCTGATCCGGCCGATCCTGCGCGCCAACGACAACCGGCCGTTCAACGCGCATGTGGTGATCTTCTTCATCTTCCTGGTGTCCAACATCGGCGGCTCGCTGACGCCGCTCGGCGACCCGCCGCTGTTCGTCGGCTTCCTGCGCGGCGTCGACTTCTTCTGGACCACGGTGCACATTCTGCCCGACACGCTGTTCGTCGGCGGCCTGGTGCTCGCGGTGTTCCTGGCGATCGACATTCTCTTGCACCGACGCGAGGCCGGCGCGCCCAAGATCAAGGACCCGACCCCGGACACCAAGGTGCGCATCCGTGGCCTGCCCAATGTGCCGCTGCTTGCCGGCGTCATCGGCGCGATCCTGCTATCCGCGAGCTGGAAGCCGGGCGTTAGTATCCCGGTCCTCGGCGTTCACCTCGAGCTGCAGAACGTCGTGCGCGATGCAATCATCCTGATCACCGCCTTCGTCTCGCTCGCCGTCTCGCGCAAGGAGTATCGCGCCGCGAACGGGTTCAACTGGGGGCCTATAGCCGAGGTGGCTAAGCTCTTTGCCGGCATCTTCATCTGCATCGTGCCGGTCATCGCCATCCTGCGGGCCGGGATGGACGGCGCGCTGGCGCCGCTGGTTTCGCTGGTCACGTCGGCCGATGGCCAGCCCAATGACCTCGCCTATTTCTGGCTGACCGGAGGGCTGTCATCCTTCCTCGACAACGCGCCGACCTATCTGGTGTTCTTCGAGCTGGCCGGCGGCGATGCGCAGCACCTGATGACCGAGGCCGCATCGACGCTCGCCGCAATTTCGGCCGGCGCCGTGTTCATGGGCGCCAACACCTATATCGGCAATGCGCCGAACTTCATGGTCTACGCCATTGCCCGACACAGCGGCGTGAAGATGCCCGGCTTCTTCGCCTACATGGCTTGGTCGGGCCTGGTGCTGATTCCGGCCTTTTTGATCGCGGGATTTTTGTTTTTCGGGTGAGCTGAGCTATTCAACTTCCACCGCCTGCGCCGCCGCTCATCTGGCTGCCGCCATCTTCTCCCCGTGAACGGACAGAAGGGCACTGTCATCGCCGACGCTGTAGAATGGGCGCCGAGGCCGCAGCCAGCCTCTTTCTCCCCGTTCACAGACCGTTCACAGGGAGAAATGCCCGGCAGGGGCCATGAGGGCAGCCCGACGCTCGAAGAATCTTGGCACGGACAGCGAACTCGACGCCTTATCCAACCCCCACATATCGCCGGACTGCCGACGGATCGGCACGCAGCTCCTCGACGTCGACCGTCTCGCGGTTGCGGCCGTTCTCGATGAAGCAGACGCGGTCGGCGACCGACAGCACGGCGTCGACGCGCTGCTCGACCAGGACCGTCGAGACGCCGAGCCCGCGCAGCTTGGCCACCGTCTCGCGGATCTTGGCGATCATCGACGGCATCAGCCCTTCGGTCGGCTCGTCGAGCAGCAGCACCTGCGGCTCGAGGCAGAGCGCGCGCGCCATGGCAAGCATCTGCTGTTCGCCGCCGGACAGCGTGCCGGAACGCTGTTTCAGCCGCTCCCTGAGCAAGGGGAAGAGATCGAGCACTTTGTCGCGCGTCGCCTTGCCCTTGCCGCGCGCCATCAACCCGATCTCGATGTTTTCCGCCACGCTCATCTCGGCGAACAGCCGCCTGCCCTGCGGCACATAGGCGACGCCGGCCTTCGGCACGTCATGCGCGGCAAGCCCGGTCAGCTCCTTGCCGTCCAGCCTGATCGAGCCGGCCGCCGCCGGCACCAGTCCCATGATCGCCTTCAGCGTCGTCGTCTTGCCGGCGCCGTTGCGGCCGAACAGGCAAAGCACCTCGCCCTTGTTGAGGACCAGGTCGAGGCCGTAAAGCACCTGGACCTCGCCGTAGAAGCATTCGAGCCCGGATATGGAGAGCAGACCTTGGTCGACCATGAGGGGATCGACCATGAGCGGATCAGCCATGGGTCGCTCCGAGATAGGCATCCTGGACTTGGGCGTTGGCGCGGATCTGCTCCGGCGTGCCCTCGGCGAGAATCTTTCCCGAATTGAAAACCGTGATCCGGTCGGCAAGCTCCATGACCACCGGCATGTTGTGCTCGATGAGCAGCACGGTCGCGCTCTTGGCGATGTCGCGCACCAGCTCGATGAAATTGTCGATCTCGCTGTCGGCGAGGCCTTGCGTCGGCTCGTCCAGGATCAGCAGACGCGGCTTCAGCGCCAGGCCCATCGCAACTTCCAGCAAGCGCTGATGTCCATAGGATAGGTGCCCGGCAAGCGTTCCGGCGCGGTCAGCAAGCCCCGTGCGCTCCAGCGCCGCCATGACGCCGGTCCTGACCGCGCCCTTCGAGCGGCCGTCGGTCAGCGTGCGCTGCACCGGCAGCGCGACATTGTCAAAGGCCGTGAGGTTGGCGAGGACGCTGGTGATCTGGAACGTATAGGCGACGCCGAGGCGAACCCTGCGATAGGCCGCCATGCTGGTGATATCGGCACCATCGAAGAGGATCATGCCTGAGCTTGGCTGGATGCGGCCGCTGAGCAGGCTGACGAAGGTGGTCTTGCCGGCGCCGTTGGGGCCGATGATGGCGCGAATTTCGCCAGGCATCAGGGCGAAATCGACGCCATCGACGGCGCGCAGGCCGCCGAAATGGCGCGACAGCCCCTTGGTGGTGAGCAGCGGCATCATGGCAACCACCCGAGCCAGCGTTGGCGAATGCTGCCCAGAATGCCCTTCGGAAAGAACAGCACAAGCAGAATGAGCGCGATGCCGACGATCAAAAGATAGGCTGAGGTGAAGCTGCTGGCGATGTCGGTGACGTAATACATGAACAGCGTGCCGACGAGCGGCCCCAGCGCCGTCGCGGCGCCGCCGAGCAGCACCCACAGCAGCGGCAGGATCGAATATTGCACCGAGGCGAAACTCGAGCCGATATAGCCGAACAGCAGCGCATAGGCCGCGCCGGAGGCAGCGCAGATCGTGCCGGACAAGACCACGGCGGCGATCTTGTTGGCGACCGTATCGTAGCCGAGCATCTTGGTGCGCTCCTCATTCTCGCGAATGGCGACCAGCACGCGGCCGAAGCGGGAGCGGACGACGGCAAGGGAAGCGATCAGCACGAGCGAGAACAGCGCCAGCGCGCTCATGTAGCGCACGTTGGGGTTGGTGAGGTCGAGCGAGGCGCCGCCGAAGCTCAGCGTGCGCGCCGCCTGCTGGATGACCAGGCCCTGGTCGCCGCCGGTCCAGGCGGCAAAATACAGGATCAGCAGATAAAAGATCTGCGCGAACATCATGGTGACGATCATGAACGCCACTCCCGATGTGCGCAGCGCAAGCAGGCCGATGAGCAAGGCGAGCAGCGCGCCGCAGGCGATCCCGGCAATGAAGGCTTCCGGTACGCCCCAGCCGAGATGATAAACGGTCAACCCCGCTCCGTAGAGGCCGGCGGAAAAAAACATGGCGTGGCCGAGGCTGAGCAGGCCGACATAGCCGAAGAGCAGATTATAGCCCGTGGCGAAGACTGCGAGCGTCATGATGCGGGCAAAGAGACCCTGATGGTAGTCCGGCAGAATGAAATTCAGCACGAACAGAAGCGCGATGACGCCGATATGCAGCGCATAGATTTTTGCCGGCGAAGTCTCCGTCATCGCGGCGTCGTCCCGAACAACCCTTGCGGCCTGAACACCAGCACCATGGCAACCACCAGCGTGGCGATGATCTTGGCCAAAGTCGGCGAGAAGAACACCGAGATGATGCCGTCGGAGAGGCCGATCAGGATGGCGGCGATCACGGTGCCGCGCAACGAGCCCAAGCCGCCGATGATGACGACGATGAAGGACAGCAGCAGCGGGTCCTGCCCCATCAGGTAATGCGCCTGGCTGATCGGCACGATCAGCACCGCGGCGGTCGCGGCAAGCATGGCGCCGATGGCGAAGACGCCGGCATAGACGCGCACGACCGGGATGCCGAAGGCCTGCGCCGTCTCGCGATCATACTGGGTGGCGCGCATGACCAAGCCGATTTTGGTGCGGGTCAGCACCAGCCAGGTCAGGACGAGCAGCAGCGCGGAGGCGGCAACCACCGACAGCTTGTAGCCGGAATAGCCGAACCACGGCAGCAGGATGCGATAGCTGAAGGGCGGCTCGACCGGGCGCGCCTCCGGCCCGTAGAAGGTCAGCGCCAGCTGCTGGATGATGTAGAGCATGCCGATGGTGGCGACGATGGTGCCTTCAGGATTATAATTCAGCCGGCGCAGCACCAGCCGTTCGGCGATCAGCGCGACCAGCCCGACCACCAGGGGCGCGATCACGAGCGCGGCCACGAAGCCGATCGCCGGATGGCCCGCGATCATCGTCGAGATCGCCCAGGCAAGCACCGCGCCCAGCATGAAGAACTCGCCATGTGCGACGTTGACGACGCGCATGACACCGAACACCAGCGACAGCCCAAGCGCCGTCAGCGCCAGCACGGCGGACGTGACGAGGCCTTCGAGCGCGGCAAGGAGGAGATGGGGTCCGAAATGCATGGATTACACACAGGCTGGCGCCGAGTGCACCCCCCTCTGCCCTGCCGGGATGTCCGGCAGGACAGAGGGGGGTGGCTTGGCGCTCACGCTCGGTGAAACGTCAACGCTCACAGCGGCTGCGTCGTGTAATCCCCTTCCGGCTCGTAGAGGCCGTCCTCGATCTTGGTCTTGTGCACCACCTTGAGCTTGCCGCCCTCGACCTTGGAGATGTTCTGGATGCCGAAGCATTGGTGGATCTTGCCGTTGAAGGTTTTCGGACCCTGCGGATGCTCCGGTCCCTCGGCGAATTCGGTCAGCGCTTCGGTGGCCTCGACCAGCTTGGCGCGGTCTTCCGGCCCTTTGTAGCCGGCGTCCTCCATCGCCTTCTTGACGACGTAGAGCGTCTCCCAGCAGCCGAACATGTGCGAAGCGGTGGAGACGTCCTTGGGATCACCGACGGCGGCGCCGTTGTCGTCGATGCCGACGGCGGCGCGGTAGGTCTTCTGTGCGGCGGAGTCACCGGGCTGCGCATAGCGCGGCGAGCCCTCCCAGAAATGGCTGCCGTCGAGGAACTCGAGACCGGGGCTGTTGATGTCGGTCGCCTCGAGCGAGTCCATGAAGCCGAACAGCTGCGGACGGTTCGATCCGTAGAACTCGCCGAGCTCCTTGACGAAGGTGAGCACGGCCGGGCCGACCATGACGTGGTAGATCACCTCGGTCTCGGCCGGAATCTGCGGGAAGTATTTGGTGAAGGACGACTCCGTCGGCGGGATGGCGATCTGCGCGATGACGTCGCCGCCTTGCGCCTTCAACGCCGGCGGCAGGTAGTCGCGATGGTCGTAGCCGAAGGCGAAGTCGGGGAATATCTGCGTTACCTTCTTGCCGGCATTGGCGGCGATCCAAGGCGCCATCGACTGGATCTGGCTCTTCACATCGGTGATGCCGGGCTGGAAGACGTAGCGATTGAGCTTGGTCGAGGCGACATGATGGCCTTCGCTGACCACGAAATAGGGGATCTTGTTCTCGCCGGCGGCGGGGGCCGAGCCGATCACGACATGCGAGAACAGCGTGCCGAAGACGATGTCGGTCTTGTGCTGGGTGGCGAACTTGGCAACCACCTCGGCGCCGCGGGCGGGATCGGTGCCGTCATCCTCGATCACCAGCTCGACCTGGCGGCCGCCTATGCCGCCGGCGTCGTTGATCGCCTTGACCGCGGCGGCGCTCGTCTTCTCGTACCAACGGCCGTAGGCGGCGCCGATGCCGGTGCGGTGCGACTGGAAGCCGATCTTGATCGGCGCCGAGCTCTGCGCCTGGCTATAGCGGACGAAGCCGGGCGCAAGCGCAAGGCCGGCGCCGGCGGCGATGCCCTTCAGCGCGGTGCGGCGGGAAAGCCTTGTCTTGGAGAGGTCGAAGAATCCGTTCTTGTCAGCCATGTCCGTTCCCCTGTTTTTTCAGTTCTGACCAGCGATAAGGCGGCGCGATCCTCCTCTGTCGGAGGACACGAAAATTGCATGTGTACAAACTAAATCACCAAAGCTCCGACGTGGCAAGCGAGCTTCCCGAAGGACACTCTCAGCCCGCTGTCGGCGTGGCGAGCAGCCATAGGCCGAAGATGGTGTAGGCGATCATCAACAGGGTCAGCGGAAGCTGGCTGAGCGCGGCGCGCGAGGGCTGCGGATGCAGCCGCCAGGCGAGGCCATGCGCGACAAGCACGGCCAGCACATGGCCGGCAATGATGACGCCAGCCTGAACATTCCACAGCCACCAGGCCGACGCGGCGCCGGCGGCGACGCCGGCCTCGACCAGCCTGTCGGCGGTGCCGAACAGGTTCCAGCCGAGCGCGAACGGATCCGACAAGGCGACCAGCGCATATTGGCCGTCGACCAGCAGCGCGGTCAGGTAATGCGCGATGTGATAGGCAAGCGCGATCGGAACGATCGACCACACCAACAGACCGGCAGATTCCTTGAACGAGCGTCCACCGACAAGACGCTGGCCGAGAAGAACGGCGAGCGCGAACACGGCCGCGAGCAGGACGAAGGTGAGCACCAGGCCGAGGCTGCCGATGCCGATCAGCGCGGTGCGACCGGGAAACTCCAGCGGATTGACGCCGAACAGGCCAAGCCAGAAGAACGTCTTCGACAGGCCGTCGAAGGATACCGAGGACAGCGCCAGCAACAAGAAGGCCATGCCGCTCAGCGGCAAGGGCTCGGCGGCGAGCAGCTTCGCGCCCGGCCAGCAGAGACTGAGCCGGCCTTCTTCGCGCTGAACAGGCGCGAAGCGGGCGACCATGGAAAAGAAGATGGTCAGGAATTCGCCGCGCCGGCTCCAGTCGCCATAGCCAAAGGCAAGCATGGCGACGAAGCTGAGCAACCAGTAGGCGCCGGCGGCCGAGGCCAGGCGGGAGGGATCGTCGGGCGCCGGATCGATCAGCTCGAACCAGGCGAAGGCGAAGAACAGCACGAAAGCCGGCCAGACCCCGAACCATCTCGGCAGGCGTAACTGTTGTGTTCCGTCGCCCGAAAGCCGGAAGAGGCGAGCAGCGACACGCCACGGTCCGTACCAGGGATTGAGCCATGACCAGAGGTCGCCGAACACGCCTTGCAGCAGCGTGAAGCCGGCCCAGAGCAGGGTCCAGATCACCAGCGGCAAAGGGTTGGAGAGCGGGTCACGACTGCCGAACAGGCCGGCAGCGATCAAAAGTGCAAAGCCGGCAAAAGAAAGCAGGCTGACGATCGTGCGCGGGCTGTCTGCGAAGACGAACAAGGCGAGGCGTCTGCGCCAGAAGCGGTCGAGGGCGGCAGGCGGCAGCAGCGCGAGAGCGAGGAAGCTGACGGCCACGGCCAGCGCACCGCCGGCGATGTAATAGCCGGTCGGCAGAAGCAGGACATGGCCGCGGTCGGAGGCGTGGGCGAAGGCGGGGGTGGGGAGGACGAGGGCAGCGACTACTGCGAATGTCCAAGGGCAGTTATCTGCCGAGTCGAGATCCTTCGCACCCCCCTCTGTCCTGCCGGACATGTCCGGCAGGACAGAGGGGGGTGGGCGGGAACTCAAGCTATGCGAGATTTCCATTTGGCTGGCGGTCTCACACCTTGACCAGCTGCCTCACCCGATCCTTCTCGCCAAAGATCTGGAGATACCGTTTGATCTCCTTCTCGTCGCCCGTCGCCTTGGCCGGATTGTCCGAGAGCTTGACCGCCGGCCGGCCGTTGGCTTCGCTGACCTTGCAGACCAGCGAGATGGCGTCGAGGCTGTTGGTCTCGGTCGGCGCGCAGCCTTCGAAATCGTTGGTGAGGTTGGTGCCCCAGCCGAAGGACATGCGCACCTTGCCCTTGAAGTGGCGATAGGTCTCCTCGATGGTCTCGACCTCGAGACCGTCGGAGAAGATCAGCAGCTTCTGTTTCGGGTCCCTGCCCTTCTCGCGCCACCAGGAGAGGATCTTCTCGCCGCCTTCGATCGGCGGCGCGCTGTCGGGGCGGAAGCCGGTCCAGTCGGCGATCCAATCCGGGGCATCGCGCAGGAACGCAGATGTGCCGAACGTGTCGGGCAGCACGATCAATAGATTGCCGCCATAGTAGCGCTGCCAATCCTGCAGCACCTTGTAGGGCGATTCTTTCAGTTCCTTCTCGGAATTGGCGAGAGCGGCAAACACCATCGGCAATTCATGCGCATTGGTGCCGAGCGCCTCCAGGTCGTTGTCCATGGCCAAAAGCACGTTGGAGGTGCCGGTGAATGCTTCGCCGATGCCTTCCTTCAGCGCCTCGACACACCAGCGCTGCCACAGGAAGGAGTGGCGGCGGCGCGTGCCGAAGTCGGAGATGCGGATGCCCGGCAAGGCTTTCAGTCGCTCGGTCTTGTCCCACATCTTGGCCTTGGCGCGCGCATAGAGAACGTCGAGCGCGAACTGGCCGAAGGAGCGCATGGCGGCGCGCGAGCGCAACTCGTTGATGATGGCGAGCGCCGGGATTTCCCAGAGCGTCGTGTACATCCAGGGGCCGGCGAAGGAGAGCTCGAACTGGCCGTCGCGCTTCGAAAGCTCGTATTCCGGCAGCCGGAAGTTCTCCAGCCAGGCCAGGAATTCCGGCTCGAATATCTGCTTGCGGCCGTAAAAGGTGTTGCCGCCCAGCCAGATCATCTCCTTCTTGGAAAAGCGCAGGGTGCGGGCATGGTCGAGCTGCTCGCGCAATTCGCCCTCGTCGATCTCGTCGGCAAGCCGCACCGAGGTGGTGCGGTTGATCAGCGAAAAGGTGGCTTCGACCTTGGGGTACATGCCCCAGATCATCTGCAGCATCAGAAGCTTGTAGAAGTCGGTGTCCAGCAGGCTGCGGACGATCGGATCGAGCTTCCAAGTGTGGTTGTAGACGCGCCGCGCTATATCGGTCTTTGCCATGTCCTGCCGCCGCCTTCGCTGTTCGCTCTAGCTTCTTGTTTGAGCAATTCCCCGGAGGGAACCTGCCAAACACATTTCCTGGAACTGCTCCGAAAGCCTCTTAGCATCCAATTTTCGAAAGTTCTGCTCGGTTTGCGGGCTGGCCCGACAAAAAGCAACCGGGCAAGTCCAGCGATCAGGACGATGTGCGGGCGCCGATGACCTTGAGCGCTGGGCGTTTCCTGCGGCTGGGCAGGCGGCCGGCGACCGGCGCATCGGCGCGGCCTTCGTCCTGTTCCTTCTCGGCAAACAGCCAGTCGATGAAAAGCTGGACGATCGGCGTCAAGCGCATCTCGTTGCGGCAGACGACGTAGAAGTCGTCGACCGCCGGCACCGATAGCGTGAAGGGTGCGACGAGCATGCCTCGGGCGAGCAGGGCACGCGCCGTTACCGAGTCCCCCAGCGCTACGCCGTGCCCGTGGACGGCGGCTTCCGCCGCCGTGCGTGCGTCGCCCAGATGATGGCGGCGGCCGCGTTCCAGATCGAGCGCATCGGCGGCGGCCAGCCAGGTGTGCCATTCGCGGCCATCGTCGCCATGCAGGAAGACATGGTCGGCGAGGTCGCGAACGCTGCGGATCGGACGGTTGTTGATCAGCGTCGGGCTGACCACGGGAAACAGTTCGAGGCCCGACCATTTGCGCATCCAGCAATCCGTCCAGCTGCCATCGCCATAGTGCACGCAGACGTCGATGTGCGGGGCGCGGATGTCCCTGGCATCGTTGGACGGCATCAGCGTCAGCCGGATGTCCGGGTAGCGGGCGGTGAAGGAGCCCAGCCGCGGCGCCATCCACAACAGAAGCAGCGCCGGAACGCAGGAGACCGAGAGCGTGCCGGCGCTGGCGGGCCTCGTCATGCGCTGCGTGGCGGCAGCAATGCCGTCGAAGGCCGCCGACACGGCCGGCAGGAGCTCGGCGCCGTGCGGCGTCAGCTTGACCCTCTGGCCGGCCCGCTCGAACAGGCTGACGCCGAGCGACTGCTCGAGCGCCTTGATCTGGTGGCTGATGGCGCCGTGGGTGACATTCAATTCACCCGCGGCCTTGCTCAGCGAGGCATGGCGCGCCGTCGCCTCGAAGGCGCGCAGCGGGTTCAGCGGCGGCAGGCGTTTGGGCATCGGCAATCACCAGAAGGTTGTGAGATTTTCTCACAATGATCACCCTAACAATATCAATTGATTTTTGAAAGCAGCTGCCCGACACTTCGCCCATAACAGCTTCATGACGTGAAAACTGCAGGCAGCCTGCGCGCAGCGGTCCGACCCGTATGGTGGTCGGCACCGCGAGGTCCGCACAGGCATCCATCAGTCGTAGAGGAGGACAGAGCATGGGTTACGATCGCGGCAAGCTCGAAGCGTTGCGCCGCAAATATGGCGAGAGCCATGGCGGCGAAATGTTCGATCCGAAGTTCCGCAAGGTCGCCGACAAGATCTTCAACAAGAGCGGGACGCGGCTGGCGCCCTATTCGGGCATCCCGACCTTCCTTGCCGCGCCCTACCGTCAGGTGGCTGCCGACAATCCGGATTTCGGCGACCTGCAGGTGGCGATGATCGGCGTGCCGATGGATCTCGGCGTCACCAACCGACCGGGCTCGCGCTTCGGGCCGCGGGCGCTGCGCGCCATCGAGCGCATCGGCCCCTACAACCATGTGCTGGAATGCGCACCGACGCATGAGCTGAAGGTCGCCGATATCGGCGACGTGCCGTTCCAGAGCCGGTACCGGCTGGAGACCAGCCATGACGACATCGAGCGCCGAATGAACCAGATCGTCGACGCCGGCGTCATCCCGCTCTCGGTCGGCGGCGATCACTCGATCAGCCACCCGATCCTGAAGGCCGTGGGCAAGCACGCTCCGGTCGGGATGATCCATATCGACGCCCACTGCGATACCAGCGGCCTGTTCGACATGACGAAGTTCCACCATGGCGGGCCGTTCCGCAACGCGGTGCTGGACGGCGTGCTCGACCCGTCGCGCACGATCCAGATCGGCATCCGCGGCTCGGCCGAATATCTGTGGGAGTTCACCTACGAGTCCGGCATGACGGTCGTGCACGCCGAGGAGGTGACCGGCCTCGGCATTCCCGCCATCATCGAAAAGGCGCGCAAAATAGTCGGCGACGGCCCGACCTACGTTTCCTTCGACGTCGACAGCATCGATCCGGCCTTCGCGCCGGGCACCGGCACGCCCGAGGTCGGCGGGCTGACGACGCGCGAGGTGCTGGAACTGCTGCGCGGACTAAAGGGCCTCAACATCGTCGGCGGCGACGTCGTCGAGGTGGCGCCGCAGTACGACGCTACCACCAACACAGCCCATGTCGGCGCCCAGGTCCTGTTCGAGATCCTGAGCCTGATGGTGTTCAGCCCGGCGATCAAGAAGGACTGAACCAACTCTTTGTTTTCACGCAATTCCAGACGGAAGCTATGGCGAAGTCGCCAAGCCTGAACCGGGTCCACTTTCCTGGAATTGCTCTAGCCAATACGACCGCCGCGCTGGAGCCGGCGGCCGGATTCAACAACAAGCTTCCAGCAGGGGAACCACCATGACTTTTCACAACGCACTGAAATCCGCCTTCGCAGCAGCCATGATGCTCGGGGCCGCCTGCCTCGCCACGCAGGCGCGGGCCGATGCCGTCGACGACATCACCAAGGCCGGCGCTATCAACGTGGGCATCTTCTCGGACTTTCCGCCCTTCTCCTCGGCCAGCGCCGACATGAGCATCAAGGGCTATGACATCGACGTCGCGCAGGCGATCGCCGATTCGCTGAAGGTGAAGCTCAACCTGGTCAGCGTCACCGGCCAGAACCGCATCCCGTATCTGACCGACAAGCGCGTCGACATACTGATGAGCGTCGGCTACTCGAAAGAGCGCGCCGAGGTGATCGATTTCGCCGCCGCCTACGCACCCTACTACATCGCCGTCATCGGCCCGGCCGCGCTCGCCGTCAAAGGCAAGGAAGACCTCGCCGAGAAGTCGATCGCCGTCAACCGCGGCACGCTGGAAGACACCTCGCTGACCGAAGCGGCCCCGGCTTCCGCCGACATCCGCCGTTTCGACAACTACAATTCGGTCATCCAGGCCTTCATCGCCGGCCAGACGCAGCTGATGGTGGTCGGCAACGACGTCGGCGCCCAGGTGCTGGCCAAGCAGGACGCGCTGCAGCCGGAGCAGAAATTTCAGCTGCTGACCTCGCCCTCGCATATCGGCCTCAACAAGAACGAGGACCGGCTGAAGCAGGCGGTCAACGACGCGGTCGCCAAGATGCTGGCCGACGGCAAGCTCGACGAGAGCTCCAAGGCCTGGCTGAAGACGCCGCTCAATCCCGACAACCTCAAGGATTGATGCCTTCGAGCGGTTCAGCTTTCAAAGAAACGCTGAACCGCTCTAACTATTTTTTTACGCAATTCCGGACGGAAAACCGCGACGCAATTTTCCTGGAATTGCTTGAAGGGAAGCCAGGATCCATCGCCATGGGCTACAGCCTCGACTTCGGCTGGCTTGCAGGTGCGGCAGGCGCGATCGCGCGCGGCGCGGCGACGACGGTGCTTTTGATCGTCGTCACCACGCTGGCGGGAACGTTCCTCAGCATCCTCGGTGCGGCGGGAAAAAGGAACGGCCCCCGGCTGCTCAGGCAGGCGATCGGTGTCTATGTCGAGGTGATGCGCAACACGCCATTTCTGGTGCAGCTGTTCTTCATCTTCTTCGGGCTGCCCAGCCTCGGCGTGCGGCTCGACCCGATCCTGGCTGCCATGCTGGCGATGACGCTGAACATGGCGGCCTACACGATCGAGATTGTCGGCGCCGGGCTCGACGCCGTGCCGCGCGGGCAGACGGAGGCGGCGCTCGCGCTCGGGCTGAGGCCGCGGCTGGTGTTCGTCAAGATCGTGCTGCCGCAGGCGCTCAAGGTGATCTACCCGGCGCTGACCAGCCAGATCGTCATCATGATGCTGGAGTCGGCCGTCGTCTCGCAGATCGCGGTGCGAGAGCTGACCTATGAGGCCGACATGCTGCAGGCTCGCACCTTCCGTGCCTTCGAGACCTACCTGGTGGTGACCATGGTCTATCTCGGCCTGTCGATGGGACTGCGCCGGCTGCTCGTTGCCGGCGGCGGCCGCGCGCTTGGAGCCGGCGTGTCATGATCGAATTCACCTTCTGGGACATATTGCGCAACCTGCTGCTCGCCGCCCGGTGGACGGTGCTGTTGTCGCTCGCCGCCTTCGTCGGCGGTGCGCTGGTCGGGCTGGTGGTCCTGTTCTTCCGCATCGCCAAGAACAGAACGGTGCGGCGCATCGCTTCCGGCTATATCGCGCTGTTCCAGGGAACGCCGCTGCTGATGCAGCTGTTCCTGATGTTCTTCGGCCTGCCGATGCTTGGACTGCGCATCGAGCCGTGGACGGCGGCGGTGCTCGGCCTCACTTTCTTTGCCAGCGCCTATCTCGCCGAAATTTGGCGGAGCGGCGTCGACGCGCTGCCGCGCGGACAGTGGGACGCCGGCGCCAGCCTCGGGCTGCACTATTTGCAGGAACTCAGGCTGATCATCCTGCCGCAGGCCTTCTCGATCACGCGGGCGCCGACCGTCGGCTTCCTGGTGCAGCTGATCAAGTCGACGGCGCTGACCTCGATCATCGGTTTCGAGGAACTGGTCAGGACCTCCAACGCCATCAACAACGCGACATTCGAGCCGTTCACCGTGTACGGGCTGGTGTCGCTGATCTTCTTCGTCATGTGCTTTCCACTGACGCAATACGCCCGCGCGCTCGAGCAACGAGCGGCGGCCCACTGATCCGCCCGACGGCGGAATGCAACCGAGGGAACCCGCCGGACAACCGGCACAAACAGAGGAGAATAGAGATGAACGGACTGATCGAAAAATCCATCACGCGGCGCGGCCTGCTCGGCGCGGGCGTGGCCGCGGCGGGCGTGCTCGCCATGCCCGCGATCCTGCGGGCGCAAGACAAGTCGCTGAAGGTCGGCGTCTATGGCGGCTACTTCAAGAAGTCGTTCGACGAGCATGTCTTCCCCGCCTTCACCAAGGCGACCGGCATTGCCATCGAATCCGTCGCCGAGCCGACCGGCGAAGCCTGGCTGGTGCAGCTCGAGCAGGCGGCCAAGGCAGGCCAGGCGCCGGCGGATCTGTCTATGATGTCGCAGACCTCGACCTTGAAGGGCCAGTCGACCGAATTGTGGACGCCGCTCGACACCTCGAAGTTCAAGCACTTTGGCGACCTGTTGCCCCGCTTCGTCAACAAGTATCCGGACGGCCGCGTCGCCGGCATCGGCGCGGTGGCCTGGTGGATCACGCTGGTCACCAACACCGACGTCTACAAGGACGCGCCGACGTCGTGGGCGGCCCTGTGGGACAAGGCCAATGAGGACAAGCTCGGGCTGCTGGCGCTCGCCTCCAACTCGTTCCTGCTTGAGGTGACGGCCAAGACATACATGGGCGGCACCAACGCGCTCGATACCGAGGAGGGGCTCAACAAGGCGTTCGAGAAGCTGGCCGAAGTCAAGCCGAACGTGCGGCTCTGGTATCGCGACGAGGCGCAGTTCGAGCAGGCGCTGAAGTCGGGCGAGATCCCGATGGGCCAGTATTACCACGACGTCACCGGGTTGGCCGCCGCCGACGGCTTCCATGTCCGCTCGACCTTCCCGAAGGAAGGCGGCATCCAGGATTCCGGCAATTGGGTGCTGTCGCGCGCCTCGACCAAGGTCGACGAGGCCCACGCCTTCATCGACTTCATGAGCGAGCCGTCGATGCAAGGCGTCATGTCGCGCAAGGTGGGCACCACGCCTACCTTGAAGAAGGAGGTGCTCGACCTGACGGCGGAAGAGTTCGCCGCGGTGTCGTCGGACATCGAGCCGATCATCCCGCGCTACGACCTCTATACCTCGAAGGCCGACTGGATCAACCAGAAGTGGACAGAGCTGATCGTCGGCTGAGCCGCTTGACAGCATCGACCTGACCGGCCGCCGGACATTGTCCGGCGGTCCTCGCAGTTCAACGAGGGGTGAGCCATGTCCGGCCTCAACATCAACAGCATCACCAAGAAATTCGGCAACTTCGCCGCCGTCGACAATATCCAGCTGAACGTCCCGCACGGCACTTTCGTGTGCCTGCTCGGGCCATCGGGCTGCGGCAAGACCACGTTGCTGCGCATGATCGCCGGGCTGGAAGAACCGACCAGCGGCGCCATCCTGCTCGACGGCGATGACATCACGCCGCTGCCGACGCACAAGCGCAATCTCGGCATGGTGTTCCAGTCGCTGGCGCTGTTCCCGCACTTGTCGGTCGGCGACAACATCTCCTACGCGCTGCGCATCCGCGGCGCTTCCAAGGACGAGCAGCGCAAGCGCGTCGACGAGTTGCTGGCACTGATCCATCTGCCCGGCTTCGCCGACCGGCCGGTGACGAAATTGTCGGGCGGCCAGCGCCAGCGCGTGGCGATCGCCCGGGCATTGGCGCTGTCGCCAAAGCTGTTCCTGCTCGACGAGCCGCTGTCGGCGCTCGACGCCAAGCTGCGCGAGGCAATGCAGGTGGAACTGCGCCAGCTGCAGCAGCGGCTCGGCATCACCACCATCGTCGTCACCCACGACCAGCGCGAGGCCATGACCATGGCCGACCTCGTCGTGGTCATGGGCCACGGCAAAATCCTGCAGGCGGCGCCGCCGATCGAGATCTACCGCAAGCCGGCCGACGCCTTCGTCGCCGACTTCATCGGCATCACCAACCTGCTGCCGGCGGAGGTCGACAGCGCCGGGCGCACCACCATCCTCGGCACCGCCATTCCAGGCCTCACGATGCCGGCAGGGTGGCGCACAGCCTCGGTGTCGATCCGGCCGGAGGATGTGCATCTGGGCAAGCCCGGCAGTGGTATCAACGGCGAGGTCAGCTTCGTGCGCGATCTCGGCGGCACGATCGAGACCTTCATCGATGTCGGCGGCACCAGCATCGTCGCGGTGACGACACCGCGTCAGCGTCACGATGTGCCGGTCGGCGCCAAGGTCGGCGTCGTGCTGCCGCCCGAAAGCTGCGTGGTGCTCGGCTCATGAGACGCGACACCCCCAAGTCGGTAGCCGACTACACGCCGCTGTTCTTTCCGGGCCTGATGCTGATCATCTTCTTCGTCATCCCGTTCTCAACGATGATCGTGGTGAGCTTCTTCAGGCGCAATCCCTCGGGCTTCTACACGCCGGATTTCGTCATCGACAACTACGCGCGCTTCCTGTCCGCTTTCTTCGGCGGCGTGCTCGGTTTCTCGCTGATGCTGGCGGTGCTGGTCGCCGTCTGCTGCGTGGCGATCGCCTTTCCCTTCACCTATCTCCTGACCAAGCGGCCGCGCCATGTGCAGACCCTGTGGCTGGTCGGGCTGCTTTCGGTGCTGTCGCTGTCGGAAGTCATCATCGGCTTCGCCTGGTCGACGCTGTTCTCGCGCACCGCGGGGATCACCAACCTGTTCGTGGCGATCGGCTTGATGGACAAGCCGGTGGCGCTGCTGCCGACCTTCGGCGCGGTGCTGACCGGCATGGTCTACCAGGCGCTGCCCTACACGATCCTGGTGCTCTACCCGGCGCTGGTGCGCCTCGATCCGACCCTGCTCGAGGCGGCGCGCACGCTCGGCGCCTCGCCGGTGAGGGCCTTCTTCAACGTCGTTGCGCCGGCGCTCCGGAACACAATCGTGGCGACGTTGATCATGGTCTTCGTTTTCGCGCTCGGCTCCTATCTGCTGCCGCAGATCCTCGGGCGGCCGCAGCACTGGACGCTGTCGGTGCTGATCACCGACCAGGCGATCTACCAGTCCAACATGCCGTTCGCGGCGGCGATGGCGGTGTTCCTGGTGCTGATCTCATTGGCGCTGGTCGGCATGACGCTGCTCGTCGGACGCAAGGAGAACGCGCTATGACCGCCACCTGGCTTCGCCGCCTTTACTTCACCGTCGTCGCGCTGTTCCTGGCGGCGCCGCTCATCGTCGTCGCCGGCGTCTCGATCAACTCGCGGCAGGAACTCACCTTCCCGCCGGTCGGCTTCTCGCTCGCCTGGTATGCGCAGATCTTCACCGATCCGGAATGGCGGCTGGCGCTGATCCATTCGGTGACACTGGCGGTGTGCTCGGCGGCGATCGCAGTCGCTATCGCGCTGCCGCTCGCCTGGTTCCTGTGGCGCCGGATCGCGCCCTGGGCGAACATATTCCAGGTGCTCGGGCTGGCGCCCTTCATCCTGCCGCCGGTGATCACGGCGCTCGGGTTCCTCAGCTTCTGGGCGACGGTCGGTCTGTTCGGCCAGTTCTTCACCGCCATCATCAGCCACGCGATCTTCTTCGTGACGCTGCCGCTGGTGACGCTGTCGCTGGGCTTTGCCTCGATCGACCGCTCGCTGGTCGAGGCCGCCGCCACCATGGGCGCCGACGACCGCAAGGTGCTGAAGACCGTGGTGCTGCCGCTGATCCTGCCTTACCTCGTCTCCGGCTACGCCTTCGCCTTCGTGCTGTCGCTCAACGAATACATCGTCGCCTACATGACGATCGGCTTCACCACCGAGACCCTGCCGATCAAGATCTTCAACGCGCTGCGCTACGGCTACACGCCGACCATGGCCGCGGTGTCGGTGTTCTTCGTGGCGGTGGCGGCGCTGGTGTTCGGCGCGATCGCGCGGTTCGGCGACATCCGCAGGCTGCTCGGCGCGATGTCGTCCGACGGCAGCTGACCAGACGAAAACGGCTGCGGGTTGGCTCGCGGCCGTTTGTTTCTCAATGCCCGAAGGATAGTGCAGGCGCGATGCGGTCGCGCCGCAGCCAGCGCACCAGCAGCAGGGCAGCGACGACGGCAAGTCCCGACGACAGGCCGATCCAGATGCCGACGCCCTGGAGGCCGAAACGAAAAGCGAGCAGCACGCCGAGCGGCAGGCCGATGCCCCAATAGCCGATCGCGGCATAGATCATCGGGACCTTGGTGTCGTGCAGGCCGCGCAGCATGCCGGCGGCGACGGCCTGCGCGCCGTCGAAGATCTGGAACAGCGCCGCAAAGGCCAGGAACGACCCCGCAAGCGTGATCACCCTGGCATTGGCCGGATCGGCGAGGTCGATGAAGGCGCTGATCAAAAGATGCGGGCACAGGATCATCACCAGCCCCATCAGCGCCATGAAGGACACGCCCATGACAAAGGCGGTCCAGCCGGCGCGCGACACGCCGTGCGGATTGCCGGCGCCATGGGCGAGACCGACACGCACGGTCACCGCCTGGTTGAGGCCGAGCGGCACCATGAAGCTGATCGAGGCGATCTGAATGGCGATCGCGTGCGCGGCCAGCGAGTCCGCATCGATCAGGCCCATCAGGAGTGCGGCGGCGTTGAAGATCGTCACCTCGAAGGCGAGGATGCCGGCGATCGGCAGGCCAAGCCGAAGCAGACCCTTGAAGCGGGGCCAGTCGGAGCGCCAGAAACGGCCGAACAGGCGATAGCGGCGGAACCTCTTTTCCAGCATCACCACCGCCGCCAAGCCGGCAAACATCAGCGTGCTGGATAATGTGGTGGCAAGGCCGGATCCGGCAATGCCCATCGAGCGGACGCCGAGATTGCCGAACATGAAGACCCAGTTGAAGAAGACGTTGCAGGCGACGGCGACGAAGACGATGGCCAGCGCCCAGCCCGGCCGCTCCAGCGCCGAGATGAAGGAGCGCAGCACGATATAGCCATAGAAGGGCAGCACCGCCCATTGCAGCCAATGCAGGTAGACGCCCGCCTGATGCGCCAGCTCCGGCTTCTGGCCCATCGCCAACAGCACCTCTTCGCCATGCCAGAGGAAGATCCAGATCGGCACCGAAACGAGGATCGCCAGCCACAGACCCTGGCGCACGGTGCGGCGCAGGTCGCGCACCGAATGGCGATGGCGACCGAGTTCCGTCGCCATCATCGGCGAGGTCGCCAAAATCAGGCCGAGCCCGAAGATCAGCGGCATGAAATAGATGTTGGAGCCAAGCGCGCCGGCCGCCAGCGTATCGGGGCCAAGACGGCCCATCATCATGACGTCGGTGGCGGTCATGGCAGTCTGGCCGAGATTGGTGAGCACCATCGGCCAGGCGAGCGCCAGCGTCGCCCTGATTTCCTGACGCCAAAGATTTTCCGGCGCGCGAGCGCCGGCTTCGATCACAGACATTTTCCGCTCTTCCGACCGCGGCGCATCGGGACAAAGGCCCGGAAGCCGCAAGGCAAACGGCGAAAATGGGCGCCGTTTGCGTCGTCTTGTGAACGAAACGCGACATAATGGCAAGCAGGAGGAGCGCCCAGCCATTGAGCCAGCGGGAGTGGGCCGGCGGCGAAAGTCCGCTATTCTATTGCGTCGAGCGCGCGCCGCTGCCGGTGCATTTCCAAGAAAATGCGGTAGTCGCGATCGAAGCGCGGGGCTGCGGCGGGGTTCGAGGCACGCGTCTTGCCGCCCTGCTGCATGGCAACGCAGGCCGCGTTCAGGTCGGGGTAGAGACCGGCAGCTGTCGCCGCCACCATGCCGGTGCCGAGCAGCACCGCCTCGTCGGCCAGCGGCTCGATGACGGTGCAGCCGGTGGCATCGGCATAAAGCTCCATCAGCAGCGGATTCTTAGTGTGGCCGCCGGTGACATGCAGCGTGTCGATCAGGTAGCCGTTCTCGTTCAACGCTTCGAGCACATGGCGCACGCCGAGCGCGATGCCGACGGCGGTGCGCCAGTAGAGCCTGCACAGGCTGTCGAAGGAGGAATCCAGCGTCAGTCCGCTCACGACGCCGACCGCGTGCGGGTCGGCAAGCGGCGAGCGGTTGCCGTGGAAATCCGGCAGGACGTGCAGCCGCGCCGCCAGCGCCTCGCCTTCCGCGGCGCGCAGCTCGGTGACGCGCCTGGCGATCCTGGCATGCATCGCCGCATCCGGCTCGCCGCCGGCGCCATGCCAGCGGATGATGTGGTCGAGCAAGGCGCCCGTTGCCGACTGGCCGCCCTCCGACAGCCACAGCTTCGGCAAGGCCGCGCCGTAATACGGCCCCCAGACGCCGTCGAAAGGCTGCGGGTCCCGCGACATCGCCATGACGCAGGACGAGGTGCCGGCAATCAGCGCCAGATGACGGCTGATATTCGTCTCGTCGCTGGCAAAGCCGCCGAGGACACCGAGCGCGCCGGCATAGGCGTCGATGAGACCTGCGCCGACCCGGCATTTTTCGGTCAGGCCGAGCTCGGCCGCGGCCTGCGCTGTCAGCGGACCGATATCGGCGCCGACCGGGCTCGCCTTTTCCGGAAGGCTGCCGTGCTCGAAGAGATCATCGAGGCCGACGAGCGCGAAGAAATCGCGTCGCCAACCGGTTTCCTCATGCGCGAGATAGGTCCATTTGGCCGTCAGCGTGCATTGCGAGCGGGCGAGCGAGCCGGTCGCCTTCCAGGTCAGGAAATCGGCGAGATCGAACAGATAGCCGGCTTCGTTCCATGTCCCGGGCAGGTTGCGCTTCAGCCACATCAGCTTCGGCGTTTCCATCTCCGGCGACATCACGCCGCCGATATAGCCGAGCACGGCATGGCCGCTCCTGGTGCATTCGTCGGCCTCGGCGATGGCGCGATGATCGAGCCAGACGATGGTGTCCCAGCGCTTCTCGCCGCTGACCGAGACGCTGAGCTGGCCGCCCTGCCTGTCGCGAACGACCAGCGAGCAGGTGGCATCGAAGGAAATGCCGACGATATCGGCGGCAGCGACATTCGCTTTGTCGCGCGCCGCACGTACGGCGGCACAGACGGCCGACCAGATATCCTGCGAATCATGCTCGGCGTGATCGGCCTTCGGCTGGTGCATGGCGATCGGCCGCTCGGCACGCCCCAACAGGTTGCCGGCAGAGTCGAGAATGCCCGCGCGAGCGCTCCCGGTGCCGACATCGACCGCGCAAACGAAACTCGTCGTCAAGATGCTTTTACTCTCGCTCCCAGGCCTGCAATCAGATCGGGCAATTGCAGCATGTCAGCGAATATAGAGTCCGGTTCCGTCGACGCAAGCCGCGCCTTCAAGGCGGGGTTGTCGGCATGCGAACCGCCGGTGAAGGCAAAGACCCGCATGCCGGCCGCCCGTGCCGCCGCGATGCCGGCCGGGCTATCCTCGATGACCAGGCATTTGCGCGGATGCGCGCGCATGGCGGCGGCGGCATGGAGAAACAGATCCGGCGCCGGCTTGCCGCGCTTGACCATGGCGGCGCTGAAAAGATGCGGCTCCAGCAACGCCAGCAGGCCGGTGACGTCGAGCGCGTAGCGGATACGCTCCAGCGTGCCGGAAGAGGCGACGCAATAAGGCAGACCAAGCCTTGGCAGGATCTCCTTGATGCCGGGGATCGGCGCTAGTTCCTCACTGAATTTGCGCATCAGCTCGGAGCGCATGGCGGTCAGGTGCTGGTCGCTGATTTCGAGCCCGAAATCGCGGCCGAGGATCTCGCGCACGCTTTTCATGCTTTTGCCGAGGAAATGCTCATAGGCGGCATCTTCGCTGACCGTGCCGCCGGCAAGCTCGATCATGTCGAGCAGCGCCGAGACGGACAGCGCTTCGCTATCGACCAACACGCCGTCACAGTCGAAGATGACCAGATCGGGCGTCATCCCGGCTGTTTCCAGGACTCAGAGCTTGCCGGCGAGATAGCGCGTCAAGGTTTCGCGCGCGCCGTTCGCCCACAGCGCGTTCAGCGCATGGGCGAAGGCTCCGGCGAAGCCGGCGGAGCGGCCGACATCGCCGTAGATGTCCTCCATGGCAAGCCAGGCGCCGGGCGCATCCTTGGCGGCTTTCGCGCTCGCCTGCATCCGGTCCCAGTTCGGATCGTTCGGCTCGATGACGGCGCCGCTGTCGGTGGTGCCGAAGCAGTAGCGGCACCAGAGCGCCGATTCCAGCGCCAGGCCGGTGATACTTTTTCCCGCCTTCAGCCGGTCGGCAATAGTCGGGATGATGAACTTGGGCTGCCGGTTGGAGCCGTCGAGGCACAGCCTGCGGATGGTGTCGCCGATCTTCGGGTTAGAGAAGCGGCGTTCGATCAGCTGGTAGTAGTCCTCCAGCACAGTGTCGGGCACCGGCGGCACCGTCGGGATGATCTCGTCGCGCTCCAGCTTGGCGAGGAAGCCGCGCACCAGCGGCTCCTGCATCGCCTCGTGAACGAAATGGATGTCCATCAACCCGGCCGGATAAGCGATGGTGGCGTGCCCGCCATTGAGAATGCGGATCTTCATCAGCTCATAGGGCGCGACGTCTTTGACGAACTGCACGCCGGCCTTTTCAAGCGGCGGGCGGCCGGCGGTGAAATGATCTTCCAGCACCCATTGCTTGAACGGCTCGCAGAAGACCGGCCAGTTGTCGTCCAGCCCGAAGTCGCCGGCCAGGATGCCGCGCTCGCGGTCGGTGGTGGCCGGCGTGATGCGGTCGACCATGCCGTTCGGGAAGGCGACTTTGTCCCGCACCCAGTCGGCCAGGTCCTCGTCGATCAGCCGGGCAAGGCCGATGACGCCATCGGAAGTGACATGGCCATTGTGAGGGATGTTGTCGCAGGACATGACGGTGAAGGGCACGATGCCGTCGGCGCGCCGGCGCAGCAATCCGGCAAGGATGATGCCGAAGACGGTTTTCGGCACCGCGCCTGGCTGAGCATCCGCAACGATGTCGGGATGGGCCGGGTTGAACTTGCCGGAGGCTGGATCGATGAAATATCCGCCTTCGGTGATGGTCAGCGAGACGATCCGTATCGCGGGATCGGCGAGTTGCTCGACGATCGCGTTTGCATCCCCGGGCATCAGGAAGTCGATCATGGCGCCGGTGACGCGGGCGCTCATATGGCCCTGGTCCTGCTCGACCACCGTGGTCAGCCAGTCCTGCTCCTCGAGCCTGGCACGGCCGAGCTTTTCGCCCTCGAACACGCCGGCGCCGATCAGCGCCCAGTCATGTCCGAGCCCGGAATTGAACAGGTCGTCGAGATAGACGGCCTGATGCGAGCGGTGGAAGTTGCCGACGCCGAAATGCACGATGCCGGCTTTCAGCGAGGAGCGGTCGTATTTCGGGCCGGAAACCTTCGAGGGAAGCGTTGCGAGGTTGGAGGAAGAGAGTTTCACGGTCATCTTGCTTACCCTTCGGCCGATCTGCAGCCCAACAATTCCGTCTCGATCGGGAGAGCGGTGAGGGACGGCGCGGTTGTTCCGCGCTGCCCCTCACCAGCCCCGCGGCGCATTCTCTCCGGAGGAAGAGAGAAGCACCTTCCCCCTCAACTCATCCGCTTCAACTCATCCATTGGCCGCCATCGACGTTGTAGGTCTGGGCGACAATGTATTCGGCCTCGTCGCTGGCCAGGAACACGGCCATGCCGGCGAGGTCCTCCGGCTTGCCCATGCGGCCGTAAGGCACGCCTTCGCCGACCAAGCGCTTCTTCTCTCCCTTCGGCCGGTTCTCGTACTTGGCGAACAGCGCGTCGACCTGATCCCACATGTCGCTCTCGACGACGCCGGGGGCGATGCCGTTGACGTTGATGCGATGCTTGATCAGGTCGAGCCCGGCCGACTGGGTGAGCGAGATGACCGCGGCCTTGGTGGCGCAGTAGACGGCGACCAGCGGCTCGCCGCGCCGGCCGGCCTGGCTCGCCATGTTGATGATCCTGCCGCCCCGGCCAGCCGCGATCATCGAGCGGGCGGCGGCCTGCAGCATGAACAGCGTGCCGGCGACATTGACCGCGAACAGCTTCTCATAGCTCGCCTTCGTGATCTCCACGATCGGCGCCAGATCGAAGATCGCCGCGTTGTTGACCAGCACGTCCAGACCGCCGGCCCTCGCCTCGACCGCCTGCACCGCGGCATCGATCGAGGCCTGGTCGGTGACGTCCAGCTTCAAGGCGTAGGCCTTCCCTCCGATCCCGGCCGCCGTCTTCTCCGCGGCCTGAAGATCGATATCGGCAACCGCCACAGTTGCCCCTTCGCGCGCATAGGCTTCGGCGAAGGCCTTGCCGATGCCGCGCGCCGATCCGGTGATCAGCGCCGATTTGCCTTTCAGCCTCATTGCAGGAGCGCCTTCCCGTCGGCGCCGAAGCGATGGAGCTTGGCCCTGTCGGGCGTCAGATAGACGGTGTCGCCGTGCTTCACCGCGACCTCACCGTCGGCGCGCACATTGATTGTGCCGATGCCGTCGGTCTGGACATGCAGGAAGGTGTCGGAGCCGAGATGCTCGGCAACGCCGACCGTCGCCTTCCAGTCGCCGGCCGTGGTCGAGATGTTGATGTGCTCCGGCCGGATGCCGATGGTCTTGGCGCCGTATTTGTCGGCCGGCGCGCCTTCGATGAGGTTCATCTTGGGCGAGCCGATGAAACTGGCGACGAACAGGTTCTTCGGCGTCTTGTAGAGTTCCATCGGCGAGCCGACCTGCTCGATGTTGCCGGCATTGAGCACGACGATCTTGTCGGCCATGGTCATGGCCTCGACCTGGTCGTGGGTGACGTAGATCATCGTCGTCTTCAGCTGATGATGCAGTTCGCTGATCTCCAGCCGCATGGTGCCGCGCAGCGCCGCGTCGAGATTGGACAGCGGCTCGTCGAACAGGAAGGCCGAAGGCTGGCGCACGATGGCGCGGCCGATGGCGACGCGCTGGCGCTGGCCGCCGGAGAGCTGGCCCGGACGGCGCTCGAGATAGTTGGTGAGGTTCAAGACGCGCGCGGCGTCCTTCACCTTCTTGTCGATGGTTGCCTGGTCCTCGCCCGCCATCTTCAGCGGGAAGGCGATGTTCTTGGCCACCGTCATATGCGGATAGAGCGCGTAGGACTGGAAAACCATGGCAAGCTTGCGCTTGGCCGGCGCCTCGCGGGTGACGTCGCGGCCATCGATGCTGATCGTGCCGCCGCTGGTGTCCTCGAGACCGGCGATCAGACGCAGCAGCGTGGACTTGCCGCAGCCCGACGGCCCGACGAACACGACGAACTCGCCGTCCTCGATGACGAGGTCGATATTCGGAATGATGGTCGTCGACCCGAAGGACTTGGAGACGTTCTTGAGCGTGATATTTCCCATGGTTTCCTCCCCGGGGATTTCGTCCGCCGCTTGCGGCGCTGTTACTTCACCGCGCCAAATGTCAGGCCGCGCACCAGCTGCTTCTGGCTGAACCAGCCCATGATCAGGATCGGCGCGATCGCCAGCGTCGAGGCCGCCGAGAGCTTGGCCCAGAACAGGCCTTGCGGGCTGGAGAAGGAGCTGATGAAGGCCGTGAGGGGCGCGGCGTCGGTGGTGGTCAGACGGATGGTCCAGAACGCCTCGTTCCAGGCCAGGATGATGTTGAGCAGCATGGTCGAGGCGATGCCGGGCACCGCCATCGGCGTCAGCACATAGATGATCTCGTTCCACAGCGAGGCGCCGTCCATGCGCGCCGCTTCGAGGATCTCGCCCGGGATCTCGCGGAAGTAGGTGTAGAGCATCCAGACCACGATCGGCAGGTTGATCAGCATCAGCATCACGGTCAGGCCGACGCGGCTGTCGAGCAGGCCGGTGTCGCGGAAGATCAGGTAGATCGGAAACAGCACCGCGACCGCCGGCATCATCTTGGTGGAGAGCATCCACATCAGGATGTCCTTGGTGCGCTTGGTCGGCGAGAAGGCCATCGACCATGCCGCGGGGATCGCGATCAGCAGCGCCAGCACGGTCGAGCCGACCGACAGGATCACCGAGTTCAGGAAGAACTTGAAATAGCCGCTCTGCGCCTGCACCTCGGCATAGCTTTCGGTGGTGCCGGACGGGAACAGGGCGAAGCCCTGGATCGCCTCCTGCTCCGACTTGAACGAGGTGATGATCGTGTAAAGGATCGGGAAGAAGATCAGCAGGGCGACGATCCAGGCCGCGGCCGTGGCGATCGTCTTGTGCTGGGTGGTGACTGCGCGTGCCATCCTATCCTCCCTTTACTTGTCCAGGTTCTTGCCGACGGCGCGCATGACGAAGAAGGCGACGATGTTGGCGAGAATGACGGCGATGACGCCACCGGCGGATGCCTGGCCGATTTTGAATTCCAAAAGCGCCTTCTGATAGACGAGGAAGGGCAGGTTGGTGGAGGCGTAGCCCGGACCGCCATTGGTGGTGACCAGGATCTCGGCATAGACCGAGAGCAGGAAGATGGTCTGGATCAGGATCACGACGGTGATGGCGCGCGACATGTGCGGCAGCGTCAAATAGATGAAGCGGCTGATGAAGCCGGCGCCGTCCATCTCGGCCGCCTCCTTCTGCTCGCCGTCAAGCGATTGCAGCGAGGTGAGCAGGATCAGCGTCGCGAAGGGCAGCCACTGCCAGGCGACGATCAGAATGACCGCTGTCAGCGGGTGCTGACCGAACCAGTCGATCGGTTGCATGCCGAAGAAGCGCGCAATATCGGCGAAGACGCCGTATTGCGGATGCATGATCATGTTCTTCCAGACCAGAGCCGCGACCGGCGGCATGACGAAGAAGGGCGAGATGACGAGGATGCGCACGATCCCCTGCCCCCACATCGGCTGGTCCAGGAGCAAGGCCAGCAGGATGCCGCCGATCACGGTGATAGCCAGCACGCTGACGACGATTGTGAGCGTGTTCAGGATCGACTGCAGGAAGGCCGGGTTGGAATAGAAGAGCTTGTAGTTGGCGAAGCCGACGAACCCATCGCGGATCGGATTGAGCGGGTTGTACTGGAGGAACGAGAACCAGAGCGTGAAGACCAGCGGCACGATCATCCAGATGAACAGCAGGATCACCGATGGCGCCATCATGAAACGGGCAAGCGAACGGGTTTGCTGAGTAGCCATGACGGTCACCCTCCAAAGGTCAGCCAGATTTTCAGAGCCGTGCCAGTATTTTTCAGCTGCGAAGGTGGCCGCCCGAACTGGGTTTCGGGCGGCCGTTGCCGGTCATGATGCGCTACCGGCGTTCGGCACCGGGAGGAGCCTTACTTGATGTAGCCGCCTTCGGTCATCGCCGCGGTGGCTGCGTCCTGGGCCTGCTTCAGCGCGTCGTCGACGCTCGACTGGCCGGCGAGGGCTGCCGAGAAGAGCTGGCCGACGGTGGTGCCGAGGCCCTGGAATTCAGGGATGGCGACAAACTGCACGCCGACATAGGGCACCGGCTTGACGGTCGGATGCGTCGGGTCGGCAGCGTTGATGGAGTCCAGCGTCATCTTCGCGAACGGCGCCGCCTTCTGGTACTCCGGATTGTTGTAGAGCGAGGTTCGCGTTCCCGGCGGAACGTTGGCCCAGCCTTCCTTCGAAGCGACCAGCTCGAGATAGCCTTTCGACGTCGCCCAGGAGACGAACTTCTGCGCCGCATCCGCCTTCTGCGTGCCGGCGGGGATAGCCAGCGACCAGGCCCAGAGCCAGTTGCCGCGCTTGCCGAGACCGGTATCGGGGGCCAGCGCGTAGCCGACCTTGTCGGCGACCTTGGAGGCCTTCGGATCGGAGACGAAGGAAGCGGCGACGGTGGCATCGATCCACATGCCGCACTTGCCCTGCTGGAAGAGCGCCAGGTTCTCGTTGAAGCCGTTGGATGAAGCGCCCTCCGGGCCGTCGGCCTTCATCAGTTCGACATAGAACTGCAGCGTGTTCTTCCATTCCGGCTGATCGAATTGCGGCTTCCAGTTCTCGTCGAACCAGCGGGCGCCGAAGGAGTTCGACATGGCGGTCAGGAAGGCCATGTTCTCGCCCCAGCCGGCCTTGCCGCGCAGGCAGATGCCGTTCACGCCGTTGGCGCGGTCGGTCATCTTGTCAGCGGCTTGCTTGATGAAGTCCCAAGTCGGGGCGTCGGGCATCTTCAGCCCGGCCTTCTCCATCAGGTCCTTGCGATACATGACGAAGGAGCTCTCGCCGTAGAAGGGCGCCGCATAGAGCTTGCCGTCGACCGAGAGGCCGCCGGCGATGGCCGGGATGATGTCCTTGACGTCGTAATCGTCGCCGAGCTTGTCGAGCGGCAAGAGCCAGTTCTGCTTGGCCCAGATCGGAACCTCATAGGTGCCGATGGTCATGACGTCGTACTGGCCACCCTTGGTGGCGATGTCGGTGGTCACGCGCTCGCGCAGCACGTTCTCTTCGAGCGTGACCCAGTTGAGCTGGATGTCAGGGTTCTTCTTGGTGAAGTCGTCGGTCAGCGTCTGCATGCGGACCATATCGCCGTTGTTGACGGTGGCGATGGTGATGGATTCGGCATGCGCGGCGAAAGCGAAGGCGCTGGCCGATAACAGGCCAAGGGTGAGCGTGCGAAGTTTCATCAAAATTCCTCCCTAAAACCAAGTTGAGCATTTGCCTTGGCTTTGGGCAATTACTCACTTAGCGTGAATTATGTCAAGCCGGAATCGATGCTGCATCGCAGCACAAATCGACGCCGCGCGGCCCGGAGGGGCGCTGGGCGAGGTCTGACTTGATGTCGGGAACTTTACTGGGAGGCGATCTCGGAGAGGATCCAGTCGCGGAAGGCACGGATCTTCGGCACGTTGCGCCGCGCCGTGGGATAAACCAGCCAATAGGCATGCCCGTCGTCGCCGACCAGGTCGAAGGGCTGGATCAGGCGGCCGTCGGCGAATTCGTTCTGGAACAACGCCTTGGTGACGATCGCCACGCCTTGCCCCGCAATCGCGGCATTCGCCTCGTAGGCCTGCGCACCCATGCTGGTGCCAGGCCGGCTGGCGAGTTCTTCCGTCGGCAGGCCGGCGAGCGCGAACCATTCCTTCCACCAGATGTCGCCTGGATCGAGGATCGGCAGCTTCAACAGATCGGCCGGCTCCTTGACGCCGCCGATGCTGGCCGCGAGCTTCGGGCTCAGCACCGGTGTGAAGTCGGCCTTGAACAGCATGTGGGTTTCCACTCCCGGCCAGTTGCCGCCGCCGGAACGGATGGCGATGTCGATGTCCTCGCGGGCAAAATCGACGACCCGGTTCGAGGTGTCGACGCGCACCGCCAGCGAGGGATGCGCAACCTGGAACGAGCCCAGATGCTGCGCCAGCCAGTTCGAGGCGAAGGTGAGCAAGGTGGAGACGCAGAGCACGCCGTCGGCGCCGGCTCGGGCCGCCGCATAGGCGCCGCTCAGCAGCGCGAACGCCTCGCTGACGGCCGGTGCCAGGCGCTGTCCGGGTTCGGTCAGTTCGATCTGCTTGGGCCGGCGCAGGAACAGGGGCGCGCCGATGCGCTCCTCGAGCAACTTGATCTGATAGCTCGCGGCGGCCTGAGTCATGCCGAGCTCCTCGGCGGCCTTGGTGAAGGAGAGGTGCCTCGCCACCGCCTCGAACACCCGGATCGCCTGCAGCGGCGGGAGCTGGACATTCTGCCGGGCGGTGAGTTCGGGCATAAGGCCTCTTTATGGGTCATGATCGACGTTTGATTGGAAGCAATGGCCAATCGAGCCGATATCTGAGGTCGACGATCCGTCCAATTCAAGTCTAGCGGAGGCTGACGACCATGACCACGCTTCAGGAAAAGCTCGTTTCGATCCCTGCGAATGGCTGGTTTTCCGCGCTGACGCGCGAGTTTTCACGATTTTCGCGCCGCAGGCGCGGATATATCGACGTCAGGGAACTGTCGCCGCATCTGCAGCGGGACATGGGCTTTCTCGACGGCAACGATCCGCTCGGGCGCCACAAGTAGCCAGCTCTCTTTTATCAGCGATCAGCTCCCGAGCAAGGCCGCCGCCGTGCGCTCATCGGTGATGAGGCCGTTGACCAGCCGCCGGTTCACGGCGGCCAGGATACCCGGCAGCTTGCGCTCGCCCATGGCGAGCGCAATGACCAGGGACTTCTCGCGCGAAGGCAGCGCGGCCGACGACACCCGGTCGTTGGTGATGCCCTCGATCATGCGACCCTCGCGATCGAACACCCAGCCGACGATCTCGGCGACGCCGCCGGCCTTCTGCAGCGCCTTCAGTTCCGTTTCGGAAATGAAACCGTCCTCATAGAGCGGCGCTTTCGGGCCGAGATCGCCGATGCCGACGAAGGTGACGTCGGCCTCCGCCGCCAGCGCCAGCGTCGGCTGGATCATCGGCTGGTTGAGCAGCATCTCGCGCTCTTCCGGCGAGGAGGCGATGACCGGCAGCGGCATCGGAAAGGAGCGCGCCTTGACGCGGTCGGCCATGGTGAAGATGACGTTGTAGAAGGCCGCCGAACCGTCCGGCGAGATGTTGCCGGTCAGCGACACGACCTTGTGCTGCGGGCACTCCATCGGCGGAAGCTGCTCGATTGCCGCCTTCAGCGTGCGGCCGGTGCCGATCGCCATGACGATGGGCGTCGGCGAGCGCAGCCGCCGTTCGATCTCGGCGGCGGCCGCCTCGGCGACGCCGATCGTGGTCGAGGACGAGGTCGGATCGCTCGGCACCACCTCGACCAGATCGAGCGCAAAGCGTGATTTGAGCCGTGCAGCGAGGTCGAGGCAGTTGGCGATCGGATGATCGACCCTGACCTTGATCAGCCCTTCGGAGACGGCCAGCGACACGAGACGCTGTGCCGTCTGCCTGGAAATACCCAGCGTCGCGGCGATCTGGTCCTGCGTGTTGCCGGCAACATAATAGAGCCAGCCGGCGCGCGCGGCGTCGTCCAACCTTGTGCTGCCGGCTTCCTGTCGCGCGTTCACGTCCGCCTCCCCGAAACTGCGCATAGCTTACAGCGAATGCAGCCATGCGCAATTGTCTATTGAAAGAGCATTTGCTTGCCTGAAATTGCAGCGGCCGCGGGAGACGTTCCTCCGCATAGGGCCGTCAAAACGGCAGGCGCGCGTTCTCCTTGACCTCCTTGAGGACGAAGAAGGTGCGTATCTGCCTGACGCCCGGCAGCGTGATCAGCTTCTGCCCGTGCAGCTTGTTGAAATCCGCCATGTCGCGGACGCGGATCTTCAGCAGGTAGTCGAAGTCGCCGGCCACCAGATTGCAATCGAGCACGTCCTTCATGGTCAGCACCGCTTTCTCGAAGGCGGCGAAACTCTCCGGCGTCGAGCGGTCGAGAACGACGCCGACCATGACCAGCGTTCCCAGCCCCACGGCGGCCGGCGAAACCTCCGCCCTGACGCCGGTGACATAGCCCTCCTCGAAGAGCCGCTGGGTACGCCGATGGCATGTCGCGGGGCTGACATTCACGCGCACGGCGAGTTCGGCATTGGTGAGCCGGCCTTCCGCCTGAAGCGCGCGCAAAATCCTGACGTCGACGCGATCGAGAGTCGTTGTGAAAGATTCTTCCAAAATTTGGCTGCCAAATGATCGAATGCTGCGAAATCTGTATCACGGCATAGCTGGCAAGCAAAGGAGCCCTTGAAGATTGAGAGCACCTTTCGCGAGCTTTTGCTTATCTTTCCAAATGTCATTTTTCGGAGCCTGGTCGATGTCGCTGCTGGAGAAATTCGAACGCTACAAGCTCACTTTCGGCCCGACGCCGATCGAGCATCTGCCGCGGCTGACCGCGGCGCTTGGCGGCAAGGTGCAGGTCTATGCCAAGCGCGACGACTGCAATTCCGGCCTGGCGATGGGCGGCAACAAGCTGCGCAAGCTCGAATATATCGTGCCGGACGCGATCGCCTCGGGCGCCGACACGCTGGTGTCGATCGGCGGCGTTCAGTCCAATCACACGCGAATGGTAGCGGCGACGGCCGCCAAGCTCGGGATGAAGTGCGTCGTCATCCAGGAGAAGTGGGTGCCGCACTACGACGCCGTCTATGATCGCGTCGGCAATATCCTGATGACGCGCCTGATGGGCGCCGACAGCCGGCTGGTCGATGACGGTTTCGACATCGGCATCCGCAAGAGCTGGGAGGACGCCATCCAGTCGGTGAAGGACGCCGGCGGCAAGCCCTATCCGATTCCGGCGGGCGCCTCGGTGCACAAATATGGCGCGCTGGGCTATATCGGCTTCGCCGAGGAAGTGGCGCAACAGGAAGCGGAACTCGGCTTCAAGTTCGACTATATCATCGTGTGCGTCGTTACCGGGTCTACCCAGGCCGGCATGATCGTCGGCTTCGCCGCGCAGGACCGGGCGGATCGCGTGATCGGCATCGACGCCTCAGGGACGCTCGAGCAGACCCGCGCCCAGGTGCGTCAGATCGTCGACAACGCCGCCGAACTGGTCAGCCTCGGCCGCAAGGTCCGCGAAGACGAAATCGTCATCAATCCCGACTACGCCTATCCGGCCTACGGTGTGCCATCGGAGGAAACCAACGAGGCGATCCGGCTTGCGGCGCGCACCGAGGCCATGATCACCGACCCTGTCTATGAAGGAAAATCGATGCAGGGCCTCATCGATCTCACACGCCAGGGCTTCTTCCCGGCAGGTTCGAAAGTGCTCTACGCCCATCTCGGCGGCGCGCCGGCACTCAACGGCTACAGCTACTATTACCGGGAAGGCTGACCGGCCGATCTGAGTCACCAAGCCAGTTCCAGCATCAAGGCGCTTCCAGCCCGCCAATCGACGGCAGGGCGGTTTATCTCGGTGGCGAAACCCATTAAGGGGATCGGCAAAGGAGCCTTGCATGACGCCGAGAGCGGTTTTCTGGGATATGGACGGCACGCTGGTCGACAGCGAGCCGCTGCACGAGGCGGCGCTGATCGCCGCGCTGCGCAGCGTCGGCATCGCGCCGCCGACCAACCTGCATGAGCGCGTGCTCGGCATCGCCGCCTGGCCGGTGTACGAGATGCTGCGCGACGAGTTCGGCCTCGACCTGCCCTTCGACGACTGGATCGTGCGCAAATACGACCACTACCTGCCATTGGCCGAAACGCTGAGGCCACGGTCGGGCGCGATCGAAGTGTTCCACGAATTGCGGGCGCAGGGAATCGAGCAGGCCGTGGTGTCCAATTCCGACCGGCTGATCGTCGACGCCAATCTCAGCGCGGTCGGTCTCGTCTATCCCGGCATGCATACGGTGAGCCGCAACGACGTGCGCCAAGGCAAGCCGCATGCGGAGCCCTTCCTGCGCGCCGCCTACCTCGCCGGTGTCGATCCGGCGGATGCGGTCGCCGTCGACGACAGCCATACCGGCGCCATGGCGGGACTTGCGGCGGGAATGAAGACGATCTTCTGGCCGGAGGCGCCGATGGAAGGGCCCCCCGGCGCCATCGTCATCAACAGCGCCGAAGAGCTGCGAGCCGAACTCGGACTCTGAACGAGTCGCAAGGTCGCTACCGCCCCTCATCCGCCCTTCGGGCACCTTCTCCCCGTATGGTGACGGGAGAAGCAAGAAGCTTCAATTCCGGTAGGCGGGCTCCTCCTCGTCGAGGATCGCCTTCAGCTCGGAAAGATGGCGCTCGGCCTGGCCGGGATAGTCGTCCATCTCGCTGGCCGTCTTTTCCGCGATCTCGTCGGAGAGCCTGCGCAACGGGCGGCCGGTCCACAGCGCCTTGATGTAGGTCTCGGCGGCGCGCTCGAAATAGAACATGCGGTTGAAGGTGTCGGCGACAGTGTCGCCGATGACCATCACGCCGTGATTGCCCATGACCATCACCTTGACCTTTGGGTCGTTGAGAAGCTGCGAGCAGCGCTCGCCCTCTTCCTCGAAAGCCAGCCCGCCATAGTTGGCATCGACGACATGGCGATTGAAGAACATCGCCGAGTTCTGGTCGATCGGCGGCAGCGTCGAGTCAGCCAGCGAGGCAAGAACCGTAGCGTGGATCGAATGCACATGCATGACGCAGCGCGCATGCGGCACGTTGCGATGAATGGCGCCGTGCAGGCCCCACGCGGTCGGGTCCGGGGCGTTGGGGCCGGACAGCGTGTCGGGGTCGCTGGCGTCGATCAGGAGCAGGTCGCTCGCCTTGATGCGCGAGAAATGTACCTGGTTCGGGTTCATCAGGAACTTGGTGCCGTCCTCGTTGACGGACAGCGAGAAGTGATTGGCCACCGCCTCATGCATGTTCAGGCGCGCGGTCCAGCGGAAGGCGGCCGCGAGATCGACACGCTCTTCGTAGTAAGGCAGGTTGGTCTTCTGCAGGCGGGCAAGGCTCATCGCAAATCCTCCGGTGTCCCGGAGCATGCCGTGCAAGGCGGTGGCCAGCAACCGCAAACTGGTGGGTCAGGCCGTCACGCAGTTCGGTGTCCGAAGACGCTGGCTGCTTCCAATAGTCATTTTACGCAGTTCCGGACGGAAAACCGCTGTGCATTTTTTCCGGGATCGCTCCAAGCCGCGCCGATTGCAGCCCGCCATGCTCGACAATGAAGTCGATCACCTCCTGCAAGCCCTTGCCGCGCGATAGATCGGTGAAGGCGAACGGCCGTTTGCCGCGCATGCGGGCGGCATCCGCCTCCATCACGTCGAGGTTGACGTTCACATAGGGCGCGAGGTCGCTCTTGTTGATGATGAGGAAATCGGAGCGGGTGATGGCCGGGCCGCCCTTGCGCGGGATCTCCTCACCCTGGCAGACCGAGATGACGTAAAGCGTCAGGTCGGCGAGATCCGGCGAGAAGGTGGCGGCGAGATTGTCGCCGCCGGATTCGATGAAAACAATGTCGAGGCCGGGGAACTTCTTGTTCAGCTCGGCGATGGCCCGCAGGTTGATCGAGGCGTCCTCACGAATGGCCGTATGCGGACAGCCGCCGGTCTCGACGCCGACGATGCGATCCTCCGGCAGAGCCTGCAGGCGCGCCAGCATCATGGCGTCCTCCTTGGTGTAGATGTCGTTGGTGACGACGGCGATCGAGAACTGGTCGCGCAGAGCTTTGCAGAGCTTTTCGGTCAGCGTCGTCTTGCCGGAACCGACGGGGCCGCCGATGCCGATGCGAAGGGGACCGTTGGGCTGGCTCATGCCGGAAACTCCGTGATGGCGAGAACCGCGAAGCCTGCCCCGATCAGCAGGCAGAGCGGCGAATAAAGGCGCTGGTCGAGCCGGGCGAAAGGCTGCTCCGGCGCAAGCCGGCGCCACCAGGGCGTGAAGCCGGCTATGCCGCGGCCGAGGAAGACGAGGCCGATGAGCAAGGCGGTGGTGGCGAGCCCCTCTCTCGGAAAGGGCGTGGCGAATAGACCTGCGAGCGCCAGCGGCCAGAGCGTAGCAAGCGCAAGGCAAGCGGCAACCGCGAAGCTCGCCACGGGCGACGGCATCTCGTCGACGCCGCGAAAGCCGACGACGGCACGGGCGCAGGATTTGGCGTCCGTGCCCGGCCAGATGCCGCCGAGGCCCCAATAGACATGCAGCGTGGTGATCAGAAGCAGAACCAAGGAGATGATCAAGGCAAGGATGATCATGAGCGGAACAGTCGCGAATATTGGGTTTCGTGCTGCATGGCCATGATGTCCGACACGAAGGCCGAGCCGCCGAGATCGTCAAGCGAGGACCTCGCCGCGCGGGTCGCCGTCGCAAGTGCCAAAGGCTCGAAGCCGGCCAACAATGATGTGGCATCAACCTGACCGAGGACGCCGAGCCGGATCGCGGCCTGCAGGAGATTGGAGAAGAACGCCTGCAGAAAGGCGGAAAGCGCCTCGGCAAGGCCGATGCCATGGCTGCCGGCAACGGCGCCGACCGCAACGCAATAGGGACAGTCGCTCGGCAGGCGTTCCAGCGCCGGGCATGGCCATGCGGATGCGGCCTTGAGAAAGGCCGCGCCCTGCAGCATGGTTTCGAGGTGGCGCTCCTTTGAACCGGCAAGCGCCTCTGCAAGCGTGGCAAGCTCCGCCAGATCGCCGCCGTCCCGCGCCCGCCGCCAGCTTTCGGCGAACAGCACCGCATCGTTCCAACCGGAGCCCATCTCGACCAGCGTCTCCAGCCAGCCGGCAAGATCGTCGCGATCTGAGATCAGCCCGTCATGCACGGCGCGCTCGATACCATGGCTGTAGGAATAGCCCCCGACCGGAAAGGACGGCGACAGCCAGGCCATCAGCCGCAGCAGCGCTATGCCGGACGGCTGCTCAGTCATGGTGATGGTGATCATGACCATGCTCATGGCGGTCATGACCGTGATGATGGTGATGATGGTCATGCGCGTGGCCGCCATGGTCGTGACCATGTCCGGAATAGGCGCCGCGTACCGGACTGAACGGCTCGGACACTTCGCGCACCACAGCGCCAAGCCCTTCCAGCATCGCTTTGATGACATGGTCGCGCAGGATGAGGATGCGGTCCTCCTCGATCGCCGCTGCGAGATGGCGATTGCCGATATGCCAGGCGAGTTCGGTCAGATGCACGGCGTCGCGGGCGCGGACGTCGTAGACCTCTTCCGGCGCGGCGATAATCTCGAGCTGCCGGCCGTCCTCCAGCACCAGCCGGTCGCCATTGTTGAGCGCCACCGGTTCGGGCAGATCGACCAACACCTTGCTGCCAGTTGCCGTTTCGATGGCGCGGCGGCGCAGATGCCGCTCGTCATGCGCCAGCACGGCCTGGTCATAGGGTGCCACCGCTTCCGCCGCCCCGGCGGATAACACCCGGACGGCGCGCGGGAATTTGGTGAAATCGGTGGTGATGTTGAGCTTCATTTCATGGCTCCGCCATTAGCCTGCGATCTTGCACGAGCGGGTCGCGACAGCACGCGATCAAAATAGGCCTTGACCCGTTCGGATTCGATCGGGAATCGACCGGCGCGTGCCCAACCGCCCATGTCGCCGAGCAGGACATCGACGGCCGAGAAGCGGTCGCCAAGCGCGAACGGCTTGTCGCCAAGCCGCCGATTCAGCGCCTTCACCTCGGAAGCGAAATCATGGGCCGCGGCCGGGCCGACATCGACCCGCAGCTCCTTGGGCAAGATGAAGCGGTGACGCAGCTTGTTCCACAACGGCGCCTCGAATTCCGACTGGGCAAAATGCATCCAGGAATCCATCTCGGCGCGGCCGGCGAGACCGGGACCGGCGCCCATGCCCTTTTCCGCATGCTTGTCCGCCAGATAGACGCAGATCGCCGCCGAATCCGTGATCCTCAGATCGCCGTCGATCAGGATCGGCACCTTGCCGGAAGGATTGAGCGCAAAGGCCTCCGGCGAGCGCAGCTTGACCTCGACGAACTCGTAGGGCTGACCGAGTTCCTCGAGCATCCACAGCACACGGCTGACCCGTGAGCCTCGCGATCCGACAGCTTTGTACATTGTTGAATCTTTGCCTTTTTCCGGACCCTAGACCATCCCAGCCGTCAGACCAATGGCGGTCAAATGAAGATGTCGAAGAGCCGCAGATGGACCAAATCGAACAGCGTTAGAACAGGAAATACCGCTGCGCCATCGGCAGCACCGTCGCCGGCTCGCAGGTCAGCAGCTCGCCGTCGGCGCGGACCTCATAGGTTTCCGGGTCGACCTCGACATGCGGCGTGGCGTCGTTCAGCACCATCGAACGCTTGCCGATGCCGCCGCGCGTGTTCTCGACCGCGACCATGGCCTTCTCCACGCCCAGCCTGCCCTGCAGGCCGGCATCGAAGGCGGCCCTGGAGACGAAAGTCACCGAGGAGTTGGTCAGCGCCTTGCCATAGGCACCGAACATCGGCCGGTAATGCATCGGCTGCGGCGTCGGGATCGAGGCGTTGGGGTCGCCCATGGGTGCTGCGGCGATCGAGCCGCCGACCAGCACCATCTCCGGCTTGACGCCGAAGAAGGCGGGATTCCACAGCACGAGGTCGGCGCGCTTGCCCACCGTCACCGAGCCGATCTCCTTCGACAGGCCATGCGCGATGGCCGGGTTGATGGTGTATTTGGCGATGTAGCGGCGGACGCGGAAATTGTCGTTGTCGCCGGTTTCCTCAGGCAGCGCGCCGCGCTGGCGCTTCATCTTGTCGGCGGTCTGCCAGCAGCGGATCGCCACCTCGCCGACGCGGCCCATGGCCTGACTGTCGGAGGAGATGATCGAGAAGGCGCCGAGGTCGTGCAGTATGTCCTCGGCCGCGATCGTTTCCTTGCGGATGCGGCTTTCGGCAAAGGCGATGTCCTCGGGGATCGAGGGCGACAGATGGTGGCAGACCATCAGCATGTCGAGATGCTCGGCGAGGGTGTTCACCGTGTAGGGCCGGGTCGGATTGGTCGAGGACGGAATGACGTTGGGCAGGCCGCAGACCTTGATGATGTCGGGCGCATGTCCGCCGCCGGCGCCTTCGGTGTGGAAGGCATGGATGGTGCGACCCTGGATCGCCGCGACCGTATCCTCGACGAAGCCCGATTCGTTCAGCGTGTCGGTGTGGATCATCACCTGCACGTCATAGGCGTCGGCGACCGACAGGCAGCAGTCGATCGCGGCCGGCGTCGTGCCCCAGTCCTCATGCAGCTTCAGCGAGCAGGCGCCGGCAAGCACCATTTCCTCGAGCGCTGCCGGCCGGGAGGCATTGCCCTTGCCGGCCAAGCCGATGTTCATCGGGAAGGCGTCGAAGGACTGGATCATGCGCGCCATGTGCCAGGGACCCGGCGTGCAGGTGGTCGCCAAGGTGCCATGCGCAGGACCGGTGCCGCCGCCGAGCATCGTCGTGATGCCGCTCATCAGCGCTTCCTCGATCTGCTGCGGGCAGATGAAGTGGATATGCGCGTCGAAGCCACCGGCGGTCAGGATCTTGCCCTCGCCGGCGATGATCTCGGTGCCGGGACCGATGATGATGGTGACGCCGGCTTGGGTGTCCGGATTGCCGGCCTTGCCGATGGCCGCGATGCGCCCGTCCTTCAGCCCTATGTCGGCCTTGACGATGCCGGCCAGCGCATCGACGACCAGTGCGTTGGTGATCACGGTGTCGACCGCGCCCTCAGCCCGCGCGGCCTGGCTCTGGCCCATGCCGTCGCGGATGACCTTGCCGCCACCGAACTTCACCTCCTCGCCATGCACGGTGAAGTCCTCCTCGACCGCGATGAAGAGTTCGGTGTCGGCCAGCCGTACCTTGTCGCCGACGGTCGGGCCGTACATCTGCGCATAGGCGGCGCGGCTAATTCTGGCCATCAGCGATTGCTCCCGAAATGAAGTTCGATCGAATTTGGGCCGCACATTGTCGCCATCCAATGGTCACGCAATGACCCGCTCGGCGACACTTTGCGTACCCATTTGGCGGTTGAGGTGGCCGAGTCAGCCCAAAACAACCGTTTGCCCAACCGATGGAAGGAATATCCATGCGCAAGACGATACTCTTGGCCGCGGCCGCCACCCTGATGCTGGCGGGCGCTGCAAACGCTCAGCAACAGCCGACCCCGCAACCCCGCCCAGCGCCGGCTGAGCCGGCCACGCCGAAGGCCCAGCCGGGCGTGCCATCCATCCAGAGCGTCAGCATCGTCGACATCACCGAACTGCCCAAGGACACGCAGACCCAGGTCAACCAGATCGTCGCGCAGCGCGGCGACGCCGGCCTGCAGACATTGCGCAAGTCGATCGACGCCACGCCCAAGGTGAAGTCCGCGCTGGAAGCCAAGGGCATCACGTCGGCGCAGGTGATCGCCGCCAGCATGCAGCCGAACGGGGCGCTGACCCTGATCACCAAGAAGGCGAGCTGATCGCGCGCCGGGGCGGGTCGGATTTCGGCCCGCCCGTCCAACGACGCAAGGAACCTTCGCCCGAGAGGAATCGTTTTGCTTTTTTCGCGCCAGCTCGCGCCCCGCAACGAACCCTGTCAGGAGCGGACGATGGCGATCAGCCCGTTCAAGAGCCGACCTTTTATCGCCGCGACCTTCGTCGCGGCACTCGCGACACCTGCCTTCGCGCAGGGCCCGGAAAGCACCGAGACCGTCAACAGGATCGTCGGCTCCGCCGTCAACCAGGAAGAGGCCAGCACGAACGCCGAGATCGGAAAAGTCAGCTCGGCGATCGACCGGACGCGCGAGAACATCAGCGCGGTGCGCAAGACGTCCAAGCTCGACAAGGTCGATATCGTGTTCCTGACCGACGCCGCGCGCAGCGAAGGCGGTCCGCCGCCGGCGATCGAGAGCAAGGTACGGCAGCACAAGGACGACGTCGCGCAACTGCGCCAGGAGATCGAGGCGAACGCGCTGCTGTTCAACGCCATCGATTCCCGCCGCGTGCTGACCGAGGATGTCCTCGCCGTCGAATTCGACGATCCCGGCAAGATCGTCATCTACGCGGCTGCCAAGCCGGCGAAGTGATCGAAGCATCGGGGCAGACCTCACAGCTTGCCCATCACCTTCTGCTGAAATCCGAAGACCTCGCGCTTACCGCCGAGCGGCACCAGCGTCACGTCGCGCTCCTGCCCAGGCTCGAAGCGCATGGCCGTGCCGGCGGCGATGTCGAGCCGCATGCCGCGCGCGCGTTCGCGAGCGAACTTCAGGCCTGCGTTGGTCTCGAAGAAATGATAGTGGCTGCCGACCTGGATCGGCCGATCACCGCTGTTGGCGACTTTCAGCGTGACCGTCGGCAGGCCCTTGTTGAGCTCGATCTCGCCTTCTGCCGTGACGACTTCGCCGGGGATCATCACGAACCTCACAGCACGCCGAAGGCGAGGCCAATGCCGACCGCCGCGCAGGAGGCACCGGCGGCGCGGGTCAGGCCACGAAACCGCGTCCCGAGCCCGAGTGCTGCCGTGATGCCGACGGCGTGCAGAAGCGCCGTCGCAACGGCGAAGCCGGCCACGTATTCGAGGCCGGCTGCTGTCTCCGGCACTTCGGTGCCGTGCGCATGGCCATGGAAGAGAGCAAATAGGCCGATGATCGCGACACCTGCCGAGACCGGCAGGTCTACCGCCAGAGCCACAAGCAGGCCGAGCGCCACGACGGAGGCGAGAATGCCCGGCTCGACGAAGGGAACCGGCACCTGCAGCATTCCGAGCGCGGCGCCGGCCAGCATGACGCCGACGAAGGCAAGCGGCCATGCCCAAACTGCCCTGCCGCCTTTCAGCGCTGCCCACAGGCCGACGGCGATCATCACCGCCACATGGTCGAGGCCGGACATCGGATGCTCAAAGCCGGCGGTGAAAGAGGAGGTGGTGCCGATTCCGACATGGGCATAGGCGGGCATCACGGCTGCCACGAGCAGGATGGCTGCAAGCGTGGTGCGTATCGTCGAACCGAAGATCATCATAGCCTTCCTTCTGAACGTTTTCGGGTCAGGCGGCCTTGGCGGGGCCGCAGCCCTCGGCCTTGAGCACGCGTCTGGTCGAGGCCGGATATTTCTCCAGTTTTGCCGCCGGCCGGATCGGCCGGGGCGAGAAATTGCCGCCGCAGTTCGGGCAGACGCCCCCCAGCACATTCTGGGCACAGTCGGCGCAGAAAGTGCATTCGAAGGTGCAGATCACGGCGTCCGTGGCATCGGGTGCCAAGTCCTTGTCGCAGCATTCGCAGTTAGGCCTGAGCTCCAGCATTGCGCTTCTCCTCACCTGATCGGTTCGTGAACTGTCACCAGCTTGGTGCCGTCGGGAAACGTCGCCTCGACCTGGACGTCGTGGATCATCTCGGCAATGCCGTCCATGACCTGTGCGCGGGTGACGACATGGGCGCCGGCTTCCATCAGCTCGGCCACGGGGCGGCCGTCGCGGGCGCCCTCGACGACGAAGTCGGTGATTAAAGCAATCGCCTCGGGGTGGTTGAGCTTGACGCCGCGTTCCAGCCGCTTGCGCGCCACGATCGCCGCCATGGCGATGAGCAGCTTGTCCTTTTCACGCGGCGTCAAATTCATGCGTCTTTCCAGTATTCAAAACCAAACCATTCGAGGTCAGAGTGACCATAATTTGGGCAGGCCAGCCTGCCCGTTGAGCAGCTCGATGAGCGGTACCAGCCGCTTGCGGAGCCGGTAGCCATCGCCGGCGGCAAGCCTCGCAAGAAGCTTGCCAGATCGGCCGACGCTCCAGAAACTGGCGCCGCCCCGGTCTGCAATGATCGTGCGTGCCGGCTCGAGGAGCATCTCGGCGCGCGGTGAGACCAGGAGCAGCGTCGCAATGGCCACCGCCCCGCCAGCCACCGCCGGGTGCTGAAGCCTGGCCGCTATCTCAGGTTCGATGCGGAAATCTTCGGCATGGACCAGGGCGCCTTCCTGGCGGATCCGCCAACGGTCATGGAAGCTGCCGGCAATCATGCGCTCGCCCATGGCGAGCCGGCCGAAAAGCGTGGCCTCCAGCAGCAGCGCTTCGGCGCCGGCGGCGAGCTCGACATCCAGCGTGCGGGCGAAGGCCGCGCGGTCGAAGACGATTGTCTCCTGCGGCAGCCAGGCGAGGCGGCCACCAGCGCCGACGCCGAGATCGACGCGGGTCTCGGCCCGGTCCGAGGCCGCCCGATAGACCTTCTCGCACGCCTGGGTGGTAATGGAGACCGACGCGCCGGCATCGACCTTCACCTCCCAGGCCAGCCGGTCGCCGCCGGTCAGCCCGCCGGCGGTGTTGATCAGCACGGCCTCCAGCGGATCACCCCGCACGGCGGGCATGCGGATCTTGGCCGATCCGTCCTGATAAAGCCGTTGAAGACGCGTGCGGCCGCCGGCTCTGCCGCAGAAAAGCCTGGCTCGCCCGGCAACCCGTTGAGTGGCCGGCGTCGGGTTCGCGGTCAAGCGAGGCAAGCTATCGTCGATCATGTCCACGGCGCCAACGTTAAGCACTCCGGCCGCTTTGTCGATATAGAGCTTGTTGCTTGACATTGTTTCGGTTTCTATAGAGGGAAGCCACCCTGGAGCGTCACGCGGTGCCTGGCGAGGTAGAAGGCGACGACGTTCGCAGATCCGGGATCAAAGGGCGCTGATCCGTTGGCGTCGGGAAACGACAGGGGAAGGAACCGAATGGCTGACCAGCTGGCGACCGAAATCATCGAGAAGATCAAGGCTCATGCCGAGACCGGGGGCGAGGAAATCACCACCAGCACCGACCTCAACACGCTGGGAATCCATTCGCTGGAGCTCACCGAGATCATCTTCGATCTCGAGGAGAAATACGGCATCGAGATCGAGATGAACACGGTCGATGCCTGGAGCAACCTGAAGAACGTCGGCGACATGGTCGAGGCGGTTCGCGCGCTGATCGCGAAAAAAGCCTGACTGCATGCTGAAACGCGTCGTCATCACCGGCATTGGCGGGATATGCGGGCTCGGCAACGATGTGCCCGCCATCTGGAACGAAATGCGCGCCGGCCGCTCGGCGATCGGCACGATCGAGAATCCGTTCCTGCATGATTTGAAGGTGAAGGTCGGCTGCGAAGTCAAGACGTTGCCGGACCACGGCATCGACCGCAAGCAACTGGTGTCGATGGACCGCTTCAGCCTGCTGGCGGTGATCGCCGCCCGGGAAGCCATGCGGCAGTCCGGCTTGGCGGCGCATGCCGACAACACCTACCGGATGGGTGCCGTCGTCGGCGTCGGCGTCGCCGGCTTCGAGACCATCGAGGAGAATTATCGCGCGATCCTGGTGGATGGGCGCAGCCGCGCCGCCATCTTCACCGTGCCGAAGGTGATGCCGGGTGCGGCAGCCGGCCAGGTCAGCATGAATCTCGGCCTGCGCGGCCCGGTGTTCGGCGTCACCTCGGCCTGCTCGTCGGCCAATCACGCCATCGCCAGCGCCGTCGACCAGATCAGGCTCGGCCGCGCCGACGTGATGGTCGCCGGCGGCACCGAGGCGCCGCTGGTGTGGGGCGTGCTCAAGGGCTGGGAAGCGCTCAGAGTGCTTTCGCCCGATACGTGCCGGCCCTTCTCGGCCGACCGCCAGGGCCTGTCGCTCGGCGAAGGCGCCGGCATGGCGGTGCTGGAAAGCTACGATCACGCCACGGCGCGCGGTGCCACCATCCTGGCCGAGATCGCCGGCACCGGCCTGTCGGCCGACGCCTCCGACATCGTCGCGCCGACCGTCGAGGGACCGGAGGCGGCGATGCGGTTTTGCCTGGCGGATGCCGGGCTCAATCCGGAAGATATCGACTATCTCAACGCGCACGGCACCGGCACCAAGGCCAATGACCAGATCGAGACGGCGGCGATCAAGCGCGTCTTCGGCGAGCACACGCGCGGACTCTCGGTCTCTTCGACAAAGTCCATGCACGCGCACTGCCTCGGCGCGTCGGGCGGGCTGGAGATGATCGCCTGCATCATGGCCATCCGCGACGGGGTCGTGCCGCCGACGGCGAATTTCCGCGAGCCCGACCCCGACTGCGATCTCGACGTGACGCCGAACACGGCGCGCGAGCGCAAGGTGCGTGCTGCGCTCAGCAACAGCTTCGCCTTCGGCGGCACCAATGCGGTGCTGGCCTTCAAGGCGGTCTGATACCGCCCAGCCGGGCTTCATTTTTGTGCATGTCATTTTCGCAAAACCCGCTGCACAGCTTTGCGCGACATGCGGTAGTTCCTTGCGATGCTGCCCCGCGCCTCTCCGCGCAAGCTGGAGCCTTCGATGACCGACCTGTCCGCATTCCCGATCGCCCAGCGCTGGCCGGGCAAGCATCCCGACCGCATCCAGCTCTATTCATGGCCGACACCGAACGGCGTGAAGATCTCGATCGCGCTGGAGGAGATCGGGCTGCCTTACGAGGCGCATCCGGTCAACATCGGCAAGAATGAGAGCTGGACGCCGGAATTCCTGTCGCTCAACCCGAACGGCAAGATACCGGCCATGATCGACCCCGGCGGCCCCGGCGGCAGGCCGATCGGCCTGTTCGAATCGGGCGCCATCCTGCTCTACCTCAGCGACAAGACCGGCAAGCTCATTCCGGCCGACCCGATCCGGCGCTACGAGACAATCCAGTGGGTGTTCTTCCAGATGGCCTCGATCGGGCCGATCTTCGGGCAGGTCGGCTTTTTCAACAAATTCGCCGGGCGCGAGATCGCCGACAAGCGGCCGCTGGAACGCTACCGCGACGAGTCGCGGCGGCTGATCGGCGTGCTGGAGACGCGGCTGAAGGGCCGGCAATGGATCATGGATGACGACTACACGATTGCCGACGTGTCGACCCTCGGCTGGATGCGCAACCTGATCGGTTTCTACGAGGCGCGCGATCTCGTCGGCTTCGATGATTTTCCTGGTGTCGCTGCATGGCTGGAGCGCGGCCTCGCCCGACCCGCCGTGCAGAGAGGCCTGACCGTCCCGGCGCGAGGCTGAGAGCCGGTTTTACTTGGTCTTGGCCTTGGCACCGCCGCGGCCGAGCACGGAGGCTGCAAGGCGCGCAGTGGCGACCACCGCGCCGGTTGCAGCGCTTGCCACGGCCCGGATCGGTCCGGCCTTGCTCGCCGCCGGCTTGTGCGGCTTTGCCGGCTTCGCGGCGACCTTGTGCGTGGCGCCGGGCACTACCTTCTTGGGCGCCGCCTTGCCGAAGCTCGGCTTGGCGTCCTTGGAGCGCTCGGCAACCGCCGGGCCGGCGCCGGCCTTCGCCTGCGTCGCCCTGGACTGACTGGTCCTGCTTCTTGCAGGCGCGGGTTTTCTGGTCTTGGCTGCCATCGGACGGTTCCCTTTTTCTTATCGGCCATAACGGCCCGGAACTCTTAAGGTTCCCGCCCGAAAATATTGAAAATTGAGCGGGTTAACCAATAACCAGATCGGCTGCCCTGCGCCGTGCCAGCACCCGTTCGATGTTGGGCATGTCGTTGGAGGCGATCCAGGCGCGGGCGTCCTCGTCGGAGCGGCCGTGGCCGCGCCAGCGTTCCATCAGCCGGCGCTCTAGCTCGCCCCGCGCCACGTCGACGAAGATGGTGAAGTCGAACAACGGCGCCAGCCGCGACCACGGCTCCTCATCGAGCAGCAAGTAGTTTCCCTCGACCAGGATGAATTTGGTGTCGGCGGAAACGATCTCGGCGGCGGCGCGCGACAATTCCATGCTGCGGTCGAAGACCGGAATGGCAATGTCGGGCTCGCCGGAGCGGATGCGCTTCAACAGCGTCTCGAAGCCGGCGAAGTCGAAGGTCTCCGGCGCGCCCTTGCGCGAGCGCAGGCCGCGGCGGTTGAGAACGATGTCGTCATAGTGGAAGCCGTCCATCGGCACGACCTCGGATGTGCCTTCGGGCAGCAATTCATTGAGGTTCGCCGACAGCGTCGACTTGCCGGATCCCGGCGGCCCGGCGATGGCTACGATGAAGCGCTTGGCTTTGCCGGCACGCTTGAAGATGGCGGCTGCGATATGGGCGATTTCGGACATTCGGCGCCTTTCCGGAAGCGATTTCGGCCGCATCTTGGCGGCAGTCGGCGGAAATTTCAAACCTGCTCTTTGGTGATGGGATTCGATCGCTTGCGGGCCAGTCGGTGCCTTCGCGACTAGCTGGAGCGCCCATCCCTTCGTCATCCATGGGCGGATCAAGGAGCGTAGCAACGCAGCGCAGACCCGAGGATCCATTCCGTGACTTCGGATGTTCCGCCGCGATTCAGAATTCTGCGCCGTTGCGCCCTTCGGCGAAAGTCACGGCATGGATTCCAGGGTCTGCGCGACGGAGCTTCGCTCCTGCTTCGCCCTGGAATGACGACCTCAAGGCTGGCCCGAATGTTCAAGCCGGAGCCGAACGGCCGATACGCAGGAAGTCGCCGTCAAATGGCACCGCCTTCTCCGTGCCATCAGAGCCAAGGATGCGCATTCCCCCACTATCGGTTTCGATGCTCACCGGCGCCTCGGTATCGGCAGCCGGAACCACGCCTATGACATGGCGGAAGGAGACGCTGCGCCCTTCGTTCAGCGCGAAGGCCGTCGCCACGCCCTCATGCTTCAGCCAGTTGTCGCCGAGCGACGCGGCATGGCCGACCGCGGCACGGCCGTCCTCGATGCCGAGCACGCCGAGATGGCGGCCGCTCCAGGGCGCGTAGTCGCGCCCGCCATTGCTGAACCACAGCATCGTCACCGGCAGCTCGTCCGGGTTCTTCAGCACCAGCACCAGGTCCTGCTCGGCGCGGCGGGCGAGCGCCGTCCAGCCCGGTCCGCCGTGATCGGCCTCGACCAAAGTGATGAAATCCTCGCGCCGGTCCTCCATGCGGTAGTCGGTAAGATCGGTGGTGCCGCCGGCGGCGAGCGGGAACCGGGTCAGATCGGTGGCGCGGGCGGGATAGGCGAGCCGGAAACGGCCGCGCGCCGGATCGGGCTCGAGCGGGGTGGGCGGCGTCACCGCCAGGCGCTTCGGCGAGAAGCCGAGCCGCCCGCCGCCCCGCATCACGGTAATCGGATGATGCGCAACGGAGATGGCGCCGGAGCCGCCGGAAAAGACATGTTCCTGATAGAGGAACGGATTGCCGTCGCGAAGTGTGAAAATCTTGTCCACGCTGGCGCCCATTACCTTGCGCCGCAGGCGGAACACGGCCCGCCAGCCGTCGGCAATGGCGCCGTTCTCGACGACGTCCCACGCACTGTTGGCCGGCCAGCCATGCAGGGGTGCGGCCTCGACATCGCTGGTGGAAAACGGCGCGCAGAGGAAATCGCCCGAAAGCCGCACCGTGCCCTCAGGCAGGTTTTGCGGCAGCGTCTCGCGCGGCGCGCCGACCCAGGGCGCGCGGTGCAGCGGGTTGAGGACGTGGCCGTCGGCCTCGACCTCCATGGCGGCGATATGGCCTACCGTCAGATCGAGCGAAACCGAAATGCCCTTTGCACCGATCGTGACCGCGTCCATCGTTCTACCTCGAATCGTTCGGGGCGCCAGCAAAGCCTGCTGAGGGCGCTCGGCGCAAGCGAGGTGATTGGCAATTTGCATCATTGCTTGTCTAGCAGCGGTAGCGCGAGTCGATCACGGTCGACCGCCGGCGCTGCATGATCCCGGCCTCACCCAACGTCCGCCGCCCTTTACCGCTTATACTCCCGCACCGGCGACTTCGTGCCATCGGTGTAAGTCACCTGCACGGCCATCGAATTCACCTCGTCCTTGACCTTGAAGTAGGGCTGGTAGTCGGCGGGGATGGCGTAGGGGTCCTTCGCATCGCAGGGCGGCATGGCAAGCGTCTTGTCGAGCGCGGTGCCGTTCAGGCTGTAACGCACTTCCTTGATGGCGCAGCGGAAGGACAGCATCTGCGTGAAATAGACCAGCCCGTGGTTACCGCTGGCGTCGAAGGCGATCCATGAGGTCCAGAACTGGTCGAGGATCTGCTTGTTGCCCTGCTGCAGGGCCGTGTCCGGATCGAAGCGGATGTCGAACGGACCAGTCTCGCGGCCCCTGATGTCGAGATATTTTATCGCGATGCTGGTGGCCGCGGTGCTGTCGGGCAGCTCGAAACTGGGATTGGGCATCGGCTTGCCGGTGCGCTGGTCGTTCATCGCCATCAGCCCGGTGTCGGTGAACGGGCCGCTTTCGCCGAGCCGCCAGGAAATAGCGGTGGCCGGTTCTGGCAGCGAGATCGTCATCGACCAGCCGGCATTGGAGCGCGTCGGCGTCAGCGTCGGCCTGAAGCGTGACGGATCGAGCACGTCGCCGAGCGCGGCCAGCCGGGTCCGGCTGCGGTCCAGCCAGTCGGCCAACTGGGTCTGGTCGACAAAATATTTGAGCAGGCCGCCGTCTTTTTCATAGGAGACGAACTTGGTCAGCGCCTGCGCCTCGCTACGCTTGTCGGCCAGCGTCTGACTGCCCAGACGGTCCTCGGAGAATTCCTGCGCCTCGAGGAAATAGGCCGGCGCATAGTCCGGATTGGCCGATATGAAGGCGTTGAGCTTGTCGAGGCGCTGAGCGTCGTCGAACTGCAGGAAATGGACAAGCTTGATCGACGGCGCCTTGGCCTTCTCGGCCAAGGTGCCGAACACTTCGCGCGCGCCGGCCTTGCCGTCCTGGACGCGGAGCAGCGTGGCAAAGCGCGTGTAGGGGTCGATGGCGTCGACGTCGAAGCCGGCAAAGGCGAGGTAGGAGCGGCGGGCGTTCAGCATATCGCCGGCCAGCTCATAGACGCGGGCGTTGTGGTAGAACTCGTCGGGGCGTTTGGGGTCGGCGATCGCGCCGCCCTGGGCGGACAGCTGGGCGAAGCCCTTGGCTATTGCGTCGATGGACGCGGCGATCTGCTCGGTCGTCGCCTGCAGCTTGTCGGCCTGGGCCTGCTGCTGCTTCTGCCCGGCAGCCAGGGTGTCGGCGGTCTGCTTGACCGCCTCGACCGTCTTCTGCGTCTCGGCGCCCTGGGCCGCCTGCTGCTGCTGGGCGGAGGCGATCTCTTGCGTCTTCTGCGCCACCGTGTCGGTGGTCTGCTTCACCGCCTCAACCGTCTTTTGCGTCTCGGTGACGGTCTTTTCGATCTTGGCCACCTTCTCGGAAACGATGCCCAGCGACTGCTGCAGCTCGGCCACCGCCGGCACCAGGGCGGCGATGACGCCGTTCTGGGAACTGGTTTCCTGCTGGATGCCATAGACGCCGGCGGCGATCGCAGCCGCACTGGTGGCGAAGATCAGCGCCGGCATGGCCCTCGCCGCCAGAACCAGCCGCAGCACCATGGCGATGGCGATGACCAACGCCGCGACCGCCGCGCCCAGCGCAATATAGGCGGCGAAAGGCCCGAGCGGGTTGAGCACGTCGCCGATCGCGCCGCTGACAAAGGCAAAGCTCGCCGCCCATTTGCCGGTGCGGCTTAGCGATGCCCGCAGCAGCGAGGTCGTACCGGTGGCGATTTCCGACATGCCGATTCCCCCAAATCGATGAAGGCATCATAGCGGGAAGCTGGGGTGGAAGGCAAAGTGGGGGCCGGTGACCGCCAATGCCCTAGATTTGGCATGGAAGCAAAGTAACCCGGCACAAGCCATGAAAGCTGGGCAAACTCGCCGCCACAGCGGTTAACCAGTTGGACGCGGCGGGCGGGTTAGGCTAGCTTCGCCTCGTCTCAGCAACAGCCGCGTCCAGAACAGTCTTGTCCTACCTGCGTTCCTTTCCGCTCATCCAGAAATTGCTGGCCATGCTTGCGCTGTTCATGCTGGTCGCCGGCTGCACCACCGCGGCACCCCCGGAAAGCGTGCTGGCCGTGCCGGCGGCGCCGCAGAAATATGCGGCGATCGTGGTCGACGCCAGCACCGGCAAGCAGCTGTTCGAGGTGAATTCGACGGCGCAGCGCTATCCCGCCTCGCTGACCAAGATGATGACGCTCTATCTGCTGTTCGAGGCGCTGGAGAGCGGCCGGGTGAGCAAGGAGACGCAGATTCCGGTCTCCGGGCACGCCGCCTCGCAGCCGCCGACGAAGCTGCGCTTCCGGCCCGGCGAGACGATCGACGTCGATTCCGCCATCCGTGCGATCGTGGTCAAGTCCGCCAACGACGTGGCAGTGGCGGTGGGCGAATATCTGGGCGGCAGCGAGGACCAGTTCGCCGCCATGATGACGGCCAAGGCGCGCCAGCTCGGCATGACGAGCACCATCTTCCGCAACGCCTCCGGCCTGCCCGATGGCGGCCAGGTGACGAGCGCGCGCGACATGGCGGTGCTGGGAATCGCGCTCAGGCACCGCTTCCCGCAGCATTTCCACTATTTCTCCGAAAGCGACTTCATGTTCCGCGGCCGGCTGGTGCGCGGCCACAACGACATGCTGGGACGCGTGCGCGGCGTCGACGGCATCAAGACAGGTTTTATCCGCGCCTCCGGCTACAACATCGTGACGTCCTACAGCGCCGACGGCCGCCAATTGATCGTGGTGGTGATGGGCGCCGACAGCGCACGGCAGCGCAACGACCATGTCGAGGCGCTGATCCAGCGCAGTCTTACGGCGACCGTGGCGGATGCGCAGCCGAGGCTGATGTATGCCGGGCAGCAGCCGACGGGTTCTCCGCTTCCCGATTCGACGCCGTCCGGTTTGCCGGGTTTGCCATCACAGTAGATCGTCACAAAACAAATCGCCGGCGAAGGATCTCTTTCGCTCGAGGCGGAGGAGGGCAGCGCCACTCTGAGTGCTGCATGCATATCGCTGCTGGGCGCCATGCTGCGTCGCCCGCCCATCACAAGAACTTTACAGAGATGCGGCATTTCACCGTGACAATGGATATGCCGCGCCGGCTTGGCGTATCGTATCGGAAAGACAGGAGCACCGACGATGGCCAGCGACCCCAAAGCGCCCGAGCAGAAAGATAACGAGCAGCAGGAGACCGGCAGCGAATATTTCGAGGCGGCCACCGTTCCGGAAGACGCGCAGGAGGCTGCCGACGAGATCCTCGAAGCGCCGGAGGTGCCGGATTCGGAACCGCATGTGCCGGGAGCAGTGCGGGTCAAGCCGAAGAAGAAGCCGTCGGCGATCAGCGGCCGAAAGTTCCGCAAGCGCGACCTGGTGCGCATCGACGATCTCAGGCCGAGCCTTGCCGACCGCATCCGCTCCGACCATCCCGACCTGCCGCGCGGCGCCCGCATCAGCCGCGAGGAGCTGGGCCGCTACCGCATGCGCTACATGGAGGAACTGCTGCAGCAGGAGCACGGCGAATTCTCCGAGCTCGACCGCCAGGTGGTGGAATCGATCGCCAGGCAGGACACCATCTCGGAGAACTCCGAAGAGGAATTCGAGGAGCACCGCTCCTTCGCCGACCGCGTCTCCGACAACATGGCCGAGTTCGGCGGCAGCTGGTGGTTCCTGATCTCCTTCGCCGGCGTGCTGTTCCTGTGGATCGGCATCAACCTGTTCGAGGGCGTGGCGTCCGCCTTCGATCCCTACCCATTCATCCTGCTCAACCTCCTGCTCTCCTGCATCGCCGCCATCCAGGCGCCGGTGATCATGATGAGCCAGAAGCGGCAGGAGGCAAAAGACCGGCTGCGCTCCTTCAACGACTACCGGGTGAATCTGAAGGCCGAGCTGGAAGTGCGGCACCTGCACGAAAAGCTCGACTACCTGATCTCGCGCCAATGGCAGCGGCTGGCCGAGATGCAGCAGATGCAGCTCGACGCCATGCACGAACTTACCGGCGCCAAGAAGCCGAAGCGCGCGGCGCGGGGGGTGCGGCGGCGGGCGGTGAAGAGCGAGATGGCGGGGTGAGACGGCGGCATTCGCTCAGGAGATAGCGCGCTCAAGCCAGGCCGCGCTTGCCAGAACGGCGGCGGAGAGATCGTTCGCTTCGGGCGCCGGGATGTCGCCCGCTGCTGCCGAAGCCCAAGCTGGCGGTCACGGGCCTCAATGCCTCGCCATTCCAATTGGCCGTTGAAGCGCGCGTCTGCTTCCGCTAAGAAGCCGTGGCTGGCCGGCTCACTGGCCGGTTCGTTTTCCGGTTTCCCGGGAAGCACCCGTAGCTCAGCTGGATAGAGCGCTGCCCTCCGAAGGCAGAGGTCACAAGTTCGAATCTTGTCGGGTGCGCCAAAAAATCAAGTGCTTAGCTATTGTGTGTGTGGGCGACACCAGTTTCCCCCACGGCGTCTCGATGAATTTGCGATATTCTGTTCGAGTTCATCGCGCGGAAGTTCAAGCCGACAAACCAAAGAATAACCTGCCGTACTCCTTGGCCTTTACATAAGCGTCTGCTAAAATTCGCTCCTGCAGGGAGCCGGTGCCGCAATGCGAGCCAAGCTTCTGCGCGGCAGCGATGTCGGGTGGCTGCGTAATTGCACCCCGGCCAACGCTGTCGATGATGCCGTCTCGCCGTTGAAAATCCCAGAACTCATCAGAGAGGATGCAATGATCAAGCGGCGCATGTGGGGGATAGGGGTTTCGTGGGTTCTTTGGCTTTTGACACTGCCCGCCCAGGCGAGCGCCTTGGGTGATCTTGTCAGGCATGGCGACGTCGCAGGGGTGGCTTCCGCCTTGGACAAAGGAGCCGCTATCAACGAAGTAGACGGTGTTACTGCGCTCTATATCGCCTGCGAAGCCGGCAATGCCGAGTTGGCAAAACTTCTGATCAATCGCGGGGCGGACGTCAACCTGCCGGTCAGCTGGCAAAGGACGCCACTCTACGCCGCCAACAAGGCTGGTCATGCCGACGTCGTGAAATTGTTGCTCGACAATGGGGCCAATCCAAATCAGGTGGCGAAAGCGCAAACCCCGCTGCACGTGGCTGCCGAGAATGGCTGCCTTCAGTGCGTCATCTATCTTGTGGATGCTGGCGCAGACGTCAATGCACTGACATCGAATGGAAATCCGCCCATACATCTGGCCAAGCTCAGTGGTCATGAAGACATCGCGGCCTACTTACGCGGGCACGGCGCCGGACGACCGGCCGTTGCGCCGATTTCGGCACGACTTGCATCGGCAAGCGCTGAATCGGGCAAAGAGATTTTCGACGGTATCTGCGGGGCTTGTCATCTTGCATCGCCGAGCCTCAAGATTCCCAAACGGGTCAATCTGTGGGGCGTGGTGGGGCGCCCGAAGGCTTCACAAAGCGATGTCCCCTATTCGTCATCTCTGAAGGACGCCGGCGGCACATGGACCTTTGAGGAGCTCAATTCCTTTATCTCAAACCCCGCATTCACCTTTCCTGGGACAGATATGATTTTCCCGGGCCTACAGGACGAGAAGAAGCGAGCGGACCTGATTGCTTACCTGCGGACCTTGAGCGACGCGCCGTTGCCGCTTCCGAATTGATTGCGGCTGTGATGCCAACTGGCGAAGCTTCGGGCCTCGCAATCCTCATCGGCTGACACACGGTCCCGGTTGTGGAAATCCCACTTCGCCGGGCCGCCGCCCGGCCATCGATGCGGCGCTATTCCCGCCCAACCATACCCCTGCAAGCCCAAGCCACGTTGGCAAACGATCGCGGCCCATCCGGCCGCCCTGCCTCATAGGCATCCCGGACCGCCGCCTCCACGCGCTCCCTCTCATCGCCCCCCAGCGTGGTCATGTACTTGCCGAGCGGACCTTCGCCGGCGCCGATCGGGGCCCAGTAGTCGGCGAAATTCTCGTAGTCCATGCGGATCATCAGCTCGGTCTCGGTGACGTCGGCAAGACCGGCTTCGACGAAGGTACGCTTCATCTCGCCGGGCTGCATCATCGGCTGGAAGCAATAGCGGCTGCGCATCTGGCGGCCGGCTTCGCTCAGCGCGGCAGCCGTGTCGATCATCATGCGCATGCCGGGCATGCCGCCGTAGTGGTCCCACACCACGGCCGCGACCACGCCGCCCGGCCGCACCACGCGACGCATCTCGGCGACCGCCTTGCCGGTCTCCGGCACGAAGTGGAGCACCAGCAAAGCCAGCGCGCGGTCGAAGCCGTCGTCCTCGAATGGCAGGGCGGTGGCGTCGGCTTGGGCGATGGTGATGCGCGGATCGCTGTTGCGCTGCCTCGCCGACTCGACGAACACCGGCGAGAAATCGATCGCCTGGATCTCGGCGAGAGCGGCGGATTTCGCCAGCTCGAAGGTCAGGCTGCCGGTGCCGCAGCCGACATCGAGGATCTTTTCGCCGGCGCCGAGACCGGCGAAGTCGATGAATTTGGGGGCCAGCCTGCGGCTCCAGCGGCCCATGAGCTGCTCATAGCCAGAGGCGGCGTGAACGGTGAAGCTCGAGGTCATTTCGCCCTCCCTTCGCTTGGTTCAGGCGCTTGGTTCAGGCTAAACCGCGAGGGGAAGGATGCCAAGCCGCGAGTGCCGGGGCGACCGCCCGAGGCAAATGCATGTGTGTAGCGGTTGTGGGGCAACGACATGCATCAAATCAAATACTTAAAGCGCGTCGCCTGAATCCGTTTCAGCGCGACGCTTTAGATTGCTTCGGGCTGGCATCGTTTTGCTTGACAGGCCGGCGCCGCCCCTCATTGTCCTGCTGGACATTTCGCCCTGTAAACGGGGCGAAAGGGCTGCAGCAGGCGATTTCGCCAAACCCCAAAACGGGGAACCTCGCTCAGGCATGCGTGGTCTTGCGGGCCGAGAGGGCGTTGAACACCCTGCCCGTTTCAGCAACAAGCGTTCGCACCAGTTCCTGCGCCGGAAGCTCCCGGTTCAGCGCGGCCGCCTGCCCGTAGAGATGGAAGGCGAAATTTGCCTGGTCGGCATCGCCAAGCGGCCCGCTCAGCGCATACATTTGCGGGAAATCGGGGAGGCGCGTCCGGTTTTCCTCCATCTCCAGGGCATAGCGTGTGCGCCTGGCGCGGGCGACCCGGCCCGAATAGGCATCGGTGACCATCGTGTCCATGTCCGTCGCCGCACGGATCAATGCTCGGCGCGGTGGGTCGGTGCCGGCTTCGTCGCACGACAGAAAGCCGGTGCCGATCTGCACGCCGCTGGCGCCGAGAGCGAAGGCGGCCGCAATGCCCCGGCCATCGGCGATCCCTCCGGCTGCGATGACCGGAAGCTTGACGGCATCGACGATCTGGGGAACCAGCGCCATCGTTCCAACGCCATCGCCAGGGCCTGTGGGCGCGTGCGAACCCCGGTGGCCTCCCGCTTCCCATCCCTGCGCTATGACCGCGTCGGCACCGCTGTCGGCGAGCTTGCGTGCCTCGGCAACGTTCGTCGCGGTGCTGATGATTGCGATCCCGGCCTGCTTCAGCCTGGCGACCTTGGCCGGGTCCGGCATGCCGAAGTGAAAGCTCACGACCGGCGGCTTTATATCGAGGACCAGGTCGAGCTTTTCGTCATCGAAACCCGGCCCGATCGGGGGAAGCCTAGTCGGCGGCTCGAGAGACAGTTCTTCATAGTAAGGCCGCAGCCTGGCAATGGCCTCCGCCAGGACGGCATCGCTGGTGCTGGACTGCGGGCAGACGAGAAAATTGAGGTTGATCGGTTGGCTGGTCAGGGCGCGCAGCCGCTGCGTGACGCTGCGCAGGCCGTCCGGCAGCATCAATGCGCAGCCGAGCGATCCCAACCCGCCGGCGTTGCTTACCGCCGCCGCGAGTTCCGGTGTCGCCGAGCCGGCCATCGGCGCCTGGATGATGGGATGTTCGATGTTCAGCAGATCGCATAGGCGATGGTTCGGCCACATGAGCGCGTTTCCGGTGTAGCGCGCCAGCATAGGCCTGTGTCAGGTCCCGGTCACCGGAATTGTGCGGGCACGCTCGCCACGCTCTCCCGTTCCACCAAGGGGCATTCCAGCTTGGTGATCGGATAGCGGCCGCGGCCGGGCACCGGCGGGGTCTCGAGCTGCTCGATCGCCCACTGGCCCATCGCCAGATGCGGCAGGATCGAGGTGGTGAGCGGCGGGAACAGGTGGCGAGCGATCTCCTCGTCGTCATAGCCGACGACGGAAATGTCCCCAGGGATATGCAGGCCCGCTTCCTTCAGCGCCTCGTAGCAGCCGATCGCGGTGCGGTCGTTTTGGCAGAAGATGGCGGTCGGGCGGTCCTTCAGCGCCAGCAGCTTCACCGTGGCGGCATAGCCGGCGCTGGCCGACCAGTCACCTTCGACAACCAGCTCGGGATCGAAGGGGATGTCGGCGGTGGCCAATGCGCGGCGGTAGCCTTTCAACCGATCCTGCGCGGCCTGCATCCACGGCTCGCCGGTGATGGTGGCGATGCGACGGTGGCCATGGCCGATCAGATGCCTGGTCGCGCTCTGGCCGCCGGCGATCTCGGACGGCACCACGGCCGGAAAGGCATAATCGGCGGTGTAGCAGTTGAGCAGGATCACCGGAATGTCGAGGCTGTAGAGGAACTCGGGGGCGGTGATCTCGCGGGTGAAAATGGTCATGTAGATCAGCGCCGAGATGCCGCGCTTCGTCAGGGCTGAAATAGCGCGCAGTTCCATCACGGCGTCGCCCATCGTCTGCGCCACCAGAAGCACGTTGCCGGCATTCCACGAGGCCTGGCGGGCGCCTTCGATGGCGACCACCGCCTCCGGGCTGGTGGCGAGCTGGTCGACGGCAAAGCCGATGACGCCGTCCAACCCCTCGAAGGGCGTCACCGGCGGGCGCAGAGCGGAAAAGACCGGCGGCGAATAACCGAGCGAGCGGGCCGCCTCGATCACCCGGTCGCGCGTCTGCTGCGACAGGCGGATGCCCGGCGAATTGTTGAGCACAAAGGAGACCGTCGCCTGCGAGCAGCCGGCGGCGCGCGCAATGTCGGTCATGGTGACGCGGCCCTTCGGCCTCGCCGACGGCTTGCGGCGCCGAGAGGCATCCGGAGGGTCGCGCAGTTCCGTCGGTTCGCTCATGGTCGTTTCCCAAACCCGGCCGGTTGTTAAGCAAGGCCGGCCGCAACGGCAAGAAGGTTTTCGTCCGGCGCGCCGGCTTTGGTTATAACTATTATCAGACGCAACTTGTTCCGCGCCAGCCGCATCGCCTACCGACGAAATGGCCGAAGGGTCAGCAAGACTGACGATTCGTGGCGGAATTCCCGCCAGATGGCGGCTTCTCGACGCCGTCGGTTCTTCTTCCCTGACAGCCTCAGGTCCCGGCATCTCCGCTGCTGGCGCCCGCCCAGCGACTCCATTACTAATACTATTTACTAATATCTGTAAGCGTTCTACTGTCAATTCGTCGCGGCCGGCCCAGCTTCGCCGGCCCCGGCAGGTGCGATTGCGGCACGCCACGAGGCCGGCAGGGATCCGGAACAGGGCAGCCGCACTCTCACGAAAATGTCAGACAAATCGGACTATTTACGAACTGCAAATCAGTGTCTAGTGTTCCGGTCGCGGCTGGAGGGGCCCTGAACTTTGGTTGCCCGACCCCTTTTGCATACCAGGGCTTGGGAGGAGAGGCGTCGGGGCCGCAGCCGAGATTTCCGCGATCAGTTTTCAAAAGGGAGGTTGAACATGAAATCTGTGATCCGTAACGCATCCATCGCCGCGGCGGCGCTGGCGCTCGGCCTGTCGGCGAGCGCGATCGCGCGTGCCGACGACAAACCGACGCTGGCCTTCGTCGTCAACGGCGCGTCCGACTTCTGGAAGGCGGCGGAAGCCGGCGTGAAGAAGGCTCAAGGGGAACTGCCCGACTACAATCTCGAGCTCAAATATCCCGAGCAGTCCTCGGTCGCCATCCAGCAGCGGCTGATGGACGATCTGGTGACCGCAGGCGTCAAGGGTATCATGGTCTCCGCCGTCGACCCCAAGACCTCGACCGACGGGCTGAACAAGATCGCCTCCGAGACGGCACTGTTCACCACCGACTCCGATGCGCCGCAGACCAAGCGCGTCGCCTATATCGGCTCGTCGAATGTCGACGCCGGCAAGCAGGCGGCCGAGATCGCCAAGAAGGCAATGCCGAACGGCGGCAAGTGCCTGGGCTTCGTCGGCCTGCTCGGCGCCGACAACGCCAAGGAGCGCATCCAGGGCATGAAGGACGGCCTTGCCGGCAGCAAAATCGAGCTGGTCGACGTGCGCGGCGACGACATCGACCAGGCGCGGGCCAAGAAGAATGTCGAGGACGCGCTGGTCGCCAGCCCCGACATCACCTGCATGGTCGGCTTCTATTCCTACAACACGCCCCGCATCTATGAAGCGCTGCGCGACGCCGGAAAGCTCGGCCAGATCACCGTCGTCGGCTTTGACGACGATCCGATCACGCTGGGCGGCGTCAAGGAAGGCACGGTGGCCGCGACCGTTGTGCAGCAGCCGTTCGAATGGGCCTATCAGGGCATGAAGCTGATGGCTTCCTACCTCAAGGGCGACAAGTCGGGCATCCCGGCCAACGGCCTGATCATCGTGCCGACCAAGATCATCGGCAAGGACGACGTCGACGCCTATGCCGCCAACCTCAAGGCGATGGCGGGCAAATAAGCCCAATGGGCTTGCGCCGGCTCGAGCTCGACCTCGAGCCGGCGTCCGTATTGACGGGTCTGCCAAGGCCCGTCAGTCTGTTGCCGCAGGCTGCCGACAAGCGCCGTCAGTGTGGCGCGCGATGAATTATGGCGTGATGAATTATTCCGACCCATCCATCGTCCAATCCGCTCCGTTCCTGAGCCTCGAGAACGTGCGCAAGATCTATCCCGGCGTCGTGGCGCTGGACGGGTTCTCGATGGAGGTCAGGCCGGGCGAGGTCATCGGCCTGGTCGGCGAGAACGGCGCCGGCAAATCGACGCTAATGAAGATCCTGGGCGGCGTGACGCGGCCGGACAGCGGCAGCGTCACCGTCGACGGCACAGCGCATGACGGCCTTACCGTGGAAGCCAGCATCGGTTCCGGCATCGCCTTCGTGCACCAGGAACTCAACCTGTTCGAAAACCTCGACGTCGCCGCCAACATCTTCTTCGGCCGCGAGCCGCTGAAGGCCGGGCCGCTGAGGCTGGTCGACCGCGCCAGGCTGCGCGAGATGGTAGCGCCGCTGTTGAAGCGCGTCGGCGCCAATTTCTCGGCCGACACCCCGGTCGCCTCGCTGTCGCTGGCGCAGCAGCAAATGGTCGAGATCGCCAAGGCGCTGTCGATCAAGGCGCGGCTGGTGATCCTCGACGAGCCGACCTCCAGCCTGCCGATCGCCGAGACCGACAAACTGCTCGACGTCATCAAGGGGCTGCGGGCGGAAGGCATCAGCGTCATCTTCATCTCGCACCGGCTGCACGAGGTCGAGCGCGTCGCCGATCGCGTCGTGGTGCTGCGCGACGGCATGCTCGCGGGCACGCTGCCGAAATCCGAGATCAACCACGATCAGATGGTCAAGCTGATGATCGGGCGCATGCTGAAGGAGCGCGAGAAGGCTGCGGAGGCGGCGCGCGCGCCTGGCGGCGTCGCGCTCTCGGCGAAGGCCGTGCGCTCCAGCGCCTATCCCGACCGCCCCGTCGATCTCGATGTGCGGCACGGCGAAATCCTCGGGCTTGCCGGTCTGGTCGGCTCGGGCCGCACGGAACTGGCGCGGGTGCTGTTCGGCATCGACGAGCGGCTCGGCGGCAGCGTGACGCTGGACGGCAAGGCGCTGGATGTCGGCTCCGCGGCGGACGCGGTGGCGAGCGGCATCTTCCTGGTGCCGGAGGATCGCAAGCTGACCGGCATCCTGCTCGACCTGTCGATCGCGCAGAACATATCGCTGCCCAACCTGCCGGCGCATGCCAAACGCGCGATGGTCTCGACCAGCGCCGAGATCGCCACGGCCGAAAAGCAGAAGAGGAACCTCGGCATCAAGGCGCCGTCAGTGCTGACCCGCACCGGCACCCTGTCGGGCGGCAACCAGCAGAAGGTGGTGCTGGCCAAATGGTTGGCGATGAACCCGAGGCTGATGATTCTCGACGAGCCGACGCGCGGCATCGATATCGGCGCCAAGGCCGAGATCTACGGGCTGATGCGGTCACTGGCCGATGCCGGCGTCGCGGTGCTGATGATTTCCAGCGACATGGAAGAGGTGATCGGCGTCTCGGACCGCATCGCCGTCATGCATGAGGGGCAGATCTCCGGCATTCTCGACCGGGACGATTTCAGCCAGGAGAACGTGCTTCGGTTGGCGGTGGGCAAGAAGCCCCTGCCGGCGCACGCCGTGGGAGGAGTGCAATGAGCAAGAAAGATCTCGGCCTGCTGGTCCTGATCCTGGTGGTCGGGGCGGTGGTGACGGCCATCAACCCGCGCTTCCTGTTGCCGATCAACCTCGCCAACACATCCAACCTGATCGGCCTGTTCGGCATCCTGTCCATCGGCCAGGCCTTCGTCATCATCACCGGCGGCATCGAGCTCTCGGTGGGCTCGCTGGTGGCGCTGCTCGGCACGCTGTTCATCGACTTCATCGCCGTGCGCGAGATGGACTGGCCGCTGGCCTTCGTGCTGATCATCGTGCTCGGCGCCGTCATCGGTTTCGTGCATGGCTGGCTGATCACGCGGCTCAAGATGCAGCCCTTCGTGGTGACGCTCTGCGGCCTCCTGATCTACCGCGGCGTGGCGCGCTTCTACACCGCCGACGGCACGGCGGGCTTCGCCTTCGGGCAGAATTTCCCGGACCTCGAATTCCTGACCGCGGGCCGTTCCTATGGCGTGCCGAACAGCTTCATCGCGCTCATCGTCATCGCCATGGTGATGTGGGTGGTGCTGCACCGCTCGGTGTTCGGGCGCTATCTCTACGCCATCGGCAAGAACGAGGAAGCGGCGAAGTATTCCGGCATCCGCACCGGACGGGTCGTGATCGCCGCCTATGTCATCTGCGGCGTGCTGACGGCACTGTCGGCGATCTACTTCGCCATGTACACCCGCTCGATCTCGCCGGCCAGCCACGGCCAGTTCTACGAACTCTACGCCATCGCCGCGGCAGTGCTCGGCGGCTTCTCGCTGCGCGGCGGCGAGGGCTCGCTGATCGGCGTCCTGCTCGGCACGGTGCTGCTGCAGGAACTGCAGAACCTGGTCAACCTGCTCGGCATCCCCTCCTCGCTGAACTTCGCGGTGATGGGCGGGGTGATCCTGATCGGCGTGCTGGTCGACCAGCAATGGGGCGTGTTCCGCGCCCGGCGCCGGATGATGGAAGCGACGCGCAGGAACGTCGCCGGCGCGCCTGCGGAGTAGCTCTGCCTCGTCCTTCTCTCCTTGCGGCAAAAGGGAAAGGCTGCCTCAGATCATCCCGGACAGGTCGGAGAACGCCATTGCCTTGCGCAGCACCTCGGCGAAGCGCTCGCCGGCGATCTCCATGGCGCCGCTGTTGTCGATCGAGGTGACGTCCGGCCCGGCGAGCGCAACGCTGGTGCTGCGGGCCAGACGAGCCAGCACCTCGCCGCGCGATTCACGGCCGCGCGCCGCCAGGCGCTGTGCGAGGATCTCGGGCGCGGCGGTGATCTCGACCACGGCAAGGTTGCAATAGCGCGCGCGCAGCGCCGTGATGGCGGCGCGGGAGACATTGGCTACCGCGACATGACCGCGGGCAATCGCTCCATCGACATCGGCCGGCAGACCATAGCGCAGGCCGTGCGCGTCCCAGCAGATGGCAAAGGCGCCGTCGGCTTCGGCCTCGGCGAAGGCAGCATCGGCCAGCGTGTCATGATCCTCGCTTGCCGCGTCGCTCGGCCTGGTGATCACCCGGCGCACGAAATGCAGCCGAGGCTCGCCGGCAAAACGGCTTTTTGCATAGCCGATCACCGTGTCCTTGCCGGCGCCGCTCGGGCCGACCACCGCGACGAAGACGCCGGTGCGGATAGGATGCGCTTCGGTGAGCTCGCGCTCGATCAGTGCCGAAACCATCATGCCACCCGGCGCCCTTCGCGCCAGACGGTTCGCACGACCGGGACGTGGTCGTCGACGCGCACGCGCACCAGGTCGGCGCGGCGGCCCGACCCGATGACGCCTCGATCAGTCAAGCCGACAGCCTCGGCCGGGTTCTTGGAGACCATGGCGACAGCCTGCGGCAGAGAGATGCCTTCCACGACATTGCCGAGGAAGAAGGCCGACTGGATCAGGCTGAAGGGAATGTAGTCGGATGACAATATGTCGAGCAGGCCGTCGCCGGCGAGCGACCTCGCCGAGACGTTGCCCGAATGCGAGGCGCCGCGCATGACGTTGGGCGCCCCCATCAGCACGCCGAGGCCCGCCGCCTTGGAAGCCCTTGCCGCCTCCTCGGTGGTCGGGAACTCGGCAACCTGCACGCCCTGCTCCACCGCTTCCTCGACATGGCCGGCGGTAGCATCGTCATGGCTGGCGAGCACGATGCCGCGCTCGCGGCAGGCGGCGGAAATGAAGGCGCGGTTCGGGCCAGAGTTAATCGCCGATTCCGCCATGCGCTTGTCACAGAATTCCTGGAAATCGCGGCCCGTCAGCTTCAGCTTGCGCTGGTAATACGAGGCATAGGTCTCGATGTCGACGAACTGGCGCTGGCCCGGCGCATGGTCCATCAGCGAAGCGAGCCTCACCCGGTCGTCGGCCTCGAAATTGACGAAGGCTTTCAGGCAGTCCGGCGCCGAGACCTCGCAGCGCAGATGGATGAAGTGCTCTGCCCGCAACCGATCCTGCTTGACGCTGTCGGCGATCGCGTCGGCGAGCTTGCGGATGTCGTCGGACTTCAGGTCGGCATCCTCGTCCATGCCGACGCGCAGGGCGTCGAGCACGGTGGTGATGCCGGCGGTCGCCACCTGCGCGTCATGGGCAAGCACGGCGGCGATCGGGTTCCAGCGCACCTTGGGACGCGGCGCGTAATGGCCTTCGAGATGGTCGGTGTGCAGCTCGACCAGACCCGGGAGGATATAGTCGCCGCCCATGTCCTCGCCGGCGCGGGTAGCGCCCGGCTCGATCGCTGCGATCAGGCCTTCGCGCAGCAGCAGAGAGCCCTCGACGATCTCGTCGGCAAGCACGATGCGGGCATTGGCGAGCACGGTTTCGGCGGTCATTTCAGGCGGTCCATGGTCTCAGGCACTGGCATCAGGCGGTTTTTCTGGCGGGGCGGCGGCTGAGCGCATGGTGGGAGAGCACCATGAACGGCGCGCCCGGTTCCGGCTCGACAAACAGCGTCAGCGCATCCACCGGCACCGGATGCAGCAGCACGTCCGCGAACAGGCTGTCGATTGCTGCACGAAGACGGCGGCTTTCCTGTGGCCCAACGCGGCCGGACACCGTCATGTGGAACCGGAAAGTCTCGAAAACGTAGGGATAGCCCCATTGGCAAAGATTGCGGAACTCCTCCGGCTTCAGCGAGTCGGGACTGCGCCGTTCGATCTCGGCTTCCGTCAGCGGCGCGCGAAACCGGTCGAAGCCGCGCACGACCTCGCCGGCGAAACTGTTGAGGGCGGCAAACGGGGCTTCCGGCACCAGCGCGAAAAAACCGTCGATCTGGCCGACGACAAGCCGCGGAATGACGACTGGTGGCGCCGCTTCGGCGAAACTGTCGAGGGCGACGCGAAGCGAGGCTTCCGTCTCGTTCGGCGCCAGCCGGAACGGCGCCTTCAGCGTTGCGTGGAATCCATAGCGCCTGGCAGAAGCGGTGTGAAAGGCCACTTCGGCCGCCGACAGATCACCCACGGCCTCGACTGGGCGCGTCGCCGCGCCGAAAGGGTCGCGTCCCAGCCAGTTGGCGGCGACGCGCGCCAGGCGCTCGTCCTGCCGTGGCGTGTAATAGATGGCGTAACGCATGAAAGATCCTCGTCAGCCCGCCATAGGTGATTTCCATGACGGATTGACGAAGCTTTCGTGGGTTTTCGAAGGCAAATAAACCCTGGCGGTGCTTAGCCGGCGACTTTTTTAGCGCTGGACCAACAGTTCGGGCGGCGTCGGACCTCAAGCCTTCATCAGCCACTCATGTTCGGTCGCGTTATGGAACTTCCAGGTCCGCTTCGGACCGGCCATGACGTTGAGATAATAGAGATCGTAGCCGTGGCAGGCCGCGCAGGGATGGTACCCCTTCGGGACCAGCACGACGTCGCCGTCCTCGATCGCCATTGCTTCGTCCAGATCGCGCTCGCCGTTGTCGTTGGCATCCGTGTAGACGCGCTGGAAGGCAAAGCCTTGCGGCGGGTTGAGCCGATGATAGTAGGTCTCCTCGAGATAGGACTCGGCCGGCAGATTGTCCTGGTCGTGCTTGTGCGGTGGATAACTGGAAGTGTGGCCGCCGGGGGTGATGACTTCGACCACCAGCAGCGAGTCGGCGGGTTTGCCCTCGGGCAGGATGTTGGTGACGTAGCGCGTGTTGGTGCCTTTGCCGCGCACTTCCTGGCCGAGATCCTCGGGTCCGATGACGCGTGCTGGAAGCCCACCGCCGAGGCCCGGCGCCGAGCAGACCGCGAGCTCGAGCTCGGTATCGGCGGTCACCGACCAGTCGGAGCCCTGCGGCACATAGACCGACCAGGGCTTGCCCTCGAAGGGCGACATGCGCTCGCCGAGCAGGCCGAGACCCTTGCCGCCGACCGATGCGCTACCCTTGCCGGTGACGAAGACCAGGCAGACCTCGCGGTTGCCCGTCTCGCCGGATGCCGTCTCGCCGGGCTTCAGGCGATGGAGGTCGAAGCCGACGTAAGTCCAGCCGGCGCTTTGCGGCGTGACGTGAGCGACGCGGCCGTGCCCCTTGTCGGCCTTGACGAGCAGTTTCGACATTTTTTGTCTCCTTAGTTCCGGGACATTCCGATTTTTCAGTCTGTTTGCAGCCGAGATCGCATCGTTCGATGGACTATTTACAAAGCTTGGAGATTGGCCGGTCCCTCTCAATGTCGTCATCCTAGGGCGCAGCAGGAGCGAAGCTCCGTCGCGGAGACCCTAGGATCCATGCCGTAACCTCGGTCGAAAGGCGCAGCGGAGCAGAATTCTGTACCGCGGCGGCTGTGTTGACGTCACGGCATGGATCCTCTGGTCTGCGCCGCGTCGCTTCGCCCGTGGATGACGGAGCGAGAGGCGTTTCGGCCAACCGCCAACGTATGCGATCCCTCAGACACGCAGGATCCAATCCACAAAAGCTTCTGCGCCATGGTTCCGATCATTCTTTCGGCTCAACAGGCGGCTTCTCCTCGGCCGGCTTGTATAGGTAGAAGAACTGCCACACCGCATAGCCGGCGAAGCCGAGCGCGATGACGCCCCAGAAAGGTGTGCCGGAGGCGAACTCGATCACCGACCAGACCAGGCAGACGGCGACGACGGCGATGCGTCGCCACAGCGGCCGGAAGAAGGGGTGCTCATAATCTTTCATCGCGCCAATCCAGGTTTTTTCCAAGCGCCTCAGATAGAGCGAGCGCCCCGGCAAATCCACCAGTCAGGCATTCGGGAAGCCTTGCGTCTCCACCGTATAGCCGGCGGCCGTCATCACCCGCATCAGCTCTCTGTGGCCGACCTCAGCCATCTTCAGCGGCGGGTTCTTCTTCGGATCCTGTTCGGCCTCGACGACGAACCAACCCTCATAACCGTGATCTGCGAAGCGTTGCACGATGGCGCCGAAATCGAGCGAGCCGTCGCCCGGCACGGTGAAGGCGCCGAGCGCGACTGCATCGAGGAACGACTGCTTCGTGCGATCAAGGGCGTCGATGACGCCCATGCGCACGTCCTTCACATGGACGTGGTTGATGCGCTTGTGATGGTTGTCGATGGCGCGCAGCACATCGCCGCCGGCAAAGGCGAGGTGGCCGGCATCGAGCAGCAGCGGAATGCCTTCGCCGGAGTGGCGCATGAAGGCGTCGAGCTCCGGCTCGGTCTCGACGACCGCCGCCATGTGATGATGATAAGAGAGCGGCATGCCCTGCTCGGCGCACCATTCACCGAACTCGGTGAGACGCCTGCCGTACGCCTTCATCTCGTCGCCCGTGAGCTTCGGCTTGGTGGCCAAAGGCTTCGAACGGTCGCCCTGGATCGAGCGGCCGACCTCGCCATAGACAATGCAGGGCGCGTTGACGGCCTTGAACAGGTCGATCATCGGCTCGATGCGGTCCTTGTTCCTGGACATGTCCTCGTTGACCAGCGTGCCGGAAAACCAGCCGCCGCAGAGCGTGACGTCGGCCTCCTTCAGGATCGGCAGCATCACCTTCGGGTCGTTGGGGAAGCGGCGGCCCATCTCCATGCCGGTGAAGCCGGCCGAACGCGACTGCCGCAGACATTCCTCCAGCGACACGTCGTCGCTCAATTCCACGAGATCGTCGTTCCACCACGCGATGGGGGACATGCCCAGTTTGGCTTTCAAGTCGTCACTCCAGATTCGGATTATCCAATTTTCGTTGGTCGACGCTGCCCCTCATCCGCCTGCCGGCACCTTCTCCCCGTATAGTGACGGGGAGAAGGACTAGCTCCAGCGCTGACGCCCCCTCTCCCCGTTCTTCACGGGGAGAGGGTATGGGTGAGGGGCCGCGCCGGCTTCAATCACCGATGCTCTGCATCTGCTTTTTGTCCTCATATTTCTTGCGCGCGGCGTTCACTTCGCGTCGCGACGAGACTTCCGGCACGGCGACATCCCACCAGTGGCCGCCGGCCTCGGTCGAGACCAGCGGGTCGGTGTCGATGACCAGCACGGTGGTCTTGTCGTTGCCCTTCGCCTTGGCGAGCGCCGTCTCCAGTTCGGCGATCGAGGCCACCTTCTCGGAAATCGCGCCGAGACTTGCAGCATGCGCGGCAAAGTCGACTTCCGCCATCACCTCGTGGCGGGCGTCCTTGAGCAGATTGTTGAAGTTGGCGCCGCCGGTCGCCATCTGCAGCCGATTGATGCAGCCATAGCCGCGGTTGTCGAGCAGCACGATGGTGAGCTTCAGGCCCAGCATCACCGATGTGGCGATCTCGGAATTCAGCATCAGATAGGAGCCGTCGCCGACCATGACGACGACTTCCTGGTCGGGCTTCGCCATCTTGACGCCGAGACCGCCGGCGATCTCGTAGCCCATGGTCGAGAAGCCGTACTCGGCGTGATAGGAACCGGGCGCGCCCGCCTGCCACAGCTTGTGCAATTCGCCCGGTAAACCGCCGGCAGCGTGCAGCAGGGTGACGCCCGACCCCAGGGCGCGCTGCACGGCGCCGATCACCTGCGCATCGGAAGGATAGGCGGCATTGGTCGAGGCCGTCACCTTGGCGGCCGCGGCCTGCCAATCCTTCTTGCCGCTCAGCGCGTTGTCGGTCCAGGCGGTCGGCGCCTTCCATCCCTTCAATGCAGCGGCGAGTTCGGCCAAACCTTCGGCCGCGTCGGTGACCAGTGGCAGCGCCCAATGCTTGCCGGCGTCGAAACCTTGCGTGTTGAGGCCGATGATGGTGCGGTCGGCATTCTTGAACAGCGCCCAGGAGCCGGTGGTAAAATCCTGTAGGCGGGTGCCGACGGCAAGCACTACATCGGCCTCTTCGGCCAGCCGGTTGGCGGCCGAGGTGCCGGTGACGCCGACCGCCGCCATGTTAAGCGGATGATCATCGGGCAGGGAGGATTTGCCGCCTTGCGTCTCGCAGACCGGAATGCCCGCGTCCTGCACCAGCTTGGCCAATTCTGCGGAAGCCTGCGAATAGAGCACTCCGCCGCCGGCGATCACCAGCGGTTTCCTGGCGCCCTTCAGCGCCGCCACCGCGACCTGCAGTTCGTGGCGGTCCGGGCGGAGCCGACGCGGCGTCCAGACGCGCTCGGCAAACAGGCTTTCGGGATAGTCATAGGCCTCGGCCTGCACATCCTGGCAGAGCGACAGCGTGACCGGGCCGCACTCGGCCGGATCGGTCAGCACCTGCATGGCGCGATTGAGGGCCGGGATAATCTGTTCCGGCCGCGTGATGCGGTCGAAATAGCGCGAGACGGCGCGGAAGCAGTCGTTGACGCTCGCCGTGCCGTCGGAGAAATCTTCCGCCTGCTGCAGCACCGGATCGGGCAAGCGGTTGGCGAAGACATCGCCGGGCAGCAGAAGCACCGGCAACCGGTTGACATGGGCAAGGGCAGCAGCGGTCACCATGTTCAGCGCGCCGGGGCCGATCGAGGTGGTCGCGGCCATGAAACGGCGGCGGAAATTCGCCTTGGCATAGGCGATCGCGGCATGCGCCATCGCCTGTTCGTTATGGGCACGGAAGGTCGGCAGCTCGTCGCGGACCTGGTAGAGCGCCTCGCCGATGCCGGCGACATTGCCGTGGCCGAAAATCGCCCAGACGCCGCCGAAGAGCGGCAGCTTCCTGCCGTCGATCTCGGTCATCTGGCGGGACAGAAAGCGGGTCACTGCCTGCGCCATCGTCAGGCGAACGGTGTTGGTCATTGTCGTTTCCTCCGGATGCCGCCTTGTTATGCTGCCTTGCGGCCGCGCGCGGCAAGCCACGCCTCGGTCAGCTGCTCGAAGCGCGAGGCCATGTCGGCGACAGCCTCGTCATCCGACATCTTGCCGGCAAGCCATTGTTCGGCGGCGTTGATGAAGATGGTGCGACCGACGGCAAATCCCTTGACGACCGGCGCATTGGCCGTTGCGGCAAAGGCCGCGACCAGTTCGTCCTGCGGCGCCTCGAGGCCGAGCAGCACGACGCCGCGGCACCAGGGATCGTTCCTGACGATCACCTGTTCGATCTTGGCCCAGGCGCCTGCCGAGGCTTGCGGTTCGAGCTTCCACCAATCGGGCTTGATGCCGAGCGCGTAGAGTTCTTCCAGCGCGCGAGGAATGGTGGTGTCGTCGAGCTTGCCGTGCTTGCCGGCGATGATCTCGACCAGAAGTTCCCTGCCGACCTTGCGCGCGGCTTCGAACAGGGCTCTCAGCTTCTGCTGCTGCTCGCTCTTCAGCGCTTCCGGATCGTCCGGGTGGTAGAAGCAGAGGCATTTGATGCAGTGGTCGACCGGCCAATCGATCAGCTGCGAGCCGATGTCCTGCGAGAACTCGAAGCGCACGGGCCGCGACCCCGGCAATTCGACCGGGCGGCCGAGCCAGGCGAAGGGGTGGCGGGCGAACTCGAACATGGCGTCGCGGCCGTATTTCTCGTCGATGAGCATGCCGTAGCCATCTCGGCCGGCGGCGACCTTGGCCGCCGCCTTGACGGTGAGCACCTTGAAGTCGGGGATACGCGACGCGTCGGCTCCGACCTTGGCGGCGACATCTTCCAACTGGACGCGATGATCGCAGGCGAGCGCCATCAGCGATGGGATATCGCGCCGGCGCGTGGTCGCCCAATGGATGTGGTTGATCGCGTCGTCCTTGCGCAGCGCCAGATGTCTGCTGCCGTGCTTCAGGAAAAACTGCAGCTCCTCGAAAGTCGGATATTCCGGCGCGCAGAGCAGGCGCGACACGGCGAAGGCGCCGCAGGCATTGGCCCAGGTGGCGGCCGTGGCAAAACTCTCGCCGCCGAGCCAGCCGCGCAGGAAACCGGACATGAAGGCGTCGCCGGCGCCGAGCACATTATAGATCTCGATGGGAAAACCCTTGCCGACGATGCCGTCCTCGAGATCGTCGCTGATCGGGCCGTCATAGACGATGCAGCCCTTGGCGCCGCGCTTCAGCACAATGGTGGCCGAGGACAAGGAGCGGATCGTCTTCAGCGCGCTCAGGCAATCGTCGGCGCCCGAAGCGATCATGACCTCCTCTTCGGTGCCGACGATGAGATCGCAATCCGGCAGCACCGTCTTCAGCTGCGCCGAGACGCGGTCCGACTTGACGTAGCGCTCGAAGCCCTCGGCGTGACCGGCAAGACCCCAGAGGTTCGGACGGTAGTCGATGTCGAACACCACCTTGCCGCCTTTCGCCTTCATGAGGCGGATCGCCTTGCGCTGGGCGGCATCGCAATTGGGGCGCGAGAAATGCGTGCCGGTGACGACGACGGCGCGTGCCGAGGCGATGAACGCCTCGTCGATATCCTCTTCGGACAGCGCCATGTCGGCACAGTCGGAACGGTAGAAGATCATCGGCGAGACGCCTTCGTCCTCGACGGACAGCAGCACAAGCGCCGTCAGCCGCTCCTTGTCCGTCTTCAATCCGTCGACAGAGACGCCTTCACGGCTGAGCTGCTCGCGGATGAAGCGGCCCATCTGCTCGTCGCCGATGCGGGTGAGCAGCGCCGAGCGCAGGCCAAGCCTTGCAGTGCCAACGGAAATATTGGCCGGGCAGCCGCCGACCGACTTGGCGAAAGAGGTGATGTCCTCCAGGCGCGAGCCGATCTGCTGGCCGTAGAGATCGACCGAGGCGCGGCCGATCGTGATGACGTCGAGCGGCGGATGTTTCGCTTCCACGGCTTCGCCCATTCGAACCTCCCATCGGCCTTGCTGTGCAGAGCAGCGCTGTTTTGGGCAGCACGCGCGGACGGCAGCGTGGCGCCGTCAATATGAAATAATAATTCCAATCTGTAGTCAATATGGAATGAGTGTTCCCGGATGGAAAAACGGCGACGGCGATGCCGTTCAAGCCCTGCGTTTGCGGCCGGCGTCGCGACGTTTTTCGCCAACGGCAACGGTCAATGCCATGGCGAGCGCCATCGTCGCCGACAGCGAGCGGAAGCCGCCGAAATCGGCTTCGGCCACTTCGAACCAGACCCGGGCGAATTGGGCAAGCGGCGAGAAAGAGCTGTCCGTGATGGCGACGATCGGCACGCCCTGCTCCGAGATCGAGCGTGTCTCCTCGATGGTCGCCGGTGCGTAAGGCGAGAAGCTGATGGCGATTACCGCGTCGCGCGGCGTGGCGAAGCCGATTATTTCGGCATTGAGGCCAGCCGCGGATTCAACGAGCTGGTTGCGGATCTTGAGCTTGCCCAGCGCGTAGGCGATGTAGGACGCGACCGGGTAGGAACGGCGCTTGGCCAGCACGTAGATGGTCTCGGCCCTGGCTAGCAAGGCAACCGCCTGCTCGAAATGCGCATCGTTCAGCGCACGCGAAATGTCGCTAAGCGAGGTGCTGGCGGCGGCGACGAAGCCGTCGAAGATCGCCCGGTGTCCGGCACCTTCCTCAGCCTTGGCGCGCAGTGCCGCAAGCCGCTCGTCATAAGAGGAATTGCGTTCACGCAAGCGCTCGCGAAACACAAGCTGCAGGCTGGTGAAGCCATCGAAGCCAAGCTGCTGGGCGAAGCGGATCAGCGTCGAGGGCTGGACGCCGGCCGAAGCGGCGATGCTTGCCGCCGTCCCAAAGGCGATGTCGTCGGGATTGTCGAGCGCATAGGCGGCGATCTGCGCGATGCGCTTCGGCAGGCTCGCACGCCGTTCCAGGATCGTCGTGCGCAGCGTTTCGAAATCGCGAGGCACCCGTTCGTCCATCGTCGCTCCGCCCACGGCCATGCTGGTGTTCCTCTCCTGCCTCATCATAGCGGCTTCGCGCAAGAACACCATAAAAAATGATTTGGACGTTCCATTTTCTACCAAAATGGATTAATTCATCCATGTCATCTACCCCTATCTCGGAGACATCGACATGGTCGGAGTGGGCCTCATCGGCACGGGCTTCATGGGCAAGTGCCACGCCATCGCATGGAACGCGGTCGGCACCGTCTTCCCTGATGTCGACAAGCCGAGGCTGGTGCATCTTGGCGAGGTGACCGACGAGCTTGCCCGGCGCAAGGCCGGCGAGTTCGGCTTCGCCAAGGGATCCGGCGACTGGCGGGCCGTGGTCAACGATCCGGAAGTCGAGGTCGTCTCGCTGACCACGCCCAACCAGTTCCATCCGGAAATGGCGATCGCCATCCTGGAAGCCGGCAAACATCTTTGGTGCGAGAAGCCGATGGCGCCGGGCTTCGACGAGGCCGAGGCGATGGCGAAGGCGGCCAGGACATCCGGCAAGGTGGCCGCGCTCGGCTACAACTACATCCAGAACCCGGCGATCCGGCACATCGGCGCGCTGCTCGAGGAAAAGGTCATCGGCGAGGTCAATCTCGTGCGGATCGAGATGGACGAGGACTTCATGGCCGACCCCGACGCGCTGTTCTTCTGGAAGCATGAGGCCGCCTCCGGCTATGGCGCGCTCGACGATTTCGCCGTGCACCCGCTGTCGCTGATCAAGGTGCTGTTCGGCCGCGTCGCCCGCGTCATGTGCGACATGGTCAAACCCTATGCCGACCGGCAGGTCGCGTCCGGCGGGCGCCGCGCGGTCGAGACCTACGACATCGCCAGCGTGCTGATGCATCTGGAGAACGGCGTCGCCGGCACGCTGCTGGTCAACCGCTCGGCCTGGGGCCGCAAGGGCCGCATCGCCATCCAGATCTTCGGCTCGAAGGGCTCGATCCTCTACGACCAGGAGCGGATGAACGAGTTCCAGCTCTACCTCACCGCCGACCGGCCGACCGAACAGGGCTACCGCACCATCCTGGTGGCGCCGCACCACAAACCATACGGTGCCTTCGTGCCGGCGCCCGGCCACGGCCTCGGCTTCAACGACCTCAAGATGATCGAGTGCCGCGAGCTGTTGATGCGCATCGCCGGCAAGCCGGCGCGGATCATCGACTTCGACGAGGGGCTGGAGATCGAGCGCACGGTGCATGCGATGGCGCGTTCGTTCCAGGAACAGCGTTGGATGGATGTAAGGTAAGCTAGCCCCTCGTCAGGTGGTGCTCGCCGAGGCATCGACCTCCCAGCCCTCCACCCAGGTCTGGCGCAGGCGGTCGCCTTCGCCCTTGAACCACAGGCCCGTCGTCCTGCAGTCCTCGATGCGGTCGCTGCGGAAGTTGCGGATGGCCTGGCGCAGTTCGCACCAGGCGACGATGTTGGCGGTCTCCGCGTAATAGATGAGCGCTACCGGACGGATGATGCGCTTTGTGTCCCGGCCCGCTTCGTCGCGATACGACAAATCCAGCTTCTCCTCGTCGCGAATTGCGCGGCGCACCAAGGCGAGATCGATCGCGCCCGCCGACGGTGCCGCGAACCCCCAGGCATGCAAGGCATTGGCGTCGAGCGTCTGCCGCAAGGGCGGCGGCACGGCGCCAGCGATCTTGGCGCCGACGCGCTTGGCGGCCTGCTTGAGCTCCTCGTCACCGGTGCGTTCGAGCAGCGCCAGCGACAGCACGATCGCCTCCATCTCCTCGATCGAAAACATCAGCGGCGGCAGGTCGAAGCCGGGGCGCAGGATATAGCCAATGCCGCGCCCGCCCTCGATCGGCACGCGCATCGCCTGCAGCGCTGCGATGTCCCGGTAGACCGAGCGCACCGTCACCTCCAGCCGCTCGCCGATCATGGCCGCCGTCACTGGTTTCCGAGCCAAGCGCAGGATCTGGATGATCTCGAACAGACGCGACGCCTTGCGCATTTTCCCACCGGCTTTCAACGCAACTGACACACCCTCGTCAGTTGGGGCGTTCTATAGGAGCGTGCATCGGCTTGAAAAGCAACGGATTGCTCGCTGGCTTGGCCGTATGGGAGTGCACGCAACTGACATGAGCTACACGGAAAATCTCTGGCTGTTCTTCGTCCTGCTGTTCGGCATCATCGTCGTGCCCGGCATGGACATGCTGTTCGTGCTGGCCAATGCGCTGACCGGCGGGCGCGACCGAGGTCTGGCAGCGACCGGCGGCATCATGCTCGGCGGCGTCGCGCATACGCTGAACGGCGCGATCGGCGTCGGCCTGCTCATACATTTCGTGCCGATCCTGTTCACGCCGCTGCTGATCGCCGGCGCCGCCTACATGGCCTATATCGGGATCACGCTGATGCGCAGCTCCATCACTGTCGACGACAATGGCCCACCGGGCAGCCGCACTGCGTGGAAGGCGTTTCGCCAGGGCTTGGTCACCTGCCTGATCAACCCGAAGGCCTATCTGTTCGTGATTGCCGTCTATCCGCAATTCCTGAAGCCGGCTTACGGTCCGATCTGGATGCAGGCGACCGTGATGGGCCTGCTCACAGTGGCCACGCAGGCGGCGATCTATGGCGGGCTCGCCATCACCGCCGGACGCAGCCGGAAACTGCTCGTCGACAATCCCCGGGCGACGATCATAGCCGGGCGCGCGGCGGGGCTGCTGCTGTTCGCGGTCTCGGTGTTCACCGCATGGGAGGGGCTGAGGGCGGCGTGAAAAGAGGCCGCCGCCCTCGCGATCCGGTCACGCAGCGCCCTGCCGGATGGCGAGCGCCTCGCGCTTCATCGAGCGGCGCCACTCGACGGCGCCGGCAAGCCCGTGCAACACCGTCTCGGTCGTCGCCCAGTCGATGCAGCCATCGGTGATGCTTTGGCCATAGACAAGCGGCTTACCGGGCACGACGTCCTGGCGGCCGGCGACGAGATTGCTTTCGATCATGAGGCCGATGATGCGCTCGTCACCCGCGGCAACCTGCCCCGCCACGTCGGCGGCGACCTTCGGCTGGTTCTCCGGCTTCTTGGCGCTGTTGGCGTGGCTGACATCGATCATCAGCCGCGGCGCGACGCCGATGCGGGCGAGCTCGGCCGCGGCGGCGTCAACGCTTGCCGCATCGAAATTGGGCACAACGCCGCCGCGCAGGATGACGTGGCAGTCCTCGTTGCCGGTGGTCGCCGCGATGGCGCTGCGGCCGCCCTTGGTCACCGCCATGAAGTGATGCGGTTGGGCGGCCGACTTCACTGCCTCGCCGGCGATCCTGAGATTGCCGTCGGTGCCGTTCTTGAACCCGACCGGGCAGGAGAGGCCGGAGGCGAGCTCGCGGTGGATCTGGCTCTCGGTCGTGCGTGCGCCGATCGCACCCCAGGCGACGAGGTCGGCAATGTATTGCGGCGTCGTCATGTCGAGGAACTCGGTCGCCGCCGGCAGACCGAGATTGTTGACGGCGGAGAGCACGTTGCGCGCCATCCTGAGCCCCTTGTCGATGTTGAAGCTGCCGTCGAGGTCGGGATCGTTGATCAGGCCCTTCCAGCCGACCGTGGTGCGCGGCTTCTCAAAATAGACGCGCATGACGATCTCGAGCCGGTCGGCCAAGGCCTCGCGCAGCGCCGCCAAACGGCTGGCGTAGTCCACGGCGGCAACCGGATCGTGGATGGAGCAAGGGCCGACGATGACGACCAGTCGATCGTCGGCCCCGGTCAGGATGGAATGGATGGCGTTGCGCGAGGCGGCAACGGTGCGCGTCGCCGTGAGTGAGCGCGGTATCTCGCGCATCACGTCGTCCGGCGTGCTCAGGACTTTGAGTTCGGTGACCCGAAGGTCGTCTGTGGTGGTCAACACGGCTTTCTGCTCCTGGTTTAGGAGACCTGCCGGCTGAAACAAAAAAGCCGCCAGGTCTGGCGGCTTGTCGGATTTTTATGCTGCAATCTTCAGATCGAGCGCAATCCTCCCGCCGCCAGCGAGCTACCGTAGCTAAAGTACCAAAACGAGGCGGTCAGGTGGATCATGCGGCTCATATAGTCGAAGTCGAGGCGCTTGTCACGTGTCGGTAGGGGCTCGACTTGAAGTTTGTCTCGCCTGAACGTGGTTCAACAGTGAGACGACATATCGTTCCATCTCAAGCCTGCGAGCGGTATTGAGAACGCTTGTCCACGTATCCTGCGGATCAGCACCGCGGGCGATCATGGCCGGCGCGTTGTGAAATGAGTCTGCAAGCATACGTGCTGTACGTAGTTCATCGGTCGCGCGAATTTCGACGAGGACGATGCCGAGAATCCTCAGGATATTTTCGTTCGTGATGGGTTGAGGATCACTCAATTGAGACACCTTTCTTTCGGTGCGGGCCTCGTCTCAGCTTGAAATGTGCTCGTGGCCTTGGGGAAACCAGATGCCACGACGAAACCAGTTGCCCATCCCAAATTCGGTATGACGTGATTTTGATCGAGATCATCCATGTTCTTGATCATCTCGATGCTGACGACCTTTTGCACGGATCCGAAGGCTAGCGAGAACAGTTGTAGAGCGTCGGCTTCCGACCGCGCGGTGACGCCAACCCCAAGATGGCCGCTTACCGTGATCCAATATGGGTGCATCGAGACATTCTCTTGTGGCGAGGGAACATGGGCGCTCTCGAGCCCGACATGCCCTGTTCATGCAGTCCAGGGATCGAAAATTTCGATTCCAAAGCCTTCGAAATCCTTTGTGTTGCGCGTTGCCAAGGTGAGCTGCTGCGCAATCGCGGTGGCCGCGATCAGGCCGTCCATCGACGACAGACCGCGACCGCGGCGCTTGGCAAGCCCCATTAGGTCGCCCCAGGCCAACGCAACCGCTTCATCCACCGGCAAAACCCTCTGCTCGAAGCGCTGCGGCAAGTCCCGAGCGAGCCATTCAGCCAGTGCCTCGCGTTTGCGGCCGTCATCCATGAGGGCAACGCCGCGCCGGATCTCGGCGATCGACACAACGCTGATGAACGAGCGGTCCTCGTCAAGCTCGTCCAGCCAACCCAACACGCGTGTGTCTGGAGCCGGCCTCGTCACTTCGGACAGGACATTCGTATCAAGCAGTATCCTCACAGCGGCAGGTCACGCGGCTCGTCGCGTTGACGCTCAAGGTTCAAATCGGAGCCGCGCAACGGCGACTCCAGCAGGAACTCAGCGAGGGTGCCTTTCCGTGCGGTCTTGCGCCGCCATTCGTCTACCGACACGACGACGACGCTTGGTTTGCCGTTTCGGGTGATCGTCTGCGGCGACGATTGTGCCCGATCTATAACCTCCGAGAGCCGGGCTTTTGCCCCAGCGACCGTCCAGCTCACATCTTCTTTGGGTCCAGGCAGCATTTCAATCTCATGCCTATTCTGACCATCCTGACTATATGGGAATAGCGATGTCGCGGCAACAGGGCTTACAGGGCCCAGGACGCCCTGGCAGGCGCGCGAGGCCAATCACTGCTGCACGGACGGCCGAACTGCTTGTGGACGCGAGGTTACTCGGTTGCACCTACTCGCCGATCACGCCGGCGATGTTCTGGTCGTAGTCGACCAGCGACCCCGTCATGACGCCGGCCTGCGGGCTCAGCATATAGGTGATCAGCCGGGCAAGCTGCGCAGGCTTCACCAACTGGCCCATCGGCTGAGCGGCCTCGGCCTTCGCCAACCAGTCGTCCGGCGCGTCATGCCACTTCTTCTGCACGATGTCCTCGCCTTCGGTGTCCATCCAGCCGGGCAGCACGGCGTTGCAGCGGATGCGGTTGCGCCGATGGGAACTCGCGACATTCTTGGTCAAGGTCATCAGCGCGCCCTTGCTGGTCGAATAGGCCGTCAGAAAGGACTGGCCGGCATGGGCAGACATCGACAGCACGTTGACGATCGAGCCCGGCGCCTTGCGCTCGAGAAGATGCGCGACCAGGCCCTGCATCAGGAAAAAGGGGCCGCGCACATTGGTGTCGAATATCTGGTCGAAAAGCTCCTCTGTGGTCTCGACCAGCGAGCCGCGCGCCGAGGTGGCGGCGGCGTTGACGAGCGCATTGACGGTGCCGAAATGCGCGAGCGCCATGGCGACGGCGCGCTTGCAGTTGGCGACCTTGGCGACGTCGGCGCTGATGAAGATGGCGTCGACGCCTTTCTTCTTCAGCGCGGCGACCGCCTTGTCGCCCTTTTCCTGCGAGCGGCCGACCAGCGCCAGTGCCCGGCAGCCCTCGTCGGCAAGCGCCTCGGCGACGGCGAAGCCGACGCCCTGCGCGCCGCCGGTGACGATGGCACGCGTTTCTGAATTGCGACCGGCCAAACCGCTCATCGCTCTGCTCCTGTAATCAACTCAAAGGTTCAATCGACGCGGACGGTCTTGCCCGTCTTTGCCGACTGCAAGGCCGCGTCGGCCAGCTTCAGCGCGACCAGCCCGTCCCTGCCGCTCGGCGCCGCCTTCTTGCCGGCGCTGTTGGCGGCAATGAAGGACGCGATCTCATTGGCATAAGCATCGATGTAGCGGGTCATGAAGAAGTCGTGCAGCGGCGGCCGGGTGTAGCCCTTGTCGTTGGCAAGCTCGATCGAGACCGGCCGCTGGTTTTCGGCGGCGACCATGCCCTTCGACCCATGCACCTCGATGCGCTGGTCGTAGCCATAGGTGGCGCGGCGCGAATTGGAGATGACGGCCTGCCTGCCGGATGCGGTTTCCAGGATGACGCTGACCGAGTCGAAATCGCCGGCTTCGCCGATCTTCTTGTCGACCAGCACCGAGGCGTGGGCGCTGACGGCAACCGGCTCCTCGCCGAGCAGGAAGCGCGCCATGTCGAAATCGTGGATGGTCATGTCGCGGAAAATGCCGCCGGAGCGGGCGATGTAGTCGAGCGGCGGCGGGCCCGGATCGCGCGACGTGATGGTGACCATCTCGACGTCACCGATGGCGCCGTCGTCGATCGCCTTGCGGACGGCGGCGAAATGCGGATCGAAGCGGCGGTTGAAGCCGACCATCAGCGTGGCGCCGGCCTTCTCGACCACTGTCAGGCACTGCTCGACCCGCTTGACGTCGAGGTCGATCGGCTTCTCGCAGAAGATCGCCTTGCCGGCCCTGGCGAAGCGTTCGATCAGGTCGGCATGGGTGTCGGTCGGCGTGCAGATGATGACGGCGTCGATGTCCTTGGCCTGCTCGATGACGTCGATCGTGCGCACCTCGGCGCCATAGGCGCCGGCCAGCTCGGTTGCGGCTTTCTCGAAGGCATCGGCCACGGCCACCAGTCTGGCCTGCGGGTTGGAGGCAACCGCGCGGGCATGCACCTTGCCGATGCGGCCGGCGCCGAGAAGAGCGAAGCGGAGAGTCATGGAATGTCCTTTGAGGTGGTTCTAATGCGTGTCCGCGCCTGCCGGCGCGGACGATTTGGGTGATCTTGGCGTGGCGCCGGTCAGGCGGCCTGGAGTTCCGCCTGTCCGGTCTTGGCGCCGGTGATGTAGGCGACGATGTCGTTGCCGTCAGTGTCCTGCTTGCGCAGATTGGCGACGATGCGGCCGCGCCGGAAGACGACGATGCGGTCGACCAGGTCGAACACCTGGCGCATGTTGTGGCTGATCAGGATCAGCGGCTCGCCATTCTCCTTCAGCGTGCGGATGATGTTTTCGACCTGCGCCGTCTCCTGCACGCCGAGGGCCGCCGTCGGCTCGTCCATGATGATCAGCTTCGAGGCAAAGGTCGCGGTGCGGGCGATCGCCACGCACTGGCGCTGACCGCCCGACATGTGACGGATGGTGCTGGAAAGGTTGGGAATCTTCACCGCCGTGCGGATCAGTGCCGCCTCGGTCGCCTTGCGCATCGCCTTGCGGTCGAGGATCGAGAACGGCCCGAGGTTGAACAGCACCTTCTCGCGGCCGAGGAACAGGTTCGACGGCACGTCGAGGTCATCGGCCAGCGCGAGGTTCTGGAACACTGTCTCGATACCGGCCTCGCGCGCCTCGATCGGGCCGGCGAAATTCACTTCCTTGCCGTCGAACCAGATCTTGCCGTCGGTGCGCTGCTCGACGCCAGTGATCTGGCGCACGAAGGTTGACTTGCCGGCGCCGTTGTCGCCCATGATGGCGACATGCTCGCCCTTGCGCAGCTCGAAATTCGCTTCCTGCAGCGCATGCACGCCGCCATAGTGCTTGGTGAGGTTTTCGGTCTTCAGAACGATGTCCGACATGGTCAAGCTCCTATCGCCCGGCGGCGCTGGCGCCACTGATCGAGAACGACTGCGCCGACGATGATGACGCCCTTGACCATCTCCTGGTAGTAGGCGTCGAGGCGCAGGAAGGTGAAGCCGGAAATAATGACGCCGAAGATCAGCGCGCCGATCACCGTGCCGATGATCGAGCCGCGGCCGCCCGACAGCGAGACGCCGCCGATGACCGCCATGGCGATGGCGTCGAGTTCGTACATGACGCCCATGCCGGCCTGGGCGGTAAGGTTCTTGGAGCAGAGCACCACCGCGGCGAGCGACGCCAGGATGCTGGCGATGGCATAGACGAGCACCTTGTGGTTGGCGATCTTGATGCCGGACATGCGCGCGGCGTCCTCGTTGGAGCCGATGGCGTAGCAGTGCTTGCCGTATTTCGTGTAGCTCAGGATCAGCTGGAACAGGATCGCCAGCGAGATGAAGATGATGACCGGCATCAGCCCCTTGCCGATCGTGGCGAAGCTGTCGGTCGGGAACGAGATCGGCTGGCCCTTCGACCACCATTTGGCGATGCCGCGCGCGGTGACCATCATGCCGAGCGTGGCGATGAAGGGCGGGATGCGGGTGTAGGCGATGAGCAGGCCGTTGATCAGCCCGGCTATCAACCCGCAGCCGATGGCCACCAGCAGCGGCACGATGACCGGCAAGTCGGTCCAGCCATAGTCGATGAACATCGCCTTGGGATTTGGATTGCCGTTGACCGTCGCCACCTGGGCGAAGCTCATGGCGATCATGGCGGTGGCGCCGACGACCGAGCCCGAGGACAGGTCGATGCCGCCGCAGATGATGACCTGGGTGACGCCGATGGCGATGATGCCGACGATCGAGACCTGCAGGATGATGATCTGCAGGCGCTGCTCGTTGAAGATGGCGTCGACATTTTCACGGGTGTTGAAAAGGAAGCTGTCGCCGAGGAAGACGCGGCCGATCAGCTCGAAGGCGCCGACGAGAATGACGAGCGCCAGGAGCACGTTGAACTCGGCAGGCCAGGGGCGCTTCTTGGCATCGTAGCTCAGCCCGCCAATGCCATGCGATGTCTGTGACACGTCTTCTTCCTCCGAATGGCCGCGCCCCGCTCTCCCGCGCTGTGGGCGGAGAAAGGAAGGGCGGCGGCGCTTCACCAGCAGCCGATGTCAGCCGGTCCGATGCCTTCCTGCGCCGCTCCTTGCAGGGCGGGTCAGCTTTCGATGGAAAGGTGACCCGCCGTGGAAGTTTCCTGGCAATTCCGTGCGGAAAACCGCTCAGCTCGTTTCCTGGAATTGCCTCTCGCGCAGCCTCAGTTCTTCTTCAGGAACTTGTCGATGTTGGCCGGCGTGACGAGCTGGAACGGAATATAGACCTTTTTTTCCACCTTCTCGCCCTTGGAGAGCTTCAACGCCGCATCGAGCGCACCGGCACCCTGGCCGGCAGCGTCCTGGAAGACCGTCACGTCGAGATCGCCCGCCTGCATCGCGGCCAGCGCGTCCTGGGTGGCGTCAACGCCGCCGACCACGACCGACTTCATGTCGATGTTGGCGGCCTTCATGGCCTGGATGGCTCCGATAGCGCTTTCGTCGTTGTTGGCGATGACGCCATCGAACGGCTTGCCGGACGACAGCCAGTTGGTCATCAGGTTCTGCGCCTGGTCGCGGTCCCAGTTCGAGGTCTGCTTGTCGATGATCTTGATGAAGCTGCAGTCCGGCGTGGCGATCACTTCCTCGATGTCCTTGGTGCGCTGCACCGCGGCTTGGTTCGAAAGCTCGCCCATGATGACATAGACGTTGGCTTCCTTCTTGCCGGCTTCCTTGAACAGTCGGCAGGCTTCCTGGGTCTCGAGCGTGCCGGATTCAGCCTCGTTCGAAGCGACGAAGGCCTGGTTGTCCGGCAGCGAGTCGACATTGACCGGCTGGCGGTTGACGTAGACCAGCGGAATCTTGGCCGCGGCGGCCGCGTCCGACATCGCCTGCGTGGCCGAGGTGTCGACCGGGTTGACGATGATGGCGTCAACGCCCGAGGCGGCGAAGTTCTTGATCTGGTCGAGCTGCTTGGCGACATCGTTCTGCGCGTCCTCGACCTGCAGCTCGACGCCGTCCATGCCCTTGGCCTGGGCGATCATGCCGTTGCGCAGCACGGTCAGGAAGTTGTCGTCGAACTTGGCCATCGACACACCGACTTTGGCGGCAAAGGCCGACGAGCACATCAGCGCCGACAGCGCGAGGCCCAAAAGCAGTTTCTTCATTTTATCTCTCTCCTCCACTTGGTGTCCGGCTGCACCGATTGAACCGGAATCCCCGATCCTGCGGGGAATCTCTCCCGACGATCATTTCGGCTCCGGCGACGTTTTCCGACGGCTGGAACGCCAGGCTCCCGCTTGAAACAAATGTTCCCGGAACGAAAGGACCAAAATGCTCTGCTAGTGAAATATTTATTCCATTTCGTGGGACGGCGTCAAGGGCGATTCCAAAATGGAGCGCCGGATTTTCGCAGGCGGACCCTGCAACATTCTATCAGGGTGATGGATCCCATCATCATTGACGGCCACCCTTGGCCGGTCGCTAATCCCTAGATGTTTTCCGGCAGGTAGATGTCGAACGGCAGGAAGGTCTGACCCGGAGCATTCGCGGCTCCGGTTTCGATGGCGTGCGCCATCAATCCGACAAGCTCGCGGCAGAGCGCCGGCAGCGGCGTCGAGATGACCATGGTGAGGACGTTGTCCGCGAGCGCAGCCCGCGACTCGGCGTTGATCTCGTTGCAGATGACCACCGGCATATTCGCGGGCTTTGCGGCCCGCAGCGCCGAGACCGCGCCTTCCATGCCACCGCCGGCGACATAGCAGCCGGCAAGATCGGGATAGCGCGCCAGAAGATCGAGCATCGCATCATGCGTCACCTGGTTGGCTTCAAGGTTGACCAGCGTCTCCAGCACCGTGAATTCCGGGGCATGCTCGCGGAAGAACGATCTGAAGCCGATCTCGCGCAGCTCATGGCCATGGAAGCGGTGGCTGCCGACGAACAGGGCAACCTTGCCGGGCTTGCGTGCCGCCTTGGCGATCATCCAGGCCGCACTGCGCCCGACCTTGCGGTTGTCCAGGCCGACATAGCCCTCGCGGATGCCGGCGGCGAAGTCGGAGAGCAGGGAGAAGACCGGCTGCCCTCTCGCCTTCAGCGTCTCCACGACCGCCGTCAGCGTCGGATGATCCGGCCCGACAGCGGCGATCGCCCTGGATTTCGCCGCCAGCTTTCGCATCTGGGCGGCAATCTCGCTGGGCGCGAGGGAGGCAGCGAAATCGATAGTGGCGACGCCGCGGAATCGTTGCGATTGCGAGACCGCCAGTTCGAGCTCGCGTGCAAAATCGTTGTAAAAAATATCATTGCCCCTCAGGAGCAGGAAGCCCAGCCGGTATTCCGGCAATTCCTGGCGCATACGTTGCTTGATGAGCCCGGCCGCGTGATAGCCGATGTCGGTCGCGGCCTCGTAGACACGGCGCGCCGTCTCCTCCTTTACCGGCAGACGGTTGTTGAGCACCCGGTCAACGGTGGCGACGCTGACGCCGGAGACGCGAGCCAGATCGATGATGGTTGGCCGCTTTGCCATGAAACCTCCGTTTGCTGCCCATTCACGTTACATCATTCTGATGTGAAATGATAGAAACTATCTTTGTGATATTGAGGCTATCATCCATTAGCGCTATTTTGCGCCTCGACGCCCGCCATAGCGCCCGTTTTGCATGCGGGCGACTCGCCAGGCGCTGACGGAGGAACCTCATGACGGCAACGATGGACGCAGCACCGTCCCGCCGCGACTACAGCCTGGTCGGTCGTGATGCCAAGCTCGCGGTCGAGAACGGACTGGCATCGGCCGAGTGGTACCACACCGAGATCCCGCGCAAGCAGATGAAGGAACTGATGCAGCGCTCGGACCAGCCGGCGATCCGCGACACCATCATCTGGCTCGGCGCCCTGATCATCAGTGCCGCAGGCGGCGCCTGGTTCTGGGGCACCTGGTGGTGCGTGCCCTTCTTCTTCGTCTACGGGACGCTCTACGGTTCCTCGACCGATTCCCGCTGGCACGAATGCGGCCACGGCACGGCGTTCCGGACGCAGTGGATGAACGATGCCGTCTACCAGATCGCCTGCTTCATGATCATGCGCAATCCGGTGACCTGGCGATGGAGCCACACGCGCCACCACACCGACACCATCATTGTCGGCCGCGATCCGGAAATCGCCGTGATGCGGCCGCCGGACCTGGTTCGCACCGTGCTGGCCTTCGTCGGCATTCTCGACGCCTGGCACGCGATGAGCGACATGCTGCGCAACGCGGCCGGCAACATCAGCGCGGCGGAAAAGACCTTCATTCCCGAGCAGGAGCAGCCGAGGGCGATCCGCATCGCCCGGATCTGGACGGCGATCTATGCCGCCACGATCGCCCTGGCGCTCTATTTCGGATCGTTCCTGCCGCTGATGCTGGTCGGCCTGCCGCGGCTCTACGGCGCCTGGCACCACGTCATGACCGGCCTGCTGCAGCATGGCGGCCTCGCCGACAATGTCACCGACCACCGGCTCAACAGCCGCACCGTCTACATGAACCCGATCAGCCGCTTCATCTACTGGAACATGAACTACCATGTGGAGCACCACATGTTCCCGATGGTGCCCTACCACGCCTTGTCGAAGCTGCATGAGATGATCAAGCACGACCTGCCGGCGCCGACGCCGTCGATCCTGGCCGGTTACCGCGAGATGATCCCCGCCTTCCTGCGCCAGCTGCGCTACGAGGACTATTTCATCAAGCGCGAGCTGCCGCCGACGGCGCGGCCCTATCGGGAGGACCTGCACAGCGATGATCCCGCTGCGGCGGCGGCCGAGTGACCGCCCGGCACGAATGCCGGGCAATTCAATTTCGCCGGAGGACAAAATGAGCGACTGGGTCGAGGCCTGCACGGCCGGAGACATCGACGAAGAGGACGTGATGCGGTTCGACCACGGCGGCAGAACCTACGCGATCTATCGCAGCCCCGATGACGAATATTTCGCGACCGACGGGCTGTGCACGCATGAGAAGGTGCACCTGGCCGACGGGCTGGTGATGGACGACATCATCGAATGCCCCAAGCACAATGGGCGCTTCAACTACAAGACCGGCGACGCCAGGGGCGCGCCGGTATGCGTCAATCTCAAGACCTATCCGGTCAAGGTCGACGCGGGCAAAGTCCTCATTCAGGTCGGGTGACGCGATGGCGGGAGGAATGGTCGTCATCGGCGCCGGCGAATGCGGCGGGCGCGCAGCGCTCACCTTGCGCGATCTCGGTTGCGAAGGTCCGGTTACGCTGGTCGGCGACGAGCCGCACCTGCCCTATGAAAGGCCGCCGCTCTCGAAAGAGGCCATGACCGGTGAGGCGCCGGCCATCAAGGCGATCGCCAGCGACGAAATTCTTGCCGAGCGGTCGATCCGGCACCTCCATTCCGTGCGGGCCGTCGGCATCGACCGCGCCGCGCATCTCGTAACTCTCTCGGACGGCTCCTCACTCCCCTATGACAAGCTGCTGCTTGCAACCGGATCGGTGCCGCGCAGGCTGCCGATGCCGGGCCTGGGCGGACGCTGCGTCTATCTCAGGACATTCAACGACGCGCTCGCCATCCGCGCTCATCTTCGGGCGGGCAACCGCGTCGCCATCATCGGCGGCGGCTTCATCGGTCTCGAGCTTGCCGCCTCCTCGCGCAAGCTTGGCGCCACGGTCTCCGTCATAGAGGCGCAGCCGCGAATCCTGATGCGCGGCGTGCCGGCCGACATCGCCGAAATCATCCATCAGGCGCATGAGGCCGAAGGCGTGAAAATCCTCACCGGCCAGGGCATCACGGCGATAGCCGATGACGGCACTCAGGTCCGCATCACGCTTGCCGACGGCCAGCAGATCGTTGCCGATCTAGCAGTGATTGGCATCGGCGCGGTGCCGGTGACGGCGCTCGCCGCCGAAGCGGGACTTGCCATCGACAACGGCATCGCCGTCGACCGGCAATTGCGTACCGCCGATCCGGATATTTTCGCAGCCGGCGACTGCTGCTCGTTTCCGCTCGCCATCTATGGCGGACGACGCGTGCGGCTGGAGGCCTGGCGCAATGCGCAGGAACAGGGCGCGCTCGCGGCCAGGAACATGCTGGGGGCAAACGAGGATCATGCCGCCGTGCCGTGGTTCTGGTCGGATCAATATGGCCTGACGCTGCAGATCGCCGGACTTTCCGACGAAGGCCGCTCGATCGTGCGTCGCGACCTCGACGACGATGCTTTCATCCTGTTCCACCTGGCTGAGGATGGGCGGCTGGTGGCGGCGAGCGGCATCGGCCCGGGCAATGCGGTGGCGCGCGACATCCGCCTGGGCGAGATGCTGATTGCCAAGCGGGCAAAGCCGGCGCCGGAGGCGCTGGGGTCGCAGACGGTCAAGCTGAAATCACTGCTGGCGGCGTAAGCGGCCACATCAACAGACACATCGAGGGGTGGAAATGGCACGCAGCAGACCGACCGTCGCCGATTTGCAGTCGCTGAAGGGCAAGCGCCAGCTTTCCAAGCTGCGCGTCTTCTCGCTGGAGGAGGCCGAGGCCGCCGAGCGCGCCGGCATCGACCTCATCTCGGTACCTTATGATTTGATGTTCGATCCGCGATTCCGCGACGCCGCGCCAACCTGCTTTGCCATTCCCGGCGACGAACGCGTGAAGCTCGGCGCGACCACCGACGAGATCCTGCGCATGGCGGTGAAGCTGCGCGCGGCCAGTGCCGACGCCATGTATTGTTCGGCCAGCCTGCAGACCATTCGCCGGCTGCGCGACGAGCACATTCCGGTCTGTGGCCATGTCGGCCTGATTCCGGCGCATGCGACCTGGACGGGCGGCTTCAAGGCGGTGGGCAAGACGGCCGAGAGCGCGACGTTCGTCTGGAAGCAGGTCAAGGACCTCGAAGCAGCCGGCGCTTTCGCCGCGGAGATCGAGGTGGTGCCGGCTGGTGTCTCCAGCGCGATCTCGCGGCGCACGTCGCTGATCATGATCTCGATGGGGGCCGGTGCCGGCTGCGACGCGCAATACCTGTTCTCGGAAGACGTGCTCGGCAGCAATCGCGGCCATTATCCGCGCCATGCCAAGCGCTATCGCGACTTCGCGGCGGAATTCGACCGTCTTCAGAACGAGCGCATCGCCGCCTTCCGCGAATATGCCGCAGATATCCAGTCCGGCGCCTATCCGGCGCCACGGCACATCGTCGAGGCGGATGCGGAGGAACTGCGCAAATTCGAAGCTTTCCTGGCGTCCGAAGGCTGATCCGCCAAGCCGGGCCAGATCGGCATCCGCCGGTCAGAAAAGCGCCTTCAACTCGTTCAGCTTGTCGTTGACCAGCCAGCCGTAATAATTTTCCTCGGGCAGCTTTTCCGGCTCGCCGGCGGCGCGGCGCTTCTCGTTCTCCTCCTTCAGCGCATAGGCGCGCTGCTCGGGATTGCCGACATTGTAAAGCGTGGCGGTCAGGCCGGGATTGTCGGAGATGTCGAAGCCGGCGATGCTCTTGTAGGCATCGATCGACTTCCTGATCGTGGCGGCGACGTAAGGCAATGTCAGGTCCGGGTCCATGATGGTCTTGTAGACCGCGTTCGGATCCTCGACGTCGAGCTTCGGCAACCCCGAGACTTCGTGCACGAGGTCGCTCATCTGCAATGCCGTCAGCGGGTTGAGCTGGCCGAGGCCGAAGGTCTGGCCGGCATAGTAGGGCTGAAAGAAGGTGGCGCCGAAACGGTCGTTGGGGAAGCTTGTCCCGCCGACGCTCCTGCCGCGGAAGGCGTGGTTCCAGACCTGTTCGCGGCACTCCCAGAGGTCATAGCTACCGCTCACGCCGGCGCATTTCTTGAACTCGGGCCGCTGCACGAAATCGCTGACGTCCTCGCCCTCGTAGGCGAAGGTCAGCTTGCTCGACAGATACGACATCGTCTTGACGTAGTAGGTCTGCAGCCGGTCGTAGGCGTCGACATTGTAGGTATGCTCGCCGACGATGGCGCCAACGATGTGCATCGGATCGATGCCATAGGCCGCGGCCGCCTTCCTGATCTTGGCGCGAAGCTCGGCGTCGTTCTGCAACAGCGCGTAGACCTTGCGGTATTTGGCCTGGAAGGTGGTGTTGGTGGCCTGGGTGCGGCGGCTGGAAGCGCCGGGAATGTCGGGCTGCACCGCGTTGCGGTTGCCGGGCGGCACCATGGTAGCCGCATCGGCCGTTGCCACTAGAGCAGCCAATGCCAGGCCGATAAAGAGGACCACTTTTTTCTTCATGCGCCGCCGCCACTTTGGAACGGACCAGCCATCAACGGGTCGCCGACCTGTTCCAACCACTCATTTTTGCGCAATTTCGGACGGAAAACGCACTTTTCCTGAAATTGCCTCCGGAATCGGGCGGCAAACTAGGTAAAGCGCGCGGGAGAGTCGAGAGAAGGCCATCGCCCGCCACCAAGAATGGCGGCGGGATGCTTCCATTTGGCCACACCTTGCGCATCAGGCCGGCAGTTGCGCCGGCCTGAAACGGTGCTTGTCAGAGGATGAAGCGCGACAGGTCGGTGTTGCGCGACAGGTCGCCGACATGCTTCTGCACATAGGCGGCATCTATGGTGACCGCGGTGCCGTTCCGGTCCGGCGCGTCAAAGGAGATCTCGTCCAGGACGCGCTCCATCACCGTCTGCAGCCGCCGGGCACCGATATTCTCGACGCTGGCGTTGAGATCGACGGCAATGCCGGCGAGCGAATCGATGGCATCGTCGGTGAAGCTGAGATCGACGCCCTCCGTCTTCATCAGCGCAATGTACTGCTTGATCAGGCTTGCTTCCGTCTCGGTGAGGATGCGGACGAAATCCTGCTTTTCCAGCGCGCGCAGCTCGACGCGGATGGGCAACCGGCCCTGCAGCTCCGGCAGCAGGTCCGACGGCTTCGACACGTGGAAGGCGCCGGAGGCGATGAACAGGATGTGGTCGGTCTTCACCGGCCCATATTTGGTCGCAACGGTGGTGCCTTCGACCAGCGGCAGCAGGTCGCGCTGCACGCCTTCGCGCGACGGTCCGCCTGAAATGTCGCTTCTGGCGGCGATCTTGTCGATCTCGTCGAGGAAAACGATGCCGTCGTTTTCCGTGGCATCGAGCGCGCGGCGCACCACTTCGTCCTGGTCGAGCAGCTTGTCGGACTCGTCGCTGATCAGAAGCTCGTAGGATTCCTTGACCGTCGTCTTGCGGGTCTTGGTCCTGCGGCCGCCCATGGCCTTCGACAGCATGTCGTTGATGTTGAGCACGCCGATGTTGCCGCCGGGCATGCCCGGAATCTCGAAGCCCGGCATACCGCCGGTGCCCGTATCGGCGACCTCGACCTCGATTTCCTTGTCGTCGAGCTCGCCGTCGCGCAGCTTCTTGCGGAACGAGTCGCGCGTGGCCGGGCTCGCCGTCTTGCCGACCAGCGCCTCGAGCACGCGCTCCTCGGCGTTGATGTGGGCGCGGGCCTTGACGTCCTCGCGCATCTTCTCGCGCACAAGGCCGATGGCGACCTCGACGAGATCGCGCACGATCTGCTCGACATCGCGGCCGACATAGCCGACCTCGGTGAACTTGGTCGCCTCGACCTTGACGAAAGGAGCCCCGGCAAGCCGCGCCAGGCGGCGCGAGATTTCGGTCTTGCCGACGCCGGTCGGGCCGATCATCAGGATGTTCTTGGGCATCACCTCTTCGCGCATCTGGCCGTCCAGTTGCTGGCGGCGCCAGCGGTTGCGCAGGGCGATGGCGACGGCGCGCTTGGCGTCCTTCTGACCGATGATGAAGCGGTCGAGTTCCGAAACGATTTCGCGGGGAGAGAAGGTGCTCATATCAGTCAAATTCCACTTTGCCACTGCCTGATGGACTCGAACGGATGCAGCAGCATGATCACGTTGAGCGTCAGATTGTCCCGGATGATGTAGCCCGTGCCGAACTCGAAGATGAGCGCCAGGGCAACGACCACCCATATAGGAAGCTTTCGCGCCATCACAAATCCGAGCACCATGAACAGCGTGTCGGACACGGAGTTGATGACACTGTCGCCGTAGTAGTTGAGCGAGATGGTGCCGGCGCGGTAGCGCTCGATGATAAACGGGCTGTTCTCCAGAAGTTCCCAGCCGCCTTCGATGAGGACGGCGAAGGCCAGCCGCAGCCCCACCGGCGAGCGCGGGAACAGGAAGGTGCCGAGCGCGTAGAACAGGAAGCCATGGATGATGTGCGAGAAAGTGTACCAGTCGGAAATGTGCTGGGAGTTCTCCGAGCTGTTCACCACGCCGTGCCAGAGCTTGACATAGCCGCAGGTGCAGATCGGCGGATGACCCATGCCATAGAGAACGCCGGCCTGGAAGACGACGAGAGCCAGCACCAGCAGCAGCCCCATGCGCCAGCTGTCCTCATAGGCGGAAAGTGTCTTGTCTTCCTCGGATGCGGTCATCTGGTCATTCCCCCTCTTCCAAATCGGCCTCGTCCGCATCGACGGCCATCAACACGACGTCGCCATATTCCGACTGCCTGCGGCCTATCGGCCTGAAGCCGGCCTTCTCATAGGCGCGGATGGCGCGGCCGTTATCGGGATGCGGATCGATGATGACGCGCGGCGCGCCTTCCTCGAACAGCGCCTCTACGAACTGGCGGACAATGGCCGAGCCGTGACCGATGCCGACCAGCTCCGGCGGACCGATCGACAGATCGATGCCCAGCGTGCCGAACGGCTGGTCGGCATAGGGGTGGTCGTCCTCCAGATGCGGATCGTAGCTCTGCAGATACGCGATCGGCCTGCCGTCGAGCTCGACGATCAGGGGCTCGACCGAAACCGACGAGATGTGCTCGCGGATCTCGGCGATTTCCTTGTCCGGATCGCCCCACCATTCAGCCAAATGCGGTTCTGCCAACCAGCCGGCGATCATCGGCAGGTCTTTTTCAGTGACCGGCCGAAAATCGTAGACATGGGCTTGATTGGGCATCATGCCGACGCCGGCTCAGGCGGCATCGAGCGTTTCGACGACGAAGTTGCTGTTGGTGTAGACGCAGATGTCGGCGGCGATCTGCATGGCCTTGCGGGCGATTTCCTCGGCATCCTTTTCGGTATCGATCAGCGCGCGGGCCGCGGCCAGCGCATAGTTGCCGCCGGAGCCGATGGCCATGACGCCGTGCTCGGGTTCGAGCACGTCCCCGGTACCGGTCAACGCCAGCGAAACCGACCTGTCGACAACCAGCATCATTGCTTCCAGGCGGCGCAGATAGCGGTCGGTTCGCCAGTCCTTGGCGAGCTCGACGCAGGCGCGCGTCAGCTGATCCGGATATTGCTCCAGCTTGGCTTCGAGCCGCTCGAGCAGGGTAAAGGCGTCGGCGGTGGCGCCGGCAAAGCCGGCGATGACGCTGCCGTCCTTGCCGATGCGGCGCACTTTCCTGGCGTTGCCCTTCATGATGGTCTGGCCAAGGCTGACCTGGCCGTCGCCGGCAATCACGACCTTGTTGCCTTTGCGCACGGTGACGATGGTCGTGGCGTGCATGGTCAGTTCATTCGACATTTCCAGCTCCGATTCGCGCTATCCCTTTGAAAGGCGATTGGCGCGGTACGAGTGAGTTTGATCGGCCATATGTATGCATGCGGCGGGTGATTGCAAACCGCTCTCCGGCAACGCCGATACCGTCTGGAATGGCAACTGGCAATCGCCGGATCATGCTGATAGAAGGCTTTCGTTTTCAAGCCCGAGCCCGGGCAGGACAGTCAGGACAGAGTTATGCCGCCCCGTTCCGCCGAAGTCAGCCGCAAGACCAAGGAAACCGAGATTTCGGTCTCGGTCCATGTCGACGGCAAGGGCAAGGCCGAGATTTCGACGGGCGTCGGTTTCTTCGATCACATGCTCGACCAGCTGTCGCGCCATTCGCTGATCGACATGACCATCAACGCCAAGGGCGACCTGCATATCGACGACCACCACACGGTCGAGGATACCGGCATCGCGATCGGCCAGGCGCTGAGCCAGGCGCTGGGCGACCGGCGCGGCATCATGCGCTATGCCTCGCTCGACCTGGCCATGGACGAGACGCTGACCAGGGCGGCGATCGACGTTTCAGGGCGGCCGTTCCTGGTCTGGAACGTCGCTTTCTCGTCACCGAAGATCGGCACGTTCGACACCGAGCTGGTGCGCGAGTTCTTCCAGGCGCTGGCGCAGAATGCCGGCATCACGCTGCATGTCACCAACCACTACGGCGCCAACAACCACCATATTGCCGAGACCTGCTTCAAGGCGGTCGCGCGGGTGTTGCGCGCAGCGCTGGAACGCGATCCGCGCCAGCCCGAGGCAGTGCCTTCCACCAAGGGTTCGCTGAAAGGTTAGGCGATGGCGATCTATGTCGTGATGGACCCGCCGGCGGGCGCCAGCAGAGGCGACGCCACGCGCTTCGTGCGCGACGGCTTCACCTGGCTGGGCTTCCTGTTTTCGCCGCTGTGGCTCGCCTGGCACCGGCTCTGGATCGAAGCGGCCCTCACCTTCGCGGTGATGGCCGTGCTGCCTCTGCTGGCCGAGAAACTCGGGCTTGAGTGGGCCGGCTCAGCGCTGTCGCTGCTGGTGTCGCTCTATGTCGGTTTGGAAGGGCAGGCCCTGCGTATCGCGGCGCTCCGCCGCCGTGGCTGGCGCGAATGGGGCGTGGTCGAGGCCGGCTGGCTCGCAGACGCCGAGATCCGTCACGCGCTCGAAGCCGAAGCGGGGGCCGAGGAACAGGCGCCTTTGCCGCGCATCGTTCCGGACACGCAGCTGGCGCGACCGGCCCAGACGGGCTTGGCGCTGGGACTGACCCACACGCCGGGACGGCCCTGACATGCGGGTTGCGATCATCGATTACGGCTCGGGCAATCTGCGCTCGGCAACAAAAGCCTTCGAGCGGGCCGCGCATGAGGGCGGCATTGCCGCAACCATAGAGCTGACCGCCGATGCCGAGCGGGTGGGCACCGCCGACCGCATCGTGCTGCCGGGCGTCGGCGCCTATGCCGACTGCGCCGCCGGCCTGCATGCCGTGGCCGGCATGTGGGAAGCGGTGGAAGAGGTGGCTCTTCGCAAAGCACGGCCGTTTCTCGGCATCTGCGTCGGCATGCAGCTGATGTCGGAACGCGGTCTTGAGAAGACGATCACCAAGGGGTTCGGCTGGATTGCCGGCGACGTCGAGGAGATCGCGCCGGCCGATCCGGCGCTGAAGATCCCGCAGATCGGCTGGAACACGATCGAGCTTGCCCGTCCGCACCCCTTGTTCTCAGGCATCGAGACCGGTCCGAAAGGGCTGCACGCCTATTTCGTGCATTCCTATCATCTTCAAGCCACGAAGCCAGACCAGGTGCTGGCGACGGCCGACTATGGCGGCCCCGTAACGGCCGCGGTTGCACGCGACAACCTCGTCGGCACCCAATTCCATCCCGAGAAGAGCCAGGCGCTCGGTCTGGCGCTGATCGCCAATTTCCTCAGATGGAGGCCCTAGGCATGAGCAAGAAGGGTTATTGGATCGCCCTGATCGACGTCCGCGATCCCGACGTCTACCAGAAATATATCGAGGCCAACGCGAAGGCCTTCGCCAAATATGGCGCGACGTTTCCAGTGCGGGCGGGCCGCTATTCGAATCCGGAAGGGCCGACCGGCAATCGTCACGTGGTGGTGGAATTCCCGTCCTACGAGACAGCGCTCGCCTGTTATGACTCGCCCGAATACCAGGAAGCCTCCAAATTCCGGCTAGCTGCGTCGACCGGCCATTTCGTCATCGTCGAGGGTGCCTGACCGTGATCCTGTTTCCCGCGATCGACCTCAAGGACGGCAAATGCGTGCGCCTGAAGCATGGCGACATGGCGACCGCCACCATCTACAACGATGATCCGGCGGCCCAGGCGAAAGCCTTCGAGGAGCAGGGCTTCGAATGGCTGCATGTCGTCGACCTCAACGGCGCCTTCAAGGGCCAGAGCGTCAATTCCGCCGCGGTCGGCGCCATCCTGAAAGCGACGAAGAACCCGGTGCAACTCGGCGGCGGCATCCGCACGCTACCGCAGATCGAAGACTGGCTGGACCGCGGGCTGGCGCGCGTCATCCTGGGCACCATCGCAGTGCGCGAGCCGGAGCTGGTGAAGCAAGCCTGCAAGGCCTTTCCCGGCAGGATCGCCGTGGGCATCGACGCCAAGGGCGGCAAGGTCGCCGTCGAAGGCTGGGCGGAAGCCTCGGAACTCGGCGTCATCGAGTTGGCGCAAAAATTCGAAGGCGCGGGCGTCGCCGCCATCATCTACACCGACATCGACCGCGACGGGGTGCTGACCGGCATCAACTGGGATTCGACCATCAGCCTCGCCGAGGCCGTATCGATCCCGGTGATCGCTTCCGGCGGGCTCGCCTCGATCGCCGACATCGTGCGCATGACCATGCCCGACGCGACCAAGCTGGAAGGCGCAATCTCCGGCCGGGCGCTTTATGACGGGCGCATCGATCCGGCCGAGGCGCTGGCGATCCTGCGCGGCGAGAGCCTGGAGGCCAGGCCGTGAAGGTTTCGATCATCCTGGCGTCCTATGACAGCGGCCACTATCACGGCGGCTGGGGCCAGGGTCCCGACGCGCTGATCTCCGGCGGATTGGCCGACGCCCTGAGGCTGGCCGGCCACGAGGTCGACGTGCACGACATCGGCAAGGTCGTCGAGGACGAACAGGAGCGCGAGATCGGCACCGGATTTGCCGTCTGCAATGCCGTCTCGGGCGAGGTTCGCATCGCGCTGGACAACGGGCGATTTCCCATCGTTCTGGCCGGAAACTGCCTGACCAGCGCGGGTGCCGTGGCCGGCGAGGGCGCAGACGCCATCATCTGGGCCGACCAGCATGGCGACCTCAACACGCCCGACACCTCCACCTCCGGCCTTCTCGACGGCATGGCGCTGGCGACCGTGCTTGGCCTCTGCTGGCGGCGGCTGGCGATGCAGATTCCGGGGTTCAAGCCGATCGATCCGGCTCGTTGCGTGCTGGTCGATGCGCGCGACCTCGACCCCGCGGAAAAAGAGCTGCTGGATAGGCAGCCGATTCTTCGCACCGAATGTCCAGGCTGGGCGGGGGTGGCCGAGACGCTGAACGCAGCCGGCGCCGAGCGGGTCCATATGCATCTCGATCTCGATGTGCATGACCCTGAGGAGTTGCAGGCCAATCACTACAGCACGCCCGGTGGTCCGGCGCCGGAACAGGTGCGTTCGGCCATTTGCGGCCTTGCAGGGCGGCTGAGCATCGCCGGCCTCACCATCTCCGCCTATGACCCGGCTTTCGACGCCAAGGGCGAGGTGCCGCCGCTGGTGGGCGGATTGCTTGTCGACCTGCTCGCGACGCTGGAGAAACGCTGATGCTGAAGGCCCGCGTCATCCCTTGCCTCGACGTCAAGAACGGCCGCGTCGTCAAGGGCGTCAACTTCGTCGACCTCATCGATGCGGGCGATCCGGTCGAGGCCGCCAAGGCCTATGACGCGGCTGGCGCCGACGAGCTTTGCTTCCTCGACATCACCGCTTCGTCGGACAATCGCGAGACGATCTTCGACGTCGTCGCCCGCACGGCGGAACAGTGCTTCATGCCGCTCACCGTCGGGGGCGGCGTGCGCCAGGTGGCCGACATCCGCAAGCTGTTGCTGGCCGGCGCCGACAAGGTGTCGATCAACACGGCCGCGGTGAAGACCCCCGATTTCGTCGCGGAAGCCGCCGACAAGTTCGGCAACCAGTGCATTGTCGTCGCCATCGACGCCAAGAAGGTGTCGGCGGCCGGCGAGGCCGACCGCTGGGAGATCTTCACCCATGGCGGCCGCGAGAAGACCGGCATCGATGCGGTGGAATTCGCGACGCGGATGGTGGAGCGCGGCGCCGGCGAGATCCTTTTGACCTCGATGGACCGCGACGGCACCAAGGCCGGCTACGACATCGCGCTGACGCGCGCCATCGCCGATGCGGTGCGAGCGCCGGTCATCGCTTCGGGCGGCGTCGGCACGCTCGATCACATGGTGGAAGGCATCCGCGACGGCCATGCCGGCGCGGTGCTGGCCGCCTCGATATTCCATTTCGGCACCTACACCATCGCCGAAGCCAAGGCGCATATGGCAAAGGCCGGCCTGCCGATGCGGCTGGACTCGGCCGCCCATCGGACTTAAACCGCTGCTATGGCTCAATTTTCGCTCGCCGAGCTGGAAACGATCATCCATCAGCGCGCCCATTCGGGCGACCCGGAATCATGGACGGCGAAGCTGTTCGCCAAGGGCATGGACAAGGCGGCGCAGAAGCTCGGCGAGGAAGCGGTCGAGGCCGTTATCGCCGCCATCCGCGGCGACCGCGCCGCCCTCGTTTCGGAAAGTGCGGATCTTCTATATCATTGGCTGGTCGTCCTTGGCATTGCGGGCGTTCCGCTGGACGACGTGATGAAGGAGCTCGAGGGACGCACCGGTCGCTCGGGCCTCGCCGAAAAGGCGTCGCGGCCCAAGGGCTGACCGAAAGAGACGGATAGAGCATGACGTTGCCCGAAAACCGCTTCTCACTTTTCGGCATCATGCTCAAAGGGACGGATAGAGCATGATGTCGCCCGAAAACCGCTTCTCACTTTTCGGCATCATGCTCTAGGAGGGCAGGAACTCGATGGACCAGCTTGCTCCTACCGAGAAATATTCCCCCTACCGATTTTTTTCCGCCGAGCAATGGTCACAATTCCGCGCCGATACGCCGCTGACACTGACCGAGGACGAGATCCACCGGCTGCGTTCGCTCAACGATCCGGTCGACCTCGAAGAGGTCAAACGCATCTATCTGTCGCTGTCGCGCCTGCTCTCGGCGCATGTCGAGGCAAGCCAGCTCCTGTTTCGCCAGCGCCAGGCCTTCTTCAACGCCGAGGATGCGACCAAGACGCCCTTCATCATCGGCATCGCCGGCTCGGTCGCCGTCGGCAAGTCGACCACGGCACGCGTGCTGAAGGAACTTCTGGCGCGCTGGCCCTCGAGCCCCAAGGTCGATCTCATCACCACCGACGGTTTCCTTTTGCCGAACGAGATCCTGCGCCGCGACAATCTGATGGAGCGCAAGGGCTTTCCTGAAAGCTACGATGTCGGCGCGCTGCTGCGCTTCCTGTCGGGCATCAAATCGGCGCAACGCAATGTGCGGGCGCCGGTCTACTCGCACCTCACCTATGACGTCATCCCCGGCGAATTCGTCACCATCGACCGGCCGGACATATTGATCTTCGAGGGCATCAACGTGCTGCAGCCGGGCAAGCTGCCGAAGGACGGCAAGATCGTGCCGTTCCTGTCCGATTTCTTCGACTTCGCGATCTATATCGATGCCGACGAGACGCTGATCCACCAGTGGTACATCCAGCGCTTCATGCGGCTGCGCGAGACGGCCTTCCGCAATCCGGAATCCTTCTTCCACCGCTATTCGCAACTGTCGCAGGACGCCGCGCGCGCCATCGCCGAAGGTCTGTGGGCCAATATCAACCTGAAGAACCTGCGCGAGAACATCCTGCCGACACGGGCGCGGGCCGACCTTATCCTGCGCAAGGGCGCCAACCACCTTGTCGAGGAAGTGGCGCTGCGGAAATTGTGACGACTGGGTTAACGGGGCTTTAGGCAATCCGGGCTTAGCTTCCGGCCGGCAACTTTAGCGGGTGTCGGGAGCAACCTGGTGAACAAGGTGAGCAATGCCGCGGGCCGCAGGACCCCGGCCTATTCCCTGGTTATTCCTATCTTCAATGAAGAAGCGGTGCTGCCGCTGCTGGTGCGCCGGATCACGGCTTTGCTCGACAGGCTGGACGCAAGCGGCGAAGCCATCTTCGTCGACGATGGCAGCCGTGACACCAGCGCCATTTTCCTGCGCGGGATGGTCGTCGAGGAGCCGCGCTTCCGTCTTATCGAGCTGTCTCGCAACTTCGGCCATCAGATCGCGATCACGGCTGGCATGGACGCCGCCGCTGGCGACGCCGTGATCGTCCTGGATGGCGACCTTCAAGATCCGCCAGAAGTGGTGCTCGATCTCATTGCCAAGTGGAAGGAAGGCTACGAGATCGTCTACGCCCGACGCGTCAAGCGCGAAGGCGAGTCCCTGTTCAAGCGAATGACCGCCAAGCTGTTCTACCGCGTGCTGGAACACATGACCTCGGTCACCATCCCGCGCGATGTAGGCGATTTCCGACTTGTCGGGCGCAAGGCGCTGGAGACCTTCAAGAGCATGCCCGAGCGCGATCGCTTCGTGCGCGGCATGTTCGGCTGGATGGGCTTCAGGCAGACCGCGGTGCCGTTCGAGCGGCCGATGCGAGCGGCCGGGGAAACCAAATATCCGTTCTGGAAAATGACGCGGCTGGCGGTGCACGGCATCATGAGCTTTTCAGACAAACCGCTGCGCCTTTCGCTGTGGGTAGGCCTCGCCATTGCCGGCGTCGCTGCCCTGCTCGGCCTCTATGCCCTGTTTTCGTGGCTTTTCGTCAGCGGTGTCGTCCATGGCTGGACGTCGACAGTGGTGATCATCTCCTTCCTGTCAGGCATCAACCTCTTCATGACCGGCATCATCGGCCTTTATGTCGGGGGCATCCACGCCGAGGTGAAGCGCAGGCCCCTCTATGTGATCGATCGCCTGAACGGCTTCGAGGAAGCGATCTCCGCGATGACCAATGCCGAAGCCTCGAAGGATCGGCCGACGGCGACGCGCGAGCAGCGCTTCGGCTGACGTTGGGACAGGCTATGGAATCCCAAAGAACGTATGCTGCGGCCGAGGCACTTGCGGAGCAGCGCGCGATGTCCGCAGTCCAGGATCGCACGGTGGCGAGTCTTTCGAACGTCACCGGCCGGGTGCGCCATTTATGGGTCATGGTTTCCTGCCTATTGGTTCTGGCGATTGCTGTGCCATGGCAAACGCGGTGGGGTACGATACCCGACACAAGCTGGATCATCACCATGTGCGAGCGCGTGCTGGCTGGGGATCGCTTGTACGTCGACCTCATAGAGACCAATCCGCCCTTTACCATATGGCTGTACCTGCCGGCGGTTTATCTCGCCAACATCCTTGGCGTGGCTCCCGAATATGTGGTCCATGGCTACTCTTACGCCATCTGCATTTTCGGCTTGGGCTTTGCCGGCTTTGTAGCCCATCGCGCCCAGTTTCCCGGGAATTCCGAACTCTCCGCCTTTCTCCCGATGTTCCTGGCCCTGCTTGTGGTGTTTCCCGGCAATAGTTTCAGCGAGCGCGAGAATTTGGGAATAGCCATGTTCTTGCCGCTGCTGGTCCTTGATGCATGGCGCGCATCGGAGGACCGGAGGTCGGAGCCCGATTGGTGGTTGGCGGCGGCGGCCGGCCTCTCCGGCAGCATCATGGTTCTGGTGAAACCTTACTACGCGCTCATGGTCGTGGCGCCGGCGCTCTACGTCGCCTGGCGCCGGGGCAGCATCAGACACTTGTTCGCCATCGAATATTGGGTCGCTGGCATTGCCTGTCTGACTTACCTGACGGCGGTATTTTGCCTTTACCCAGAATTCATCCGCGACCTCTATCCGAAGCTCGCCGACACATATTTGCGCTACAAGTGGTACGTGCCGACAATCCTTACCTATGGCGGCGCATACCTGGTCTCCCTCTGCTTTCTCATGCGCTTGCAAACCGGCCGGGCGCTGCCGCCTCTGGTGATGGTGCCGGCGGTCGCATCCGCTGCCGCCTTGGTGCCCCTGATCTACCAAGGAAAAGGCTGGCCCTATCATGCCTATCCGGCCGTCGTCCTGCTCCTGGGCTCGATCCTATGCAGCGTCGCCACACGGCCACCCGGCATGACGCGCATGTCCCTTGCGCAGAAAATCCTCTTGGGGGCTGTGATTGCATCAAATTGGCTGCCCTTCGCGACGACCCAGAAGCCTGGATCGGATTTCGTTGCGACCATACGTGCCGCCGTCGATCATCCCACGGTCGGCCTAATCGGCTCCGGCGTTCAAATCGGCCACCCGCTCACCCGAATGCTCGACGGACGATGGATATCGGCCTATTGCAGTGATTGGTTTGGCAGCTTCGCCAGCGCATTCGCGCAATCGGAACGCGCCCGGGGAGACGCAGTCGACGCAGCTCGGCATGAGGCGCTCGAACGCAGTTATCTCAATGCCAAGATCAAGAATTTCGAGACAAAGAAACCTGATCTGATCCTTATCCAGAAGGCGGACACCTTCTGGATCGCGCAAGTGATGAAGCGTGGCGATTTCGCCAACTTCATGAAGGACTATCAATTGCTTACCGAGGATCAAAGCGTAGGTGTCTATATTCGCAGCGGTTCGAGAAAACTGGGCGCGAGTGGGTGACACTCAGCGGCAGACCCGCCGCAGCGTCAGGTTGATGCGGCCGCCGTTCTTCAATAGAGCCGAGGTCGCCGGATAGATGCGGTCGACGCCGTGGAAGGCGAGGCGCCCCTCGCCGCCGAGCACGACGACATCGCCGCTTTTGAGCCTGAACGACTTCGTCGCACCGTCGCGCGTGGTCTGACCGACGCGGAAAAGGCAGTCGTCTCCCAGGGACACGGAGACCACGGGTGCGGCGAAATCCTGCTCGTCGCGGTCCTGGTGCAGGCCCATTTTGGCGTCGCTCGAATAGAAATTGACGAGGCAGGCTTCCGGCGGGTGCGGATAGGCCGACACCTCGCGCCAAAGCTGCATCAAGGCCTCGGGGATCGGTGGCCAGGGCTGGCCGGTGACCGGATGCGTCGGCTGGTAGCGATAGCCGCGCTCCTTGTCGGTCACCCAGCCCAACGCGCCGCAATTGGTCATGCGCACGCTCATTTCCTTGCCCGTGCGCGGCATGGCCGGCACGTAAAGGGGTGCAGCCTGCACCACGCGCCTGATTTCTTCGACCAGAGCTTCCTGGGCCGGGCGGGAAAGATAAGCCGGCATATGGCGAACGCCCTTGGGCAGAACGAGCATGCGAGTTGATCCGATGAATTTTGCCGGATCATGCCACCCGGCGAGAGGCACCGCGACCCGAAAGAGCTTGCCCTTCGAGGATCGAGCGGTTCAGCTGTTCACCGCTCCAGGTTTTGTTTTACGCCATTCCGGTGGGAAAACCGCTACGCACTTTTCCTGGAATGGCCTAGTCGCTGTCGACCCGGCCGCGCAGCTTCTTGACCGTCGAGCGACCGGCCTTGGTCTTGAGGCGGCGTTCGACGGCGCCTTTCGAAGGTTTGGTCTTCTTGCGCGGCGGCGGTGGCGGCTCAGCCGCTTTCATGACCAGCGCGGTCAGCCGGGCCCTGGCGTCAGCGCGGTTCTGCTCCTGGGTGCGGAAGCGGCCGGCCTCGATGACGACGACGCCGTCCTTGGTGGCGCGCTGGCCGGCGAACTTGATCGTTCGCTGCCGCACGCGCTCGGAAAGGCCCGGCGCGTTCGCCGCGTCGAAGCGCAGTTGCACCGCGGTCGCCACCTTGTTGACATTCTGGCCGCCCGGGCCGGAGGACCGGATGAAATCCTCGCGCAGATCACCGGGGCTGATGACAGCCTCGTCGGCGATGATGATCTTGTCGTCGGCGTTCATGCGCGCAGTCATGACGCGGCGGCGAGAAAAAGAAAAGGCCCGGCCGGAGCCGGGCCCGAATCGGCAACAATGCGACGGCCGCTATTCGGCCGCTTCCTGCAGGCGCGGCGCGGCGCCCATGATGGCGGCGTCGACATGCTGCTCGAACTTCTCGAAATTGACGGCGAACATGCTGACCAGCTTCGCCGCCTGCCGGTCGTAGGCGGGCTTATCGGCCCAGGTCGAGCGCGGATCGAGGATGGCACTGTCGACGCCCGGAACCGCCACCGGCACCTCGAAGCCGAAATTCGCGTCTGTCCGGAAGGCTGCGGCATTCAGCGGGCCGTCGAGCGCGGCACCGAGCAAGGCGCGCGTCACCTTGATCGGCATGCGCCGGCCGGTGCCGTAGGCGCCGCCGGTCCAGCCGGTGTTGACCAGCCAGCAAGCGACGCCGTGGCCGGCGATAAGCTGGCGCAGCAGATTGCCGTATTCGGACGGGTGGCGCGGCATGAAGGGCGCGCCGAAGCAGGTCGAGAAGGTCGCCTCCGGCTCGGTGACGCCCTTTTCGGTTCCAGCGACCTTTGCCGTATAGCCGGAAAGGAAGTGGTACATGGCCTGCGCAGGGGTCAGCCTGGCGATCGGCGGCATCACGCCGAAGGCGTCGGCGGTGAGCATGATGATGTTCTTCGGGTGGCTGGCGCGGCCGCTCCGGCTGGCGTTGGGAATGTAATCCAGCGGGTAGGCGCAACGGGTGTTCTCGGTGAGGCTGCCGTCGTTGAAATCCGGCAGGCGGCCGGCGTCGAGCACGACGTTCTCCAGCACGGTGCCGAAACGCTGCGTGGTGGCGAAGATCTCCGGCTCGGCCTCGGCCGACAGCCTGATGGTCTTGGCGTAGCAGCCGCCTTCGAAATTGAAGATGCCATGCGGACCCCAGCCATGCTCGTCGTCGCCGATCAGCGTGCGCGAAGGATCGGCCGAGAGGGTGGTCTTGCCGGTTCCGGAGAGGCCGAAGAAGACCGCGGCGTCGCCGGCGGGTCCCTCGTTGGCCGAACAATGCATCGGCATCACGCCTTTTTCCGGCAGCAGGTAGTTCAGCATGGTGAATACCGACTTCTTCATCTCGCCGGCATAGGAGGTGCCGCCGATCAGCACGATCTTGCGCGTCAGATCGACCGCGATCACGGTTTCGGTGCGGGTGCCGTGGCGCGTCGGGTCGGCGCGGAAGGACGGCAGATCGATGATCGTCATTTCCGGCACGAAGCGCTCGAGTTCGGCCGGTTGCGGACGGATCAGAAGGTTGCGAATGAATAGCGAATGCCAGGCGAATTCGGTGACGACCCGAACCGGCAGCCTGAGATCGGCGTCGGCGCCGCCGACAAGGTCCTGGACATAGAGGTCCTTGGTTGCGGCATGGGCGCGGAAGTCGGAGAGCAGCGCCTCGAACTGAGCAGGCGAGATCGCCTTGTTGTTGTCCCACCAGACATGCGGCTCGGTCCTGTCGTCGCGCACGACGAATTTGTCCTTGGGCGAGCGGCCGGTATGCTGCCCCGTTTCCGCGACCAGCGCGCCATGCGCGGTCAATCTGGCCTCGCCGCGGCGGATCGATTCCTCATAGAGAAGTGCTGGTCCGAAATTGTAGCGCACCATGCCCGTGGTCGTCAGGCCGATCGCATCAATCGCGCAGTCGGGGTTGCGTTTTCCGGCTTCCAACATCAACTGTTCCTCTCTGGATTGGCCGCGCCAGCTTGGCGAATGTCTCAAGGCCGGCCAGGGTGCCTAGATGGTGAGAACCAGAAAAGCCGAATGATATCAAATCATTAATCGATTTAAAAAATTTGAAAGTTGTTTAAATCGTTTAAATGTGCAAAAAGTCACAGAGGTTGCCCAAAGGATTGGCAGGCTTCGATCGTCCAATCCCGAGTCGGGTGCGATCGTGTGTAGCGGCAGGCTGTCCGTGACTTCGGACGGCGCCTATGCCACATTTTGTACCCAATTTGTCCTGCAAAAGCCCCTTCTCGACGACAGAAGGGACAGCCCATGAGGGAGCCGCTTGAAATGGCAACAATCGCGCTTGTCGATGACGACCGCAACATTCTGACTTCGGTGTCGATCGCGCTCGAGTCCGAGGGCTATCGGGTCGAGACCTACACGGATGGTGCGTCGGCACTGGAAGGCCTGGCGGCGCGTCCGCCGAACCTTGCCATCCTCGACATCAAGATGCCGCGCATGGACGGCATGGAACTGCTGCGGCGCATGCGGCAGAAATCCGACCTGCCGGTGATCTTCCTGACCTCGAAGGACGATGAGATCGACGAGCTGTTCGGCCTCAAGATGGGCGCCGACGATTTCATCCGCAAACCCTTCTCGCAGCGCCTGCTGGTCGAGCGGGTGCGCGCGGTGCTGCGCCGCACCAGCGCCCGCGAGGCGGCGGCCAAGGCGCCAAGCCAGCAGGCGCGCTCGCTCGAGCGCGGCCAACTCGTGATGGACCAAGAGCGGCACACCTGCACCTGGAAGGGCGAGCCGGTGACGCTGACGGTGACCGAGTTCCTGATCCTGCATTCGCTGGCGCAACGGCCAGGTGTGGTAAAAAGCCGTGATGCGCTGATGGACTCAGCCTATGATGAGCAGGTGTATGTCGATGATCGCACCATCGACAGCCACATCAAGCGGCTGCGCAAGAAGTTCAAGGCGGTCGATGACGACTTCGAGATGATCGAAACCCTTTACGGAGTGGGATACCGGTTCCGCGAAGCTTGAATGGTGAATGGTGAATGGTGAATGGTGCGAGCGGCACCTATGATCCGGCTCTCTTGAGCGCCCATTGTTCCATTCACCATTCACCATTCACCCTTAACCAGGACAGGGACTGCTATTCGATGGCAGTGGAGACAGAGCGAGTCAGGCGGATGGGCGCGGGGAAGCGCCCATCGCGGATTCTGCCCGCCTTCGTGTCGAAGGTCACGGTGCCGATGCGCCGCTTCCTCGGCCACCACATCTTCTCCAGCCTGACGCGGCGCATTCTGTTCCTCAACCTGGCCGGCCTCGCCGTGCTGGTGACGGGCATCCTCTATCTCAACACCTTTCGAGACGGGCTGATCGACGCGCGGGTGGAAAGCCTGATGACGCAAGGCGAGATCATCGCCGGCGCCATCGCCGCCTCGGCGACGGTCGAGACGGATTCGATCAGCATCGATCCGGAAAAGCTGCTCGAGCTGCAGGCCGGCGAAAGCCTGGGGCCCGGCTCCGACCAGCTCGACAATCTCGATTTCCCGATCAATCCGGAGCGCGTCGCCCCGGTGCTGCGGCGACTGATCTCGCCGACCCGGACGCGCGCCCGCATCTATGACCGGGACGCCAACCTTCTGCTCGATTCGCGCCACCTCTATTCGCGCGGCCAGATCCTGCGCTACGACCTGCCGCCCGTCGACGACGAGGAACCGGGGGTTTTGGAACGTGTCGAAAAATTCGTGTTCGACTTCTTCCGCAACAAGGATCTGCCGATCTATCACGAGCAACCCGGCGGCAACGGCGCGGCGTTCCCGGAAGTGGTCAAGGCGCTGACCGGCAGCCCTTCCACCATCGTGCGGGTGAGCGAGCAGGGCGAGCAGATCGTCTCGGTCGCGGTGCCGATCCAGCGCTTCCGCGCCGTGCTCGGCGTGCTGATGCTGTCGACCGAAGGCGGCGACATCGACAAGATCGTCGCTGCGGAGCGCAAGGCGATCCTGCGCGTCTTCGGCGTCGCCGCCCTGGTCACCGCGATCCTGTCGATGCTGCTCGCCTCGACCATCGCCAACCCTCTGCGGCGGCTGTCCGCCGCTGCGGTGCGCGTGCGGCGCGGCATCAAGAGCCGCGAGGAGATACCCGACTTTTCCGACCGGCAGGACGAGATCGGCAATCTGTCGATCGCGGTGCGCGACATGACCAACGCGCTCTATGCCCGCATCGAGGCGATCGAGAGCTTCGCCGCCGATGTGTCGCACGAACTGAAGAACCCGCTGACGTCGCTGCGCAGCGCTGTGGAAACGCTGCCTTTGGCGAAGAACGAAAATTCGCGCGGGCGGCTGATGGAGATCATCCAGCACGACGTGAAGCGGCTCGACCGGCTGATCACCGACATTTCCGACGCTTCGCGTCTCGACGCCGAGCTGGCGCGCGAAGATGCCGGCACGGTCGACCTGAAGAAGTTCGTCACCGATCTGATCGCCGTCTCGCGCGAGACGACCCGCCACAAGAAGGCGGTCGAGATCGAGCTCAAGATCGGCAAGCTGCCGCAAGGGGTCAAGGGCTATTTCGTGGTCGGCCACGACCTCAGGATCGGCCAGGTCATCACCAACCTGATCGAAAACGCGCGTTCCTTCGTGCCCGAAGAGCATGGCCACATCACGGTGTCGCTGGCGCGCGCCGGCAAGTTCAACATCATCACCGTCGACGACAACGGTCCTGGCATCCGGGCCGAGAACATCGACCGCATCTTCGAGCGCTTCTATACCGACCGGCCGGCCGGCGAGGCGTTCGGGCAGAATTCCGGCCTCGGCCTGTCGATCAGCCGCCAGATCGTCGAGGCGCATGGCGGCACGCTGACAGCCGAGAACATCCCAGGCACCAAGCCCGGCGAGATCAAGGGCGCGCGCTTCGTCGTGACAATGCCCGCCGAAGGCTGACCTCGGGCGAGCTATGGCAGATCCAGCCGCGAAGCCACTCAACATCCATGGGACGGCGATCCTGATCGGCGAGCGCGGCGTGCTGATCGTCGGGCCGTCCGGCTCGGGCAAGACGACATTGGCCCTGGCGCTGATCGACCATTGCCGCGCGCGAGCGCAGTTCGCCCGGCTGGTCGGCGACGACCAGTTGTTTGCAAGCTGTCACGGCGGCCGGCTAGTCTGCCGTACCCCCGCCACCATCGCCGGCCTGGTCGAGGTGCCCGGCATCGGACCGCAGCCAGTGCCCTTCGAGCCGGCCGCTGTAATCGACCTCGCCGTGCGCTTGGTGGAACGGAGCGAGACGGCGCGTCTGCAGGACGAAGCGACCGAGGAGTTCGCCGGTTGTGCGGTTCCGATTGTCGATGTTGTCCGACAAAACGCCACATCCGCGCTGCCGGTTGTGATGGCGCGGCTCTCGGCCCGGCTTTTTTCATGACCCGGCGCGGATTTTTTTGTTGCAATGCGTCAAAATGGCTCGGGCCGGCGCAATTTTGGGCTTGTCAACCGGCCGCGCGTCGACAAGATAGCGCTCCCGCCGCCTGGAATGGCCGGCGAACATAAGATACGCCTGTGAAAACGGCGATGACGGGAGCCTTCAACGAATGATCGGACTCGTGCTCGTGACGCACGGTCAACTCGCCAACGAGTTCCGGCATGCCGTAGAACATGTGGTGGGACCACAGGACAATTTCGAAACCGTTGCGATCGGCGCCGACGACGACATGGAGAAGCGCCGCGCTGACATCGTCGACGCAGTCGCGCGCGTCGATACCGGAGCCGGCGTCATCGTGCTCACCGACATGTTCGGCGGCACGCCCTCCAACCTCGCCATCTCCGTGATGGAATCCGGCCGCACCGAGGTGATCGCCGGCATGAACCTGCCGATGCTGATCAAGCTGTCGTCGGTTCGCAAGGGCGACAACATGGCCGCCGCGCTCGACGAGGCGCAGGCAGCGGGCCGCAAATACATCAACGTCGCCAGCCAGCTTCTGAGCAGCAAATGAACACCCAGGCGCCGGAGAAGGACGAGGTGGTGCGGGAGTTTCCGATCGTCAACCAGCGCGGCCTGCATGCCCGCGCCTCGGCCAAGTTCGTCCAGGTCGCAAGCGGCTTCGATGCCACCATCCATGTCGAAAAGGATGGCGTGAAGGTGGGCGGGACCTCGATCATGGGCCTGATGATGCTGGCGGCAAGCCCCGGCTATTCGATCCGTGTCACCGCCACCGGACGGGAAGCCGGACCTGCCATGGACGCGCTGGAACAGCTGGTCGCTTCGCGCTTCGGCGAGGAAATCTGACGGCAGTCTTTGGTTCGACGCATGTAGTGACCCCAAAACCGCTGAACACTTTTGGGCGACATGCTTTTTGGTTCGACGCATGTCGTGACCCCAAAACCGCTGAACACTTTTGGGCGACATGCTTTTTGATTTGATGCATGTCGTTGTCCCAAAACCGCTGCGCAGTTTTGGGCGACTGCTTTTTGGTTGATGCATGTCGTTGTCCCAAAACCGCTGCGCAATTTTGGGCGACATGCTTTTTGGTTGATGCATGTCGTTGTCCCAAAACCGCTGCGCAGTTTTGGGCGACATGCATTGCCTGAAAGACATGCACGAATAAAGATTTCTTTATATCCCATTGTCGTTTGACGCCCGATCTGCTAGTCAGACCGGCATTTCGCGCCCCTCCATGCGCCTCCCGGCGCCGGCGCGCTCGAGACAAATCACACCGGAGTACTGCCATGACGGGTAGCAAGGACTATGTGGTCGCCGACATCTCGCTTGCCGGCTGGGGCCGCAAGGAGATCGAGATCGCCGAAACCGAAATGCCGGGCCTGATGGCCTGCCGCGAGGAATTCGGCGACAAGAAGCCGCTCAAGGGTGCGCGCATCACCGGTTCGCTGCACATGACGATCCAGACGGCGGTGCTGATCGAGACGCTGAAGGCGCTGGGCGCCGATATCCGCTGGGCCTCCTGCAACATCTTCTCCACCCAGGACCATGCCGCGGCGGCGATCGCCGAAGCCGGCATTCCGGTGTTCGCGATCAAGGGCGAGACGCTCGAGGATTACTGGGACTACACCGACAGGATCTTCCAGTGGGCCGATGGCGGCACCTCCAACATGATCCTCGACGATGGCGGCGACGCCACCATGTACATTCTGCTCGGCGCCCGCGCGGAGGCCGGCGAGGACGTGCTGTCCAATCCCGGCAGCGAAGAGGAAGAGATCCTGTTCGCGCAGATCAAGAAGCGCATGAAGGCTTCACCGGGCTTCTTCACCAAGCAGAGGGATGCGATCCGCGGCGTCACCGAGGAGACGACCACCGGCGTCAATCGCCTCTACCAGCTGCAGAAGAAGGGCCTGCTGCCCTTCCCGGCGATCAACGTCAACGACTCCGTCACCAAGTCGAAGTTCGACAACAAATACGGCTGCAAGGAATCGCTGGTCGACGGCATTCGCCGCGGCACCGACACGATGATGGCCGGCAAGGTCGCGGTCGTCTGCGGCTATGGCGACGTCGGCAAGGGCTCGTCCGCCTCGCTGCGCGGCGCCGGCGCCCGCGTCAAGGTGACCGAAGTCGACCCGATCTGCGCGCTGCAGGCGGCGATGGACGGTTTCGAAGTTGTCACGCTGGAAGACGCCGCGCCCACCGCCGACATCGTCATCACCACCACCGGCAACAAGGACGTCGTGACGCTCGACCACATGCGGGCGATGAAGGACATGGTGATCGTCGGCAACATCGGCCACTTCGACAACGAAATCCAGGTGGCGTCGCTGCGCAACCTGAAGTGGACCAACGTCAAGCCGCAGGTGGACATGATCACCTTCCCGGACGGCAAGCGGATGATCCTGCTGTCGGAGGGCCGCCTGCTCAACCTCGGCAACGCCACGGGGCATCCGAGCTTCGTGATGTCGGCCTCGTTCACGAACCAGGTGCTGGCGCAGATCGAGCTGTTCAGCAAGCACGGCCAGTATCAGAACCAGGTCTATGTCCTGCCCAAGCATCTCGATGAGAAGGTCGCGCGGCTGCATCTCGGCAAGCTGGGCGCCAGGCTGACGGAGCTGTCTTCCGAGCAGGCCGCCTATATCGGCGTGACGCCCCAAGGACCGTTCAAGCCGGAACACTACCGCTATTAACCAAGACGCAATAATCTACCATATATTGAAGCCGGGTGGTTGACTTTCCGCCCGGCTTTATTTTTGCGTCAATGATTCTTCACGCCGATTCCGGCAGGGTTTATTGTTGTGATTCGCGGTCCGGGGACAGATGGGCCGGGGACGCATCAGGGCGGTCTTGCATTCAAGCGGCGAAGAGGACCAAGACATGCCGGGGGAATACCCGCCAAGCGCGGGAGAGGCCGTTTCCGGCGGCCACGAGGATTCGAGGATGAGCGGCTCCGCCGCCGGTGGCGGGTTTCCGCGGCGCGCCGCGCGGATCGGCGCGTTTGTCGCGACCTTCGTGCTTGCCGGCCCGCTGCTCTGCGTGGCGGCGCAGGCGCAAACCGGCTTCGCGCAGGCGGCGAAGCTGTCGGTCAGCACCGTCGAGGTGATGCAGCTCGCCATGTTTGCCGGCGTCATGGGCGCGGCGCTGCTGTCGGCCATATTCCTGATCCGCGAGCGGGCGCGCACGGCGGCGCAGAACGCCGAGCTCAGGGCGCGTATCGCCGACGTCAACGCGGCGCTGCAGCGTTCCGAGGCGCTGCTCAACCTGCGCGACCAGCGCGTGGTCGTCTGGACCTCGGACAACAAGAAACCGGAACTCATCGGCAGTCTGCCGCTCGAAAGCGGCGCGCCCGATGACCGTGCCGCCTTCCTGGCCTTCGGCCGCTGGCTGATGCCGCGCTCGGCAGCCGCGTTGGAACACGCGGTCGCCGCCTTGCGCGAAAAGGCCAAGACCTTCGATCTCGTCATCGAAACGCAGGCCGGCATGCCGCTCGAAGTGCATGGCCGCAAGAGCGCCGCGCATGTGCTGGTGCGCTTCATCTCGCTGTCCGAGACGCTGCGCAGCCAGGCCAGGTTGAAGATCGAGAACCAGCGGCTCAACGCCGACTACGACATCATTTTCGGCCTCCTCGACGCGTTGAAGATGCCGGCATGGCTACGCGCGGCCGACGGGCGGCTGAAATGGGTCAACCGCGCCTATGCCGAGGCTGTAGAGGCGCAAAGCGCCGAAGCGGCCGTGCGCGAGGCGAAGGAGTTCCTCGGCGGCCAGGCGCGCGAGCAGATCGTCGAGCAGCACAAGTCGCGCGCGGTCTTCGAGCAGACGCTGTCGACGGTGATCGAGGGCGACCGCCGGATGTTTTCGGTGACCGACTTCGCGAGCGCCGAGGGCGCGGCCGGGCTCGCCTGCGACACCAGCGCCATGGAGACGATCCGCGCCGAATATGAGCGCACGGTGCGCAGCCACGCCGACACGCTCGATCAACTCAACACGGCGGTGGCGATCTTCGACACCGACGAGAAGCTGCGCTTCTTCAACCAGGCGTTCCAGAAGCTTTGGAGCCTGGACAGCGGCTTCCTGCACAGCGCCCCTTCCAATGCGATGCTGCTCGACCGGCTACGCAGCGAGGGCAAGATCGCCGAACAGCCGGAGTGGCGCCGCTGGAAGGAGAACCTGCTTGGCGCCTACCGGGCGGTCGAATCGCAGGAGCACTGGTGGCACCTGCCGGACGGCAAGACGATCCGCGTGGTCGCCAACCCGCAGCCGAAGGGCGGCGTCACCTGGGTGTTCGAGAACCTGACCGAGAAGATCGATCTCGAAAGCCGCTACCAGACCGCGGTGCGCGTGCAGGGCGAGACGCTGGACAACCTCGCAGAGGGTGTCGCCGTGTTCGGGCCTGACGGGAGGCTCCGGCTGTCCAACCCCGCCTTCGTCGCGCTGTGGGGGCTGGAGCCTGATGCGATCAAGCCCAACGTGCATGTCTCGGCGATCCGCGACCTTTGCGATCGGCGCGCGGCCGACAGTCCGTGGGGAGGCTTCGTCGCCGCCATCACCGGCTTCGACGACGAGCGGCGCGATCGTCACGGCCAGGCCGAACTCGTCGACGGCACGGTGCTGAGCTATGCGGTGATCCATTTGCCGAACGGGCAGGTGATGATGACCTTCGTCGACGTCACCGACACCGTCAATGTCGAACGGGCGCTGAAGGACAGGAACGAGGCGCTGGAGAAGTCGGACCAGTTGAAGAACGAGTTCGTGCAGCATGTTTCCTACGAGCTGCGCTCGCCTTTGACCAACATTATCGGCTTCACCGAGCTGTTGTCGCTGCCCGCGACCGGGCCGCTGACGCCGAAGCAGCGCGAATATGTCGAGCATGTCGGCTCGTCGTCCTCGGTGCTGCTCACCATCGTCAACGACATACTGGACCTGGCGACGGTCGATGCCGGCATCATGCAGCTCGACATTTCGGAGATGAGCATCGAGAGGACGATCACGGCGGCGGCCGAGCTGGTTGCCGATCGGCTGGAAGAGCATTCGATCAAGCTCAAGGTCGATGCGGCGGCGGCCCCCAAGAGTTTCCATGGCGACGAGATCCGCATCCGGCAGATCCTCTACAACCTGTTGAGCAATGCCGCGAATTACGCGCCGGAGGCGAGCACGATCATCCTGTCTTGCCGCCAACTGGCCGAAGGCGTCGAGTTCTCCGTCCATGACGACGGACCCGGCATGCCGCCGGATGTTCTGGAATCGGTGTTCCGCCGCTTCGAGCCGCGCGCCAATGGCGGGCGGCGGCGCGGCGCCGGGCTGGGGCTCTCGATCGTCAAGAGCTTCGTCGAACTGCATGGCGGCAGCGTGCGCATCGAGACCGGCAGGGACCAGGGCACCACCGTCGTGTGCACCTTCCCCGACACGCCTTCCGGTGGTATCCGCGAAGCGGCCGAGTAACAGTTTGGCAGGGATGGTGGTGGAGCGTTTTCTCGCCGACGAGGCGGCGACGGCACGGCTTGGCGAGGACCTCGCCATGGCGGTGCGCGCCGGCGATGTGATCGCGCTGAAGGGCGACCTCGGCGCCGGCAAGTCGACGCTGGCCCGTGCCCTGATCCGGGCGCTTGCCGATGATGCCAGCCTCGAAGTGCCGAGCCCTACCTTCACGCTGCTGCAGAGCTACGACACGCGCATACCGGTCCATCATTTCGACCTCTACCGCCTTGCCTCCCCGGACGAACTCGATGAGCTTGGGCTCGACGATGCGCTGGAGCAAGGCGCGGCACTGATCGAATGGCCGGAACGGGCCGGAGACCGTTTGCCGGCGGGCGCGCTCCAGGTGGAGCTTGCAGAGCACGGCGAGGGGCGGCTTGCGACAATCGCCGGACAAGATGCCGTATTCGAACGCGCCGCACGGTCGTTGGCGATGCGCGATTTTCTCGCCACGGCCGGATGGGGCGAAGCCAGCCGCCGCCATTTCGTCGGCGATGCGTCCGCCCGCTCCTACGAGATCGTCTCGCTTTCCGGGCATGCGCGGCGCGTGCTGATGAACTCGCCGCGCCTCGTGCTCGGCCCGCCGGTGCGCGACGGCAAGCCATATGCGGTGATCGCCCATACGGCGCAGTCGGTGACCGCCTTCGTCGCCATCGACCGGGCGCTGCTTGCGGCCGGTGTCAGCGTGCCGGTGATCCATGCTCAGGACCTCGACCAGGGTTTTCTTCTGCTCCAGCATCTCGGCTCGGAAGCTTTTTTGGGAACCGACGGCCAGCCAATCGCCGAGCGCTACGAGGCAGCCGCGGAACTGCTGGCCGCGATGCATGGCAAGGCTTGGCCGGAGCGCATGGAGGCCGCGCCCGGCGTGTTCCATGAGGTGCCGCCATTCGATCGCGACGCCATGCTGATAGAGGCCGACCTTCTGGTCGACTGGTATGTGCCGATGGCGACCGGCAAGCCGGCAAGCGATGCCTTGCGGGCCGGCTACTACAAGGAATGGAATGCGGTGCTCGATCGGCTCGCTGGAAGCGAAAATTCGCTGATGCTGCGCGACTTCCATTCCCCCAACATCATCTGGCGCGGCGAGCGCTCCGGCCTCGACAGGCTCGGCATCGTCGACGTGCAGGACGCGCTGATCGGCCCGGCCGCCTATGACGTCGCCTCGCTTGCCATGGATGCACGCGTCACCGTCTCGCCCGAGATCGAGCAGCGGACGGTCGCGGCCTATGTCGCGGCGCGGTATGCTGCGGGCGCCTTCGACGAGGCCGGTTTCGCCGAGGCCTATGCGATTATGGCGGCGCAGCGCAATTCGAAGATCCTCGGCATTTTCGTGCGACTCGAAAAGCGCGACGGCAAGCCTTACTATCTGAAACATCTGCCGCGCATCCGCGACTATCTGAGGCGGGCCCTGGCGCATCCGGCGCTCACCGGCCTGAGGGATTTCTACATGGCTCACGGCCTGCTGGAGGAACGCTCGCCATGAGGCCGACGACCGCGATGGTGCTGGCCGCGGGGCTGGGGAAGCGCATGCGGCCGCTCACCGACACGATGCCGAAGCCGCTGGTGAAGATCGCAGGCAAGGCCCTGCTCGACTGGGGGCTGGACAGCCTGGAAGCTGCCGGGATCAGCAAGGCGATCGTCAACGTGCACTATCTGCCGGAGCAGATCATCGCCCATGTCGCCGGGCGCCGGGAACCGGAGATCGTCATTTCCGACGAGCGCGAGGCCTTGCTGGAATCGGCGGGCGGCATCGTCAAGGCGCTGCCGCTCTTGGGCAGCGAGCCCTTCTATGTCATTAACGCCGACACGTTCTGGATCGACAGCGGTGAGCCCAGCCTGGAGCGCCTTGCCCTTGCATGGAACGCCGCCAGAATGGATATTCTGCTGATGCTCACCGATCTCGACTCAGCGACCGGACACGGCGTCGGCACTGATTTCATGGTCGCGCCGGATGGCGCCTTGCGCCGCTCGAAGGGCGATTCGGCCGGCCTGATCTATGCCGGCGCCGCGATCATCCATCCCCGCATCTTCAAGGACGCCCCGACGGGCTCACATTCTCTCAATGTCTATTTCGACAAGGCGATCGCCGCCGGCCGGCTGTTCGGGATGGCGATGAGCGGCCGTTGGATCACGGTCGGCACCCCCGACGCCATTCCGGCCGCCGAGGCGGCGGTCGCCGGCGCTCTAGCGACCGCATCGGCCCAAAAATCGGCTCCGATTTTTGGAAGGCACGATGCGTAGATTCAAAAAGTTAGATCGTCCTTTGTGCGCCCCAACGGGCACACGGCGATCCCATGCGGTATGAGCGGCTCGCGCCGCGTCTTCTCCATCCCGCCCGGAGCGCCGTTCTTGCCGACGCTGGCGGAGGCGTTGCTCGACGGCAGCCTCATTCCCGGCTTCCGCTTCGACGGCGACCCATTGGCATTGGCCGACGCCACCATCTATGTGCCGACGCGTCGCGCTGCGCGGGCGCTGCGCGGCGTCTTCGTCGATGTGCTCGGGCGCCGGTCGGCCATCCTGCCGACCGTGCGGCCGCTCGGCGAGTTCGATGAGGACGAGGCGGCCTTTGACGCCGAGGCCGCACCGGCAATCGAACTTGCACCGCCGATCGCCGCGCAGGAGCGGCTCCTGTTGCTGGCGCCGCTGGTGCGCGCCTGGAAGGAGAGCCTGCCGGCGCATGTCGCGGCTCGGTTCAACGAAGAGTTCGTCGTGCCGACCTCGGCCGCCGACGCCATCTGGCTGGCGCGCGACCTTGCGCGGCTGATGGACGAGATCGAGACCGAGGGCACGGATTGGGGCAAGCTCGCGACGCTGGTTAGCGGCAACCTCGCAGGCTGGTGGCAGGTGACCCTCGATTTCCTCGGCATCGTCACCGACAACTGGCCGAAGCTGCTTGCCGAGCGCAACCGCTCCAATCCGGCGGCCCATCGCAGCGCGCTGATCCGGCTGGAGGCGGCGCGGCTGCGGCGCAATCTGCCGGCCGGACCGGTGATTGCCGCCGGATCGACCGGCTCGATTCCCGCGACGGCGGAGCTGCTTGCCGTGATCGCAAGTCTGCCCAGCGGCGCCGTCGTGCTGCCCGGTCTCGACCGCGAGCTGGACGATGCGTCTTTTGCGGCGATTTCGGCACTGGGCGCGCGACCGGCGACGCTCGGCCATCCGCAATACGGCCTGGCGAAGCTGATCGGCGGCATCGGCATCGCACGGCGCGATGTCGAGCCGATCGGCGCAGCGGCGACGCCGCTGGCATTGCGTGCGGCTCTGGTCGGCGAGGCGCTGCGGCCGGCCGAAACCACCGAGCGCTGGACGGAAACGAGGCCGCGCTTCACGGCAACAGACCTCGAGCAGGCGCTGGCCGGCGTGACGTTGGTGGAGGCGGCCAACGAGCGGGACGAGGCCGCGGCGATCGCGATCGCGCTGAAGCGCGCCGTGGAAATGCCAGGCAAGCGCGCGGCGCTCGTCACAGGCGACCGCGCGCTGGCGCGGCGGGTCTCGACCGAGCTTCTGCGCTTCGGCGTCGTAGCCGACGACTCAGGCGGCACGCCGCTCGTCAACACGCCGGCGGCCAGTCTCTTGAGGCTCGCATTGCAGGCAGCGTTCCGGCCCGGCGACCCGGTGGGCCTGCTGTCGCTGCTCAAGCATCCGCTGCTTGGGCTCGGCCTCGAACGCCACGCCCTGCGCAAGACGGCCGAACTGATCGAGCTGGTGGCGTTGCGCGGCGGCACCGGCCGGCCGGACATTGCCTCGCTCAGTGCGCTCTTCGAGGCGCGGCTCGCCGGCCTCGGCGACGACAGCCGTCCGCCCTTCTGGTTCCCACGCCTGACCGTCAACGGCATCGAGCAAGCGCAAGATGTGCTTGGCCGCCTTGCCGAAGCGCTCGCCCCTCTCACGGCGATGCGCGGCGACAAAGACGCCGACATCGCGACGCTGACGCGTGCAAGCGTCGAAACGCTGGAAAGCCTTGGCCGCGCGCCCGACGGCAGCCTCGCCGGGCTCTATGGCGGCGACGCCGGCGAAAAGCTGGCGGACCTTTTGCGCTGGTTGATTGCCGCGGCCTCTCCCTTCATCTTTGCGGCCGGCGAATGGCCGGACGTCTTGGAAGCGCTGATCGCGCCGGAAACGGTCAAGCCGGCGCATGGCACCGACCGCAACATCGCCATCTGGGGTGCGCTGGAAGCCCGCCTGCAGAGCGTCGACACGCTCGTCGTCGGCGGCCTCAATGAAGGTGTCTGGCCCCGGAAGCCTGAGAGCGACCGCTTCATGTCGCGGCTGATGAAGACCGGCATCGACCTCGAGCCGCCGGAGCGGCGCATCGGTCTTGCCGCGCATGATTTCCAGATGGCGATGGGCAGCAAGGAAGTCGTGCTGACGCGCTCGGCGCGATCCGGCGACGCGCCGGCTGTTCCGTCGCGCTGGCTGCAGCGCATCCTTACCTTCATCGGCAAGGATCCCGCGATGGGGCTTCGCCAGCGCGGCGATGCGCTGCTTGTCTGGGCGCGCGCGCTGGATGCCGGCGAAAGACAAGAGTTCGCAACCCGCCCGCAGCCGAAGCCGCCGCTCAGCCTCAGGCCGCAGCATTTCTCGGTCACCGAGATCGAGACGCTGCGCCGCGACCCGTATGCGATCTATGCCAGGCGGGTTCTCAGCCTAATGCCGCTCGACCCGCTCATCCGCGATCCCGGCGCCGCCGAACGCGGCACCCTGTTCCACGAAATCCTGCATCTCTTTTCCCGACGGGTTGAGGATCCGCGGGAGCCTGGCGCGCTGGCAGCTCTCATCGAGGCCGGGCGCCTTTGCTTTGCCGACGCAGCACTGCCGCCAGACATCGAGGCGGTGTGGTGGCCGCGTTTCGAAAAGCTTGCCGCCAACATCATCGAATGGGAGCATGGCCGCGCCGAAGCGGTGGCCAGGCGCTTTGCCGAGGAGCGCGCGGAGAAGACGATTGTCGGTCGCACCGGCGTCACGCTCTCCGGCTATGCCGACCGGGTCGACCTGCTTGCCGGCGGCATGGCCGATATCCTCGACTACAAGACCGGCTCATCGCCCTCGAAGGCACAGGCGCACACGCTGCTGTCGCCGCAGCTGGCGCTCGAAGGCGCGCTTCTCAGACGCGGCGCGTTCAAGGAGCTGGGTATCTGCGAGCCCTCGCAGCTTGCCTTCGTGCGGCTGAAGCCCAACGGCGAGGTGTTCGAGGAATCGATCCTCGAATACAACCGCAAGCCAAGGACCGCCAACGACCTGTCCGAGGAAGCCTGGGCGCGGCTGGAGCGGCTGCTCTTCCACTATGCCGATCCGAACACCGGCTATCTTTCACGCGCGCTGCCCTTCCGCGAGGGCGAGGCCGATGGAGACTACGATCATCTGGCGCGCGTGCTCGAATGGTCGGCCGGCGGCGCAAGCGAAGACGAGGCGGAAGGATGAAATATCCGATCCCCTCCGATACCGCCGCCAGCCAGGCGTGCGCCTCCGATCCCGGCAATTCCGCCTGGGTGTCGGCCAATGCCGGATCGGGCAAGACGCATGTGCTGGCGCAGCGCGTCATCCGGCTTCTGCTCAACGGCACCGATCCCTCGAAGATCCTGTGCCTCACCTATACGCGCGCCGCCGCCGCCAACATGTCGAACCGCGTGTTCTCGACCCTGTCGGAGTGGACAGCACTTGCCGATGCTGAGCTTGCGGCGAGGATCGCGGCGCTGGACGGCCGCGGCGCCGACCGCGATACCCTGCGCCGCGCGCGCCGGCTGTTCGCCGAGGCACTGGAGACGCCGGGCGGCCTGAAGATCCAGACCATTCACGCCTTTTGCGAATCGGTGCTGCACCAGTTTCCGCTCGAGGCCAACATCCCCGCGCATTTCGAGATGCTCGATCCGCAGATGGAGGCCTCGCTGTTCGCGGATGCCCGTCGCGACATGATCTCGGGCGCGAGCGCCGGCGTCGAAGGCCTGGCGGAAGCCTTCGCCATGGTGCTGGAGCGCGGCGGCGAGTCCGGGCTGGACGCGCTGCTTTCGGAAATCGTCGGCAAGCGCGACGAATTGCGTGCCTTCATCGAAAAGCTCGGCAAGGGCCGGGACTTCCGGCCGCTTTTCGCCGAGTTCGGCTTCCGGCTCGGACAGACTGCCGATGACATCGCCGCGTCGGTCTGGCCGCTGACGGGCTTTGCGCCAAGCCAATTCGCCGAATTCGCGCGTGCTGCCGAAGCAGCCGACGCGCGCCAGGTGCTGAACAACGTCCTGCCTTACGCAGAGAGCGCCTTTGCCGAAGCCGATCCGATCCGGCGGCTGCGGCTGCTCGGCAAGGCCTTCCTGCGCTCCGACGGCGATCCTTACGACCCGCCGAAAGTGTTCAAGAAGGCATTGGTCGATCGGCTGCCCGACCTTTCGGAGCGCTACCTCCAAGCGGCCAAGGCGATCCTGGAGGTGTCGGATCGGCTGGCGCTGTTCCGCATGCTCGAAGGCACGGCGGCCGCGCTGACCGTCGGCGGCTGGCTGATCGCCCGCTATGAGCAGCTGAAGCGAAGCCGCGGCTTCCTCGACTTCAACGACCTGATCACCCGTATCGTCAGCCTGCTGTCGCGGCCCGATGCCGGGCCATGGGTGCAGTTCAAGCTCGACCAGGGCATCGACCACATACTGCTCGACGAAGCGCAGGACACCAGCCCCGACCAGTGGGAAGTGGTGAAGAAGCTGACCGAAGAATTCTTCGCCGGGCTCGGCCAGCGCGAGGCGGTGCGGCGTACCGTTTTTGCCGTCGGCGACGAGAAGCAGTCGATCTATTCATTCCAGGGGGCGGCCCCAGATTCCTTTGCCGAAAGCCGGCTATTGTTTGCCGGGCGCGTGCGCGACGCGGAGGCCTCCTTCGCCAACCTAAAACTCACCTGGTCATTTCGCTCCAGCGACGACGTGCTGGCGGCAGTCGACCGGGTCTTTGCCGAACCGGGCGTGCGGCGCGGCATCAGCCATGATCCCGATCCGCTGAGCCACAAGGCGATCCGCACCGACGCGCCGGGCTATGTCGAGGTGTGGCCCTCGATCGGCGCCGAAATGGTCGAGGAGCCAGACGACTGGACCCTCCCGGTCAACCACGCCAGCGCACCCGCCGTGCGCGTCGCCGAGCATGTTGCCGCGACCATCCAGCACTGGCTGAGGAACGGCGAGGTCATCGAGGGCAAGGGCCGCAAGCTGACTGCCGGCGACATCCTTGTGCTGGTGCGCAAGCGCGACCGCTTCGTGCATGCGCTGTCGCGCAGCCTCAAGAACCGGCAGATCCCGGTCGCCGGTGCGGATCGTCTGAGCCTGCCCGGCCATATCGCCGTGCAGGACCTGATCGCGCTCGGCCATTTCCTGATCCAGCCCGAGGACGACCTGTCCTTGGCCGCGGTGCTGCGCAGCCCGATCTTCGACGTCTCGGAGGAAACCTTGCTGGCGCTCGCCGGCAAGAGGCCCAGGAGCCAGTCGTTGATCGGCTCGCTCCGCCAGCACGCTGCTGCAGATGAGGCGCTGGCCGCTATCGTAGGCCGGCTCGATGGCTGGGCGAACGAGGCCGCTTTCAAGCCCGTGTTCGAATTCTATGCCGCAGCGCTGGCGCGCGACGGGCTGCGCCGCAAGATGACGGCGCGGCTCGGGCCGGAAGCCGGCGACATCCTCGACGAATTCCTGAGTTTTTGCCTGGCCGAGGAGCGCACCGGCCTGCCTGGGCTGGAATCCTTCCTGTCGACGCTGGAAAACAGCGGCCCCGAGATCAAGCGCGAGATGGACCAGACCCGCGACGAGGTGCGCGTCATGACCGTGCATGCCGCTAAGGGTCTTGAAGCGCCGGTCGTCTTCCTGGTCGACGGCGGCTCGGCACCTTTCAGCGACCAGCATCTGCCGCGGCTGATGGCGTTCGAAGGCTCGGGTGCGCAATGGAAAGGCAAGGGCTATCTGTGGCGCTCGGCCGGCGACGTCGCCAATGGCGTTTCGCGGGCGGCCTCGGCGCGGGCGCGCGAACTGGCGGACGACGAGTACCGCCGGCTGCTCTATGTCGGCATGACCCGCGCCGAGGACCGGCTGATCGTCTGCGGCTATCACGGCAAGCGCCAGCCCAGCACCGGCACCTGGCATTCGGTCGTCAGCCGCGCGCTGACCGGCGCGCCGGAAAGCACGGAGCGGCGGCACCCCGCGACGGCCGATGTGGCGGTGCATCGCTTCCATATGACGAAGCTGCCGCCGGTGGCGTACACCGGGACCGACGAGACGGCGACGTTCGAACATGCCGCACCGCTGCCGGACGGCTTGTTCCGACCGCTGCCGCCTTACGAGGACCTGCCGCGACCGTTGTCGCCCTCCGGTGCGTCGGCGCTGATCGACGAAACGACCGAAGCACTGCCCGACACGCGCTCGCCGGTGCTGGACGCCGAGGCCGAGCCCGGCTTCGCGGTGATGCGCGGGCTGGCACTGCACAAGCTGCTGCAGATGCTGCCCGGGATCGCCGAGGGCGAAAGGCAGGATGCAGCGGAACGCTATCTGGCACGTGCCGGTGCTGCTTGGCCGAACGGTGAGCGCGAAAAGGCGCTGGAAGCAGTGCTGTCGATCCTTTCCGACGGCCGGTTCGATGTGCTGTTCTCGCCATCGTCGCGGGCCGAAGTCGCGGTCATGGGCAGCCTGGAGGTCAAGGGCAAGCTGCGCTCCATTTCCGGCAAGATCGACCGGCTGGCGGTCACGCCGGAAAAGCTGGCGATCGTCGACTACAAGACCAACCGGCCGGCGCCGACGAGCCTGGCGGAAGTGCCGCCGGCCTATGTGCTGCAGCTGGCGCTCTACCGCGCGCTGCTCCAACCGCTCTATCCGGGCCGCGACGTGTCGGCGGCGCTGCTGTTCACCGAGGCGCCCAGGCTGATCGAGCTGCCGGCCGCGGCCATGGACGACGCCCTTGCTCGACTCACGGCAGCGTGACACAAGAACTGCTTGAAGATCGCCACCACAACCACCACATTTGGTGCAACCCGAGTTTTCGAAAGGATTTCAGCATGGCCACCGTCAAGGTCGACAAGGGCAATTTCCAGGCCGATGTGCTCAACGCCAAGGAGCCGGTCGTGGTGGATTTCTGGGCCGAGTGGTGCGGTCCCTGCAAGATGATCGCCCCGGCGCTGGAAGACATCGCCAAGGAGCTCGGTTCGAAAGTGAAGGTTGCCAAGCTCAATATCGACGAGAATCCCGAGCTTGCCGCGCAGTACGGCGTGCGCTCGATCCCGACGCTGATGATCTTCAAGGGCGGCGAAGTCGCCGATATGAAGGTCGGCGCGGCGCCGAAGACCGCGCTCTCGCACTGGATCAACGGCAGCCTCGCCTGAGCCAATCCAAACATTCGAACGAACGAGCCCGGCCATCGCGCCGGGCTTTTCTTTGGCGCCATCGCTGACGGCGCTCTGGCACTGCCGACGCGGCCATCCACCTCCTCTTCTACGCGAAAAGGAGAACCCCATGACCGGAACAGCCAAGGCCACCGTCTTCATCGACAATGAGCGGGTCATCGTCACCGAATACCGTTTCCAACCGGGTGACAACACCGGCTGGCACCGCCACGGCCACGACTATGTCATAGTGCCGCTGATGGATGGCAAGGTGAAGCTTCTGACCAAGGAGGGTGAGTCCTTCGCCGAGATGAAGAAGGGTGCCCCCTATTTCCGCAAGGAAGGGGTCGAGCACGACGTCATCAGTGCCAATGACGGGGAATTTGCCTTCATCGAAATCGAGCTGAGGTGAGATGGCGAGCCATCAACTGCCATCTTGATGGCAATTGCTGATCGACCTATATATTCTCCTAAAGCGCGTCGCGCTGAAACGTATCCGGGCGACGCGCTTTAAGTCTTTGATTTGATGCATGTCGTTGCCCAGAACCGCTACACACTTCTGGGCGACATGCATTAATAACGGAGGTCTGTATGGCCGAACCACAGCTCTCAGTCCGTAGCGCAAAAGCACGGGATCTCGCACATCGACTTGCTCGTCGCGAAAATCGGTCCATAGCCGATGTCGTCGAACGCGCGCTTGAATCCTACGAAATTCGTGAGGCAGGGCGCGAACCCGCATCCACCTTCTATGCTCGCCTGGCAGCGAGCTGTGGCACCGACATTGATCTGGAGAAAATTATCCGCGAAGGCCGTCAGGTTCATACGGGACCTGATCTTTGATTTTCGTCGACACCAACGTGATTTCTGAGACGCTCAAGAAGGTACCGGACCCAGCCGTTCTGGCTTGGCTTGTCCGCAACGATGCCGAATTGGCCCTTCCTACCGTGGCCATTGCTGAAATCGCCTTCGGCATCCAAAAGATACGACCCGATGAGCGTGCCGTTCGCCTGGAGCAAGGGCTTTCTCAGTGGCGCCACCGCTTTGCCGACCGCATTTTTGGACTGACGGAAGAGGCTGCCCTGGCTTATGGCGAGATCATGGGGACCGCCTTGCGCCAAGGCCGTGGCATGTCGGCTCCCGATGGCATGATTGCGGCGATCGCACGCGTCAACGGTGGTCGACTGGCAACACGCAATCTGCCCGATTTTGGCTCCGCCAACCTTGACCTGATCTCACCGTGGGATTTCTGAGCCGCCTCTTGGACCGATTGCGTCAGGTCGGCGGCGTGCCGTTCTCCTCCAATACTGCGCCGGCGAAATAGAGCGAGCCGCCGATGAGGATGCGCGGCGCCGGACCGTCCCATGTGTCGCGCAGGAGCATCAGCGCGTTGGCGACGGAGCTGACCGGCTCGGCCGACAGGCCAGCCTCGGTGGCGCGCAAGGCCAATTCGTCATTCGGCACGCCGGCATCGCTGTTGCTCACCGGCACCGTGTAGACATGCCGCGCAAGGCCCTTGAAAGCGCTGAAATAGCCGGTCTGGTCCTTGGTGTTGATCATGCCGGAGATCAGGAACAGCGGACGCGGGTTCTTCTCCTCCTGCTCGGCCAGCGCCTCGGCGATGACGACGCCGGCGCCCGGATTGTGGCCGCCGTCCAGCCAGATGTCGGCGCCCTTCGGCGCCAGCTCCACCAGTCTGCCCTGCGACAGCTTCTGCATGCGGGCAGGCCAGGCGGCTTGCGTCATCGCCCGCTCGGCGGCACGGTGGCCGATCTCGAATCCCGCGGCCTTGATCGCGGCGATCGCCGCCGCGGCGTTGGCGAACTGATGCCGGCCGGGCAGTCGCGGCGGCGGCAGGTCCATCAGGCCTTGCTCATCCTGATAGACCATGCGGCCGTTCTCCTCGAAGGCGAGGAAATCCTGGCCGTAGACGACGGTCGGGCAATCGAGCCGCTCGGCCGTATCGATCAGCACCTCGAGCGCCGTGCCGCTTTCCTGCGCGCCGATGACCACCGGGCAGCCGCGCTTCATGATGCCGGCCTTTTCGGCGGCGATCAGCTCGACCCGGTCGCCGAGATAGGCCTCGTGGTCCATCGACACCGGCATGATCACCGAGACAGCCGGCCGGGCAATGACGTTGGTGGCGTCGTAGCGGCCACCGAGGCCGACCTCGATGATGGCGGCTTCGGCCGGATGTTCGGAAAACAATATGAAGGTGACGGCGGTGAGGATCTCGAAGACGGTGATCTTCTGGCCCGCATTGGCCTCGGCGACGCGCGCGATCGCCTCGGCGAAGACCTGGTCATCGACCAGCTTTCCGCCGCCTTCGGCCGCCAGCCGGTAGCGCTCATGCCAGTTCACCAGATGCGGCGAGGTGTGGACATGGACGAGATGGCCTGCCGCTTCCAGGAGCGCGCGCGAAAAGGCGGCACAGGAACCCTTGCCGTTGGTGCCGGCGATGTGGATCACGGGCGGCAGCCGGTCCTGCGGATTGCCGAGACGCTCCAGCAGGCGGGTAATGCGATCCAGCGAAAGGTCGAAGCCTTTCGGATGGAGCGCCATCAGTTGTTCGATTTCACGGTCGGCGGCGAGCGTTGTCATGGGCCGAATCCTAGAGCAATTCCAGGAAAAGTGCCTCCGGAATTGCGTAAAACGAGAAAATCAGAGCGGGTCGCTACTCTACCAAGCTGTAGCGCTCCAGGCATATGAGGGCCGCCCGCGCAAAGCGGGGCTCGGCGAACGATGTCGTTTCAGGCCTGCGGCCGCGCCTCGGCGCCGACCAGCGTCGGCGGCAGGATTTCCGGTTCGAGCGGCTTCTGCGCTTCCGGCACCTTGAGCAGCATCTTCACCAGCCGCGCGATGGTCTGGCGCATCTCCAGGCGCGAGACGACCATGTCGACCATGCCGTGCTCCATCAGATATTCGGAACGCTGGAAGCCGTCCGGCAGCTTCTCGCGGATGGTCTGCTCAATGACGCGCGGTCCGGCAAAGCCGATCAGCGCGCCGGGCTCGGCGATATGGACGTCGCCCAGCATGGCATAGGAAGCGGTGACGCCGCCGGTGGTCGGGTTGGTCAGCACGACGATGTAGGGCAGACCGGCTTCCTTCAACCGGTCGACGCCGACCGTAGTGCGCGGCAACTGCATCAGCGACAGAATACCCTCCTGCATGCGGGCGCCGCCCGAGGCCGCGAACAGGATCAGCGGCCGCCTGCGCTGCAGCGCCACCTCGAAGGCGTGGACGATGGCATCACCCGCAGCCATGCCGAGCGAGCCGCCCATGAAGGCGAAGTCCTGCACCGTCACCACCACCGGCAGGCCTTCGATGGTGCCGGTCGCATTGAGGATGGCATCATCCAGCCCGGTCTTGGCCTTGGCCTCCTTCAGGCGGTCCGTGTAGCGCTTCTCGTCGCGGAACTTCAGCGGATCCAGGACGACCTTGGGGTTTTCCAGAGTCTCGTATTTGCCGTCGTCGAAGAAGTATTTCAGCCGTTCCCTGGCCGAAATCTTCATGTGATGGCCGGATGACGGGATGACGAACTGGTTCGATTCGAGATCCTTGTGGAAGATCATCTCCCCGGTCTCGGGATCCTTGATCCACAGGTTCTCCGGCATGTCGGTGCGCCGGCCGAGCATCGAGTTGATCTTCGGGCGAACGTAGTTGGTGATCCAGTTCATGGCTTCGGCTCCCGTCCTAGAAGAAACCTAGAGCAATTCCAGGAAAAGTGTGTGGCGGTTTTCCGTCCGGAATTGCGTAACGACAAATAGGCAGACTTATTCGGCGGCAGCAAGGCGGGCCGAGCGGACGCCCTGGGCGAGGCCGCTGACCAAAGTGGCGACGGCCTCGGCCGGATCGGCGGTCTTCTCACCCTTCGGCCCCAGCACGTTGGCGACAGCGTTGACGATCGCCGTGCCCACGACGACGCCGTCGGCCGAAGCGCCGATGGTGCGCGCCTGCTCGGCGGTCTTGACGCCGAAGCCGACGCAGACCGGCAGCGCGGTATGCCCCTTGATGCGCTTGACCGCCGCAGCGACCTTGGCGGTGTCGGCGAGCGCGGAACCAGTGATGCCGGTCATCGATACGTAGTAGACGAAGCCGGAGGTATTCTCCAAGACCTTGGGCAGGCGCTTGTCATCGGTGGTCGGCGTCGCCAGCCGAATGAAGTTGATGCCGGCCTTGAGCGCCGGGATGCAGAGCTCCTCGTCCATTTCCGGCGGCAGGTCGACGACGATGAGGCCGTCGATGCCGCTGGCCTTGGCGTCGGCGAGGAACCGGTCGACGCCATAGATGTAGATCGGGTTGTAGTAACCCATCAGCACGATCGGCGTCTCGTCGTCGCCGGCGCGGAATTCGGACGCCATCTTCAGCGTCTTGACCAACGTCTGACCGCCCTTCAGCGCCCGCAGGCCAGCCGCCTGAATCGCCGGACCATCGGCCATCGGATCGGAGAACGGCATGCCGAGCTCGATGATGTCGCTGCCGGCCCCCGGCAGCGCCTTCATGATGGCCAACGAGGTCTCGTAGTCCGGATCGCCGCCCATGAAATAGGTGACCAAAGCCGGACGGCCCTCGGATTTGAGCTTCGCCATGCGGCGGTCGATGCGGGTGGTCATTGTCAGATCTCCATGCCCAGCATCTTGGCCACCGTATGCACGTCCTTGTCGCCGCGGCCGGACAGGTTGACGATGACGATCTGGTCCTTGTGCATTGCCGGCACGATCTTCATCGCATGCGCGATGGCATGCGCGGATTCCAGCGCCGGAATGATGCCTTCGACGCGCGTCGTCAGTTGGAAGGCCTCCAGTGCCTCGTCGTCGAGGATCGGCTCATATTGGACGCGGCCGCTGTCGCGCAGCCAGGAATGTTCGGGTCCGACGCCCGGATAGTCGAGACCGGCCGAGATCGAATGGCCGTCGAGGATCTGGCCGTCGGAATTCTGCAACAGATAGGTGCGGTTGCCATGCAGCACGCCGGGCGCACCGGCATTCATCGAGGCGCAATGCTCGACGCCGTCGAGGCCGCGTCCGCCGGCTTCGATGCCGATGATGCGCACATCCTTGTCGTCGAGGAAGGGATGGAAGAGGCCAATGGCGTTGGAGCCGCCGCCGACGGCGGCGATGATGACATCGGGCAGCCGGCCTTCCTGCTCCAGCACCTGGGCGCGGGCTTCCCAACCGATCACCGATTGGAAATCGCGCACCAGCTCCGGATAGGGATGCGGGCCGGCGGCGGTGCCGATCAGATAATAGGTGTCCTCGACATTGGTCACCCAGTCGCGCAGGGCCTCGTTCATGGCATCCTTCAGCGTGCCGTGGCCGGCGGTGACCGGCCGCACCTCGGCGCCGAGCAGCTTCATGCGGAAGACGTTGGGGCTCTGGCGGGCGACGTCGGTGGCGCCCATGTAGACGACGCAAGGATAGCCGAAGCGCGCCGCAACGGTTGCCGCAGCGACACCGTGCTGGCCGGCACCGGTCTCGGCGATGATGCGCTTCTTGCCCATGCGCTTGGCGAGCAGGATCTGGCCAAGGCAGTTGTTGATCTTGTGCGAACCGGTGTGGTTCAGGTCCTCGCGCTTGAAATAGACCTTGGCGCCGCCGCCGAGGCCCTTCGCCGAGGAAACCTCGCGAAGATGCTTCGTCAGCCCCTCGGCGAAATAGAGCTTCGAGGGCCGCCCGGCATAGTGGGTCGACAGGTTCTGCAGCTCGGCCTTGAATTCCGGATCGGTCTTGGCCTTGTTCCACTGCTCTTCGAGATCGAGGATCAGCGGCATCAGCGTCTCGGCTACGAAACGGCCGCCGAAAATGCCGAACATGCCCTGCTCGTTGGGTCCGGTGCGGAAGGAATTGGGCGTGGCCGGCCTGTTCATCGCCGATCTCCTAAATTCTTGACTTGCGAGCATGTCCATACCGGGGATTCCACTTTTCCGGGACATGCTCGGTTTGAAAAGGCCGCTCAGGCGGCGCGGTCGTCGCGCGCGGCCCTGACGGCCCGGAAAAACTGCTCGATCAGCGCCGGATCCTTGACGCCCGGAGCACTCTCCACACCCGACGAAACGTCTATTCCGGGCGGATTGGCCAGTCTCAGGGCATCGCCGATATTGGCCGCGTTGAGCCCTCCGGAAAGCATGTAATCGACGCCGGCGTCAAGGCCGGCAAGGATGCGCCAGTCGAAGGCAATCCCGTTGCCGCCGGGCAATTGCGATCCCCTCGGCGGCTTGGCGTCGAAGAGGAAGCGATCGGCGACGCCGATGTACGGCTTTGTCCGTTCGATATCCGCAGCCTCGCCGACCGACAGCGCCTTCATGACCGGCAAGCCATAACGGGCCTTGATCTCCGCCACCCGTTCCGGCGTTTCGGCGCCGTGGAGCTGCAGCATGTCGGGCCGCACCTGGGCGACTATCTCATCCAGGAAGCCATCATCGGCATCGACGATGACGGCGACGGCCATGGCCTTGCCGATTGCCGCCTGGCGCAGGCGGCCGGCCTCGGCCGGGTCGACATAGCGCGGGCTCTTGGCAAAGAAGATGAAGCCGACATGGCTGGCGCCGCCGGCAAGGGCAGCGGCCATCGCGGCGTCGGTCTTCAGTCCGCAGATCTTGATGTCGAGCGTCATGGCGCGGGATTGGCACGAAAAGCCGCAAGAGTCGAGAAAAAGCATGCTGTTGCCGGGCGAGCGCAATGCGCTAACTTTGAAATAAACCATGCAGGCGGGAGCAGACGACCATGGCCGACCAGACCGTCGCCGAACTCAGACAGAAGATCGCGCAGGCGCGCGAGGTGATCGCGCTTCTAATGGACAAAGCCGCCTTCAACGGCGCCGAGGCGCACCGGGCGCTCGACTATTTCGGCAGCGATGCCTTCGACCGGAATTTCCTGCCGTGGCCGCATTCAGGCGAAGAGGGGCTCAGGCCGGAGGAATTGAACGCGGCGAATGACGATTGATGGTTCTCGGGGCTCGGCAACAGTGCCTTCGTCATTCTAGGGCGGAGCAAGGAGCGCAGCGACGCGCGCAGACCCTAGAATCCATTCCGTTACGCTAAGGCGTTGCCACGGTTGCAGAATTCTGCGCCGTCGCGTTCTGCGCGGAGGCCACGGAATGGATCCTCGGGTCAAGCCCGAGTATGACGACGTCACGGGGATAGGCCAATCTTCGACGTTCCCGCTATGGCAAATAGCTTGGGCCACCGCCTACCGACCCTATTCAAATACAATCGCCTGCAACGCCCCGCCGTTGCGCTTCAGCCAGTCCTTGCAGCGGTCGGTCTCCGGGCAGAGCTTCTCGCACAGCTTCCAGAATTTCGGGCCGTGGTTCATCTCTTTCAGATGCGCCACCTCATGCGCCACCAGGTAGTTGATCACCGGCGGCGGGGCCATCATGATGCGCCAGGAGAAGGAGAGATTGCCCTCCGAGGTGCATGACCCCCAGCGGCTGGACGTGTCCTTGTAGCGGATCGCCTTGGCGCGCTTGCCGATCGCCTCGGTGTGCTTGACCACCAGCTTCTCGATCTCGCGCTTGGCCTCGCGCTTGAGATAATCGGCGATGCGGCGCGGCAGGTGCACGCGCTCGCCATGGACGACCAGCAGCGGGCCGCGCTCGTCGCGCACAATGGTGACGGTGCCGCGCTTTGCCGGCTCATGGACGATGCGGTGCGGCACGCCGCGGATCGGGATCTTGATGCCTGGCCGCACCTGCGGGCGCGTCGGCACCTTGGCCAGGCGCTGCTCCAGCCAGTCCTGATGACGGTCGAGGAACTTTTCCACCTCGCCGCGCCGCAGGCCCGGCGGCACCGTGATGCGCAGGCCCTGGCCGCCGGAATCGATGCGCAGCGTGAGCCGCCGGGCCCGCGCGCTCTCGACGATCTTGAGCGGCAGCGTGCGGCCGGCGACGCAATGCTCGCGCTCGACGACAGGCTTGGGCTTGGTCAGGTTGCGAAAGAAGCCGAGGGTCATGGCTGGACGATACGCGATTCGAGGAAAACGGCCAGAGCAGGGAAGCGACATGGAGAACAAAAAAGAAACGGCGCCGCTGGCGCGACGCCGCATTTCATAACGCTAGGTAGACACGGGCCTCAGTCGTCAAGCAGGTTTTCGCCCTTGCCGCGCTTCGGTCCTGTCGCTCCGGTCGGGCCGGTCGTAGTGGTCGGCGCGGTCGACTTGTTGCGATTGGCCATGAAGCGGTCGAACTCTTCCTGGTCCTTGGCGCGGCGCAGTTCGCGGGCATATTCGTCGAACTCGCTCAGCATGTCGTCGAGCTTGCGGCGCTCCTCGGCGAGGCGCTCGAGTTCCTTCTCGCGCCACTCGTCGAAAGCGACGTTGCCGGTGCGGGACGAGCCATGGCCCCAGCGGGCGGCCCTGTCGGAACCGCGGCGGCAGCCGGCGAAGATGCCGTCGGTCGCGCGGTTGACGTCGCGCTTGAAGCCGTCGAGCCGGTCGCCCCAGATGATGTAGGCGAGCATGGCGAGGCCGAGCGGCCAGAACACCATGAAGCCGATCACCATCAGTGCGATGGTCGCCGGCGTCCAGGCCGGACGGATCAATGCAGATGTGTTCATTTCCTTCCAATCCTTCCGTTGGAGACAGCCAAACCGGCTGCGTGGAATCGAAATGGGAAGGCGAAATCGGCGATTCAAGACAAGTCCGGCCAAAACCGGCGAAGAGCCTGAAAGGATTATCGCTTTTTGAGCTTTTCGAGGAAAAGCACCGCCATGCCGGTAACCAGGCCCCAGAACGCCGCACCGACACCGAACAGTGTGAGGCCGGAGACGGTGACGGCGAAGGTGACGGTCGCCGGCATGCGCTCGGCCTCGTCCTTCAGCGCGATCGAGAGCGCATTGGCCAGCGGCGCCAGCAAGGCCAGGCCGGCGACCAGAACGATGAGGCCGTGCGGCAGGACGGCGAAGACCGCCACCAGCGAAGCGCCGAAGACGGCGAAGATCAGGTAGGCCAACGAATAGAACGGACCGGTCTTCCAGCGTTCCCCCGGATCGGGATGGACGTCCGGCCCGGTGCAGAGCGCCGCCGAGATCGCCGCTAGATTGGTGGTGCCGGCGCCAAAGGGCGCCGACAGCAGCGAGAACAGGCCGGTGACGCCGATCAGCAGGCGCGAATCGGGGTGGTAGCCGGCCGCCCGCAGCACGGCGAGGCCGGACAGGTTCTGCGAGGCCATGGTGACGAGATAGAGCGGCAGGCCCAGGCCGATGACGGCGCCGGTGCTGAAATCAGGCATGATCCAGGTCAGCGTCGACAGTTCGGGCGCCGGCAAGCCGCCGACGCGGCCGGTGAGGAAGGCGGCAAGGCCGCCGCCGACCAGCACCACGAGCACCGACAGAGCCGGATTGAACAGCCGGATCACAAAGAAGGCGGCGATCAGCGGCAGGATCAGCCACGGATCGGCCGGAACCGCCTTGATCGCGTTGACGGCGAAACTGACCAGGATGCCGGCCAACATTCCCGAGGCAACCGAGGCCGGGATGCTGGCGATCAGCCGGGCCAGCGGCTTCAACAGGGCGGTGGCGACCAGCAGAATGCCGGTGATGACGAAAGCGCCGACGGCCTCAGCCATGGAGAAGCCGCTGGAGGCGGCGACGAGCGCCAGGCCCGGCGTCGACCAGGCGGAAATGACCGGCATTCTGGTGCGCCAGGACAGCCACAGGCATTCGAACGCCATCGCCAGGCAGAGCGCCGTCACTCCGCTTGCCGTCTCGATTTGCGTCGCGCCCACCGCCTTGGCGGCGGCGATGACGACGGCCAGCGTGCCGCCAAAGCCGACGATCGCCGCAACGAAGGCGGATATGGGAATGGAAATGCGCATCGGTCAGGCGGTCCGTCGCGCCATGTCGCCCACCGCCCGCAACAGCATCCGGATATCCTCGGGGCGGGACAGGCGATGATCGCCATCGGGGATCAGCGACAGCGTGACGTCGTCGGCCGGGAGCAAGGCCGCCAGCTTCAGCGCATGGCCCGACGGCACATCCGGATCGGCCAGGCCTTGCAGGATATGCACCGGGCAGTGGGTGTCGATCGGCCCGGCCATCACCCGGTTCGCACGGCCGTCCTCTATCAGCGCGCGCGTGTAGATATAGGGCTCGTCCGAATAGTCGGACGGCTCGGCGAAGAACCCTTTTTCCTCGAGATCCTGCCGCTGCGCGTCTGTCAGCACAGGTTCGATCAGTTCGAGTGTGAAATCCGGCGCGGGGGCGAGCAGCACCAGGCCGACGACGCGGCTGTCACCCGCCTTGCGCAGTTCCTGCACCATGCGCAGCGCAATCCATGCGCCCATCGAGGAGCCGACGAGAATCTGGTTGCCTTGGCTGAACCGTCGGAAGACGGCAAGGCTCTCGGCCAGCCATTTCGAGATCGTGCCGTCGGCGAAAGCACCACCCGATTCCCCGTGGCCGGAATAGTCATGGCGGAGATAGGCGCGCCCTTCGCGGCTCGTCCAGTCCGACAGGGCTTGCGCTTTCGTGCCCAGCATGTCGGACTTGTAGCCGCCGAGCCAGACTACGCCCGGCGCGGCACCCGGCATCTGCCTGACGGCGATACTTGACCCGTCCACGTCGATGAAAACTGGCGCGCTGGCGTTCATGACTCTATCCTTCCTGGCCGGTCTTTTGACACAACCGACGGTTCAACGAAAAGTGCTCGCGTGTTTTCTTGCTGGTGCAGAGGATGCAAGCTTCTGGGGCAAGCCTCTGGGGCAAGCTTGCAGGTGATTTTCCGATAAGCCTGTGCTATTGACTCCGCCCGCGCGCTCACCACATTGGCGCGTCCACCTGTTTGAATCTAGACAACCCAGAACGAAACGGCCGAGGAGACCACGACCATTCGCAGACCTTTCAAAGCAGCGGCGCCCACCAAGGACGGCCCGCGCTCCAACCGAGACATCCGGGTGCCCCGGGTCCAGCTCATCGACGCAGAAGGCCACAACCGTGGCGAAGTTTCCATCAACGACGCATTGCTGCTGGCCGAGGAGGCCGGGCTCGATCTGGTCGAGATTTCTCCCAACGCGCAGCCGCCAGTCGCCAAGATCCTCGATCTCGGCAAGCTGAAATACGCCAACCAGAAGAAGGCGGCCGAGGCGCGCAAGAACCAGAAGGTCATCGAGATCAAGGAGATCAAGATGCGCCCGAACATCGACAGCCATGACTACGAGACCAAGATGAAGGCCGTGCGGCGCTTCTTCGAGGACGGCGACAAGGTCAAGCTGACGCTGCGTTTCCGCGGCCGCGAGATGGCGCATATGGAGCTGGGCATGCAGCTTCTGAACAAGGTCCGCGAGGAAGTGGCGCAGATCGCCAAGGTCGAAGCCGAGCCCAAGCTCGAAGGCCGGCAGATGATGATGGTGCTGGCGCCGCGCTGACCGCGCCGCGCCTGCGCCTGCGGCAGGAGTCGTGCCGGCGTGACCGTCACAATCCTTGCGCCGATCACGGCTTCGGGAACAGAATTGACCGTAACCGCCGCGCTTGCGCTCTAATATCCGCCCGAATCGCCGGGCACGGCGTCCCGACGATCGGCGGGGCGCCTGTTTTCAATCCGATCGCCAGCAATCTGGACGATCGGAATTGGATCATGGTCGATGAGGTGAAGGTCTCCGCCGCCAGCCAGGTGGATGGGTTGGGCGGCTACCAGCAGATGCGCAGGCTGGTGCTGGCGGTGCTGGTCGCGGTGCTGTTCGCCGCGCTGCTGTTCGGCCAGTCGACCTTCCCGCCCGATACATGGGTGCATGAGTCGATCGAGATGTTCGGCGTGCTGCTGATCTTCCTCGGCGTCGTCGGACGCCTGTGGGCGACGCTCTATATCGGCGGACGCAAATCCTCCGAAGTGGTCACCGGCGGGCCCTACTCCGTTACCCGCAACCCGCTCTATGTCTTTTCGACCGTCGCCGCCGCCGGCGTCGGCGCGCAGATCGGCTCGTTCACCGGGATCATCCTGTTCGCGCTGCTGTGCGCAGGCGCCTTCCACATCGTCATCCTGCGCGAGGAGAAATTTCTCAAGCAGGTGCTCGGCGCCCCTTACGAGGCCTATCTGGCGCGCGTGCCGCGCTTTTTTCCGAACCTCTCGCTCTACGACGAGGGCGACACCGGCAGCTTCAAGCCGCGCCTGCTTCTGAACACGCTGCTCGACGGGCTGGTGTTCCTGGTGGCGCTGCCGGCCTTCGAGCTGATCGACGGCATGCAGCAGTCGGGGATGCTGCCGGTGTGGTTCACGCTGCCTTAGGAACGGATGATCTTCAGGTGGCGTCGGCCTGCAAATGGCGGCCTCACCTGAATCCCAAACGATCCTGTCGGTGCATCGCGAGGACACCGCGTCGCATGGCTTGAGGTGTTGCGCAGCGGCCCTGTTTGATCTATAGGACCGCCGTTCCAAGAAAACCGCCCGGCAGGGCATGCCGTGGCGGTTTCATTTGCTTTTCGGGCTTTGGTCGGCCCGAAGCGAGAAAGAAGCGCGATGGTGCGCCACATTACGGAGTAGCAAAATGCCCAAGATGAAGACCAAATCGGCCGCCAAGAAGCGGTTCAAGATTACTGCCACCGGCAAGGTGCTGTCGGCCGCCGCCGGCAAGCGCCATGGCATGATCAAGCGTTCCAACAAGTTCATTCGCGATGCCCGCGGCACGATGGTTCTGGCTGAACCGGACGGCAAGAAGGTCATCAAGAATTTTCTGCCGAACGGCCTCTAAACCCTCGGCCTGGACAGCTTTTTGTTTTTACGCAATTCCGAACGGAAAACCGCTAAGCACTTTTCCTGGAATTGCTTTTAAGGAGATCATGACATGGCACGCGTAAAGAGAGGCGTTACCGCCCACGCCAAGCACAAGAAGGTCCTGAAAGCCGCCAAGGGTTTCTACGGCCGCCGCAAGAACACCATCCGCATCGCCAAGCAGGCGGTGGAGAAGTCGCTGCAGTACGCCTACCGCGACCGCAAGAACCGCAAGCGCTCGTTCCGCGCGCTGTGGATCCAGCGCATCAATGCGGCGGTGCATGAGCACGGCCTGACCTATGGCCGCTTCATCGACGGCCTCAACAAGGCCGGCATCGAGATCGACCGCAAAATCCTTTCCGACATGGCCATCCACGAGCCGCAGGCTTTCGCCGCGCTTGTGGCCAAGGCCAAGGTCGCGCTCGAATATCTGAAGAACACCACGCCGAATGCCTTTGAGAGCGCTGTCGCCTAAGCCAGCGCTTCCCAAGCATTCGCAATTCTGACTTTGGGGAACCCGCGCTGGCACGGCTGGCGCGGGTTTTTCTTATGCCCGATGTAACCAAAATGGCGACGCACCGGCTCCTGGTGGTTGCCCGACCGAAGAGAGTTTCGCCGTGAACGCCACCGCTGGAAATCTTGAAACCCTTGAAGCCTCCCTGCTTGCCGAGATCGCGGCGGCGGCCGACGAGCCGGCGATCGAGGCGGTGCGGGTCTCGGCACTGGGCAAGAAGGGATCGGTCTCCGAGATGCTGAAGACGCTCGGCGCGATGAGCGCAGAGGAACGGCAAGTGAAGGGCCCTGCCATCAACGGCCTGAAGAACCGCGTCAGCGATGCGCTGGCGGCGCGCAAGGCGGAGTTGAGGGACGTGGCGATCACGGCCCGGCTCGCGGCCGAGAGGGTCGACGTGACGCTGCCGGTGCGCCAATCGCCGGCCGAGCGCGGCCGCATCCATCCGATCAGCCAGGTGATCGACGAGATCGCCGCGATCTTCGGCGATCTCGGCTTCGCCATCGCCGAAGGTCCGGACATCGAGACCGACTATTACAATTTCACCGCGCTGAACTTCCCGGAAGGACATCCGGCGCGCGAGATGCACGACACCTTCTTCTTCCAGCCGGACGAGAAGGGCGAGCGCAAGCTGTTGCGCACGCACACCTCGCCGGTGCAGATCCGCACCATGGAGCGGCAGAAGCCGCCGATCCGCATCGTCATCCCCGGCAAGACCTACCGGCAGGATTCCGACGCCACGCACTCGCCGATGTTCCATCAGGTCGAGGGCCTGGTGATCGACAAAACCGCCAACATCGCCAACATGAAGTGGGTGCTGGAGGAATTCTGCAAGGCCTTCTTCGAGGTGCCGAGCGTGAAAATGCGCTTCCGGCCGTCCTTCTTTCCGTTCACCGAGCCCAGCCTCGAGGTCGACATCCAGTGCGACCGCTCGCGGCCCGGCGAAGTGCGCTTCGGCGAAGGCTCCGACTGGATGGAAATCCTGGGCTGCGGCATGGTGCATCCCAACGTGCTGCGCCACGGCGGCCTCGACCCCGATGAATACCAGGGATTTGCCTGGGGCCTGGGCATCGACCGCATCGCCATGCTGAAATACGGCATGCCGGACCTGCGCGCCTTCTTCGACGCCGACGTGCGCTGGCTGTCGCATTACGGTTTCAGGCCGCTCGACCTGCCGACGCTGTTCGGAGGGCTCTCCGCATGACGGCCCCACACACCGGCGGATGCCGCTGCGGGGCGGTTCGCTTCGAGGCCTCGGCCGAGCCGCACCACATCAGCTATTGCCATTGCAGCGACTGCCGGCGCGCCAGCGGGGCGCCGGTGTCAGCCTTCGTCGGCTTCATGACCGACCAGATCGCGCTCGAAGGCAAGTCGCTGAAGGGCTATCAGAACGGCCCGGTGGAGCGCAGCTTCTGCGGCATCTGCGGCTCGCCGATCGCCTATACCGACGAGCGGCTTGCCGGCCACATCTACTTCACGCTCGGCGCCATGGACATGCCAGCCTATTTCAGGCCGACGCTGCATGCGCATGTGCGCGAGCAGCTGCCCTTCCTGCATATGCCCGATTCACTGCCGCGTCATTTGAAGACGAGCGTGCCCAGACCTTCGGAAACACAGTCATGAAATTCACCCTCTCCTGGCTCAAGGACCATCTCGAGACCGACGCCTCGCTTGCCGAGATCGTCGAGCGGCTGACCGCGATCGGCCTCGAAGTCGAACGTGTCGACGACAAGGCGGGGCTGAAACCCTTCGTCATCGCCAAGGTGCTGACGGCGGTGCAGCATCCCGATGCCGACCGGCTGCGCGTGCTCACCGTCGACACCGGCGACGGCAAGCCGCCGGTGCAGGTCGTGTGCGGCGCACCCAACGCCCGCGCCGGCCTCATCGGGGCCTTCGCTGCACCCGGCAGCTATGTTCCCGGCATCGACGTGACGCTGTCGGTCGGCAAGATCCGCGGCGTCGAAAGCCACGGCATGATGTGCTCCGAGCGCGAGCTGGAAATCTCGGACGAGCACAACGGCATCATCGATCTGCCCGCGGATGCGCCGGTCGGCACCAGCTTCGCCGCTTATGCCCATCTCGACGATCCGGTGATCGAGATCAACTTGACGCCGAACCGGCCGGACGCGACCAGCGTCTACGGCATCGCCCGCGATCTCGCGGCGAGCGGGCTCGGCCGCCTGACCGGCGGCGGGATCATGCCGCATGCCGGCGAGGGCTTATGCCCGGTCAAGGTGAAGATCGAGGCGCCTGAACTCTGCCCGGGCTTCGCGCTCAGGCTGGTCAAGGGCGTCAAGAACGGCCCGTCGCCGAAATGGCTGCAGCAGCGGCTGATGGCCATCGGGCTTCGGCCGATCAGCGCGCTGGTCGACATCACCAACTACGTCACCTTCGACCGCGGCCGGCCGCTGCATGTCTTCGATGCCGCGAAGGTCGCCGGCAATCTTACCGTGCGCCGCGCCAAGGACGGCGAAAAGGTGCTGGCGCTCGACGGCCGCGAATACACGCTAACGCCGGAAATGTGCGTCATCGCCGACGAGGACGGCGTCGAATCGATCGCTGGCATCATGGGCGGCGAGCATTCCGGCTGCGACGAGAACACCACCGATGTGCTGATCGAATCGGCGCTCTGGGACCCGATCACCACGGCCCGCACCGGCCGCACGCTCGGCATCATCACCGACGCGCGCTACCGGTTCGAGCGCGGCGTCGACCCCGAATTCATGGTTCCCGGCGTCGAGCTGGCAACCAAGCTGGTGCTCGATTTCTGCGGCGGCACGCCGAGCGAAATGGAAGTGGCCGGCTATGCCGGGCATAAGCCGAAGATCGTCTCCTTCCCGCTCTCGGAAGTGAAGCGGCTGACCGGCATTGAAGTGCCACGTGAAGAGGCGCTGGACATCCTGACCCGCCTCGGCTTCCAGCCGCAGGGCGCGGGCGACCTCGTCCAGGTGAAGGTGCCGTCCTGGCGGCCGGATGTCGACGGCAAGGCCGACCTGGTCGAGGAAGTGATGCGTATTCACGGCGTCGACAACATCGCGCCGCAACCGCTCACCTCTCATGGCGCAGTCAACGGCAAGATCCTGACCACGCTGCAGGTGCGCACCCGAGCGGCCAAGCGCGCGCTGGCCGTGCGCGGCATGATGGAGGCCGTCACCTGGTCATTCATCCCGGCCAGGCACGCCGAGCTGTTCGGCGGCGGCCAGACCGCGCTCAAGCTCGCCAACCCTATCGCCGCCGACATGTCGGACATGCGGCCGTCGCTGCTGTCCGGGCTGATCAGTGCCGCGCAACGCAATGCCGACAAGGGCATCGGCGATGTGGCCCTGTTCGAGGTCTCCGGCACCTATGAGGGCGACGCTGCCGACCAGCAGCGGCGTGTCGCCGCCGGCGTGCGGCGCGGCACGGCCAAGCTCGACGGCTCGGGCCGCAGCTGGGCCGGCAATGCCGGCGCGGTCGGCGTGTTCGACGCCAAGGCCGACGCGATCGCGGCGCTCGAAGCCTGCGGCGCGCCGATCGACCGGCTGCAGATCGAGCCCGGCGGCCCGGCCTGGTATCATCCCGGCCGCTCGGGCACGATCAAGCTCGGGCCGAAGACGGTGCTCGGCACTTTTGGCGAATTCCACCCGAAGACGCTTGAGGCGCTCGATGTCTCCGGCCCCATCTGCGGCTTCGAGATCTATGTCGACGCCGTGCCGGAGCCGAAAGCCAAGCCGACGCGCACCAAGCCGAAGCTCGAGCTGTCGCCCTTCCAGGCGGTGAAGCGCGACTTCGCCTTCGTCGTCGACAAGGCGGTCGAGGCCGGCACGCTGGTGCGGGCAGCGTTAGCCGCCGACAAGAAACTGGTCACCGGCGTGTCGGTGTTCGACGTCTTCGAGGGTGCCGCGCTCGGCGCCGCCAAGAAGTCGATCGCTATCGAAGTCTCGATCCAGCCGGTCGAGAAGACGCTGACCGACGAGGATTTCGAGGCGCTGGCAAAACGCATCGTCGAGAACGTCAACAAGCAGACGGGCGGCGTTCTGCGCGCGTAAGGCATTGCCGAGCGGTGGCGAATCGCCCTCCATTGGGCGATGCACCATCTGCGCTATTCCGGCCTGCCTTTCGAGGAGCAACGCGCGGCGTTCCTCGCCATCGTCGCGTCCGATCCCCTGCTTAGCGAGACGCTGGCGCGGGTACGCGCGCTGGCCTTGCCCGACTGGCTGGTGGTTTCCGGCGCGCTCTACAACAGCGTGTGGAACCATCTGACCGGAAAGCCGCCGGGCTACGGCATCAAGGATGTCGATCTGTTCTATTTCGACGATGCCGACCTCTCTTACGAAGCCGAGGATGCGGTGATCCGCCGGGCGGCCAAGCAGCTCCAGGGATTGGCGCTGCCGGTCGAGGTGCGCAACCAGGCGCGGGTGCATCTGTGGTATCCGGCGAAGTTCGGACGGGAGTGTCCGCGCTACACGAGCGCCAGCGAATCCGTCAGCTATTTTGCCTCTAAGACGCATGCGGTCGGGGTGCGGTTCAACGACGCCGGAGAGTTGGATTTGGTGGCGCCGTTCGGGCTCGACGATATTTTTTCGTTCCGCATCACCCCGAACCGGGTGCTGGACAACCAGCGGACGCACGAAGCGAAGGGGAAGAGGGCGAGGGAGACCTGGCCGGAGATTCGCGTGGTGCCGTGGTAGTACCATCGAAATAGGAAATGTCGGTGCGAGGCCTCGCGCCACGTCTCACATCGCTGCACTCGCGGCGCTAGAAAGGGGACGCCGAAGCGCCCCTTTCCCTTGCCGTCGCTCACCCATTCACCAGCGCCAGCAGTTCCTCGGTATAGCGCTTGCCGACCACTTTGTCGGGCGACAGCGCATCGCCGATGGCCGCGACCTCGGCGGCGCTCAGCTCGATCCCGGCAGCCGCGGTGTTCTGCTCCAGGTGCCGTATCTTCCTCGCGCCGGGGATCGGCACGATGAAATCGCCCCGGTGCAGCACCCAGGCGAGCGCCAGCTGGGCGGATGTCACGCCCTTTGCGGCAGCCATCTTCTCCAGCACCGCGATAACGGCGTTGTTGGCTTCCATAGCCTCGGCCTGGAAACGCGGCTGGCCGAGGCGCCAGTCGCCCGCGCCGAGAGTGTCGGGCTTGGCGATCGTGCCGGTGAGCAGGCCGCGGCCGAGCGGGCTGTAAGGCACGAAGCCGATGCCGAGCTCACGGCAGACGGCGAAGACCTCGTCCTCGGCATCGCGGGTCCACAGCGAGTATTCGCTCTGCACGGCGGCGATCGGATGCACGGCATGCGCCCGGCGAATGGTCGCCGCGCTCGCCTCCGAGAGGCCGAGCGCGCGCACCTTGCCCTCGCGCACCAGCTCGGCCATGGCGCCGACCGTGTCCTCGATCGGCACGTCCGGGTCGACGCGGTGCTGGTAGTAGAGGTCGATGACATCGGTATCCAGCCGCTTCAGCGAGGCTTCGGCCACCGCCTTGACATGCTCGGGTCGGCTGTCCACCCCGGCCATGCGCTCGGTGCCCGTGCCTTCGTCGAGGATCTTGAAGCCGAATTTGGTGGCGATCGTCACACGATCGCGTACCGGCTTCAGCGCCTTGCCGACCAGGATTTCGTTCTCGTAGGGCCCGTAGACCTCGGCCGTGTCGAAGAAGGTGACGCCGATCTCGACGGCGCGGCGCAGCGTGGCGATCGCCTCGGCTTCCGGCTGGCCGCCATAAGCGAAGCTCATGCCCATGCAGCCGAGGCCGACGGGAAAGACTTCGAGTTCAGTTCCTAATTTGCGGGCTTGCATGGCGCATCTCCTTGTTTCGACGAGAAGGAAATAGCGGCTTGGGTATCGTTCGATAACCATGGTTCTGTTGCACGACTTGTTCTAAAGAATAGATCAATGAATCGCGCCAACCTCTCGCAGCTTGCCGTGCTCGCCACCGTGGCTCAATGCGCCAGCTTCCGCGGCGCAGCGCGCGAGCTCGGCATCGCGCCGTCAGCCGTGAGCCACGCGGTGTCGAGCCTGGAGGCGCGGCTCGGCGTGCGGCTTTTGTCACGCAGCACACGCAGCGTCGCCCCGACCGAGGCAGGCACGCAGTTGCTGGAGCGGCTGCGGCCGGCGCTTTCCGAGATCGACCTCGCTCTGGAGACGGCGGTCGAGGCGCGCGACCAGCCGGCCGGCAATCTCAGGCTCAGCGTGCCACGCACGGCAGCACATCTGGTGCTGACGCCGCGTCTCGGCGCTTTCGCCGCCGCCTATCCCGACATCGCGCTGGAGATCGTCATCGAGGACCGCTTCACCGACGTGGTCGAAGGCGGTTTCGATGCCGGCGTGCGGCTCGGCGAAAGCCTGCAGCGCGACATGATCGCGGTGCGCATCGGGCCGGATATGCGCGGAGCAGTGGTCGGCGCGCCGTCCTATTTCGCGACCATGCCCAGACCTCGCCACCCGCGTGAGCTCGCCGAGCATCGCTGCATCCGGTTCCGCTTCTCCAGCGGCATTCTCTATCGCTGGGAATTCGAGAAGGACGGCGAGGAAATCGAGTTCGCCGCGCAAGGGCCGCTGATCCTCGACGAGGACCATTTGATTGCCCAGGCCGCCATCGATGGCGCAGGACTGGCCTTCGTCTTCGAGCCTTATGTCCGCGCCCCGCTCGCCGATGGCCGGCTGATCCGGGTGCTTGAGGACTGGTGCCCGTCCTTCGAAGGCTTCTTCGTCTACTATCCGAGCCGCCGCCAGATGCGGCCGGCGCTGAGGGCTTTCGTGGATTTCTTCAGGGTGAGCGGGTAGGCGCGCGGCGGGCCGGTAGCAGGCAAATCGTTTCGGCGTCGCTCGCAATCCTGTCGCACGTCGGCGCTGCCCCTCATCTGCCTGCCGGCATCTTCTCCCCGTTGAACGGGGAGAAGGGGCTGACCGCAACGCCGGCGCCCTTGTTGCGACTTCAGACACCAGCGACAGGGCGCAGGCTATTTTCTCCCCGTCACTATACAGTCACTACACGGGGAGAAATGCCCGGCAGGGCGATGAGGCGCGGCGCTGGCGTCTGGAGTCTTTTTGAGAACCAGGCCTGGGATGCCTTGGAAGAAAGCCGAAGCCGTTAGCGTTTTTGGGCCATGCGACCAACCATCACCAACACCACGACCCGCTACGGATGGCCAAGCATCGTGCTGCACTGGCTGATCGGGGTGATCTTCATCGGCCAGTTCGGGCTCGGTTTCGTCATGATGCGGACGCCTAGCCAGCGCACCGCCTTCGAGCTGATCCAGCTGCACAAGTCCTTCGGCTTCCTGCTGCTTGGGCTGATCATCCTGCGCATCGCCTGGCGGCTCGGCAATGCGGCGCCGGCGCTGCCGGCCTCGGTCGGCACCCTGGAGCGGCGCACGGCGCCGCTGGCGCATTTCGCACTCTACGCCTTCCAGATCGCGCTCCCCCTTTCCGGCTGGGCCTTGGTATCGGTGTCGACGCTGGAGATCCCGAGCATGCCGTTCAACCTGTTTGTAATGCCAAACCTGCCGCTCACCGAATCCGACGCCGCCGAAAGCTTCTGGTCGGCCGCGCATTGGTATCTCGCCTATGCCGGCATCGCGCTGGTGGCGCTGCATGCAATGGCGGCACTGCGCCATCATTTCCTGCTCCGCGATACGGTGCTGACGCGCATGATCACGCCTTCATCGGGCGGGGAATAGAAGGGCCCCATGGTTCGTTGGTGGCGAGACGACAGCAATGAGCTGCCTCAGGAAAGGACCATCCCATGCATGCGCGCAGCCTCGGATTGGCGGCTTTGGCCGCTTGCCTTGCCGTGCCCGTTTACGCGGCGGCGGCGCTCAGCGACGCGGCCGGCAGCTACGCGATCAGCCCGGCGGGCTCCAGCATCCGCTTCACCATCGGCAAGGCGGGCGGTGGCGGCTTCGACGGCGCCTTCGGCCGCTTCAAGGGCACGATCCGCATCGACAATGCCGATGTCGGCCGCTCGAAGGTCGACCTCACCATCTATCCGGAAAGCGTCGGCACCGGCCAGGCGCGCATCGACGCCTTCCTGCGCTCCGACGCGGTGTTCGACAGCGCCAACAATCCGGAGATCGAGTTCCGCTCGACAGGCGTGACCCGCACCGGGGAGACGACGGCCGTGGTCAGCGGCCGGCTGACGGCGCGCGGCAAGACGTTTTCGGAAAAATTCACCGCTGAACTCAATGGATTGAAGGGCGGCACGATCAGGTTCCACGTCACCGGCAAGGTGCTGCGGTCACGTTACGGCATGGATGTCGGCACGCCGATCTATTCAAATGTCGTCGACTTCGACATGACGCTGATGGGGAAGAGGGGCTAGTTCCGGTCGCGCGTCCTCGGGTTCGTCATCCTAGGGCGAAGCAAGGAGCGAAGCGACGCGCGTAGACCCTAGGATCCATGCTGTGACGCTAAGGCGTTGCAACAATTACAGAATTCTGCACCGCTCCACCCTGCTACCGAAGTCACGGAATGGATCCTCGGGTCAAGCCCGAGGATGACGAAGGTGCTTTGTGACCGGCGTCCCGCATTGGCTTTTCCAGCGATTTCGGGCAAACCTCGTCGCCTGTTAATCGACATGGAGAAGCACAATGTTCCGATGGGGTGTTCTGTCGACGGCCAAGATCGGCCGTGAGCAGCTTTTGCCGGCGATCGTCGACTCGGAAAACGGCGTGCTGTCGGCGATCGCCAGCCGCGACCTGGCGAAGGCGCGGGCATTGGCCGACCGCTTCGGCGCGCCGCATGCCTTCGGCTCCTATGAAGAGCTGCTCGCATCCAAGGTCGTCGATGGGGTCTACATTCCGCTGCCGACCTCGCAGCATGTCGAATGGACGGCGAAGGCCATCGAGGCCGGCAAACACGTGCTGGTCGAGAAGCCGCTGGCGCTCGATGCCAAGGACATCGCGCCGCTGATCAAGCTGCGTGACCAACACAAGGTGCTGGTCTGCGAGGCCTTCATGGTCGTCTACCACCCGCAATGGATCAAGGTTCGCGATCTCATCGCCAGCGGCGCCATCGGCCGGCTGCGTCATGTGCAGGGCGCGTTCTCCTACTACAATGTCGACCCCAACAACATGCGCAACAAGCTCGACCTCGGCGGCGGCGCCCTGCCCGACATCGGAGTCTATCCGACGGTGTCGACACGCTTTTCGACCGGCAAGGAGCCGGTGCGCATCCAGGCCAACATCGAGCGTGACAAGACCTTCGGCACCGATATCTATTCCTCGGTGCGCGCGGATTTCGGCGACTTCGAGCTGTCCTTCTATCTGTCGACGCAGTTGGCAGCGCGGCAGGTGATGGTGTTCCACGGCGAGAAGGGGTTCATCGAGGTGCTCTCGCCCTTCAATGCCGGGCTCTACGACCACCACCGCATCGAACTGCACAACCAGAACCACACCGAGGCGCAGGTCTTCCGCTTCCCCGGCACGCAGCAATACCGGCTGGAATGCGAGGCCTTCGTGCGCGCAGCCCAGGGCGGCAAGGACCGCGTTTTCACGCTGGAGGAATCGGTGCTCAACCAGAAGGTCATCGACGCCATCTTCCGCGCCGGCGAAAGGGACGGCTGGGAGCCGGTCTGACTCGGAATCGATCTGCCGGCATCTTTGAGGGGAGGAGAAGATGGCTGACGACGCTGACGTCATCATTGTCGGCGCAGGCCTGGCCGGGCTCGTCGCCGCGGTTGAGCTCGCCGAAGCCGGCAGGAAGATCATCATTGTCGACCAGGAGCCGGAGCAGTCGCTGGGCGGCCAGGCGTTCTGGTCGTTCGGCGGGCTCTTTCTCGTCGATTCGCCGGAACAGCGGCGCATGCGCATCCGCGATTCGCACGATCTGGCGCTCGAGGACTGGATGGGCACCGCCGCCTTCGACCGGCCTGAGGATTTCTGGCCGCGCCAATGGGCGGCGGCCTATGTCGGCTTCGCCGCCGGTGAGAAGCGCTCGTGGCTGGTCGAGAGGGGATTGAAATTCTTCCCCGTCGTCGGCTGGGCCGAGCGCGGCGGCGGCAATGCCGTCGGGCATGGCAATTCGGTGCCGCGCTTCCACGTCACCTGGGGCACCGGGCCCGGTGTGTTGGAGCCCTTCGTGCAGCGCGTGCGCGAGACACAAAAGCGCGGGCTCGTGCAGTTCAGGTTCCGCCACCGGGTCAGCGAGATCACGCGGACAGGCAAAGTCGTCACCGGCGTGCGCGGCGACATGCTCGAACCAAGCAGCGTCGGGCGCGGCTGCAAGAGCTCGCGGGAAGTGACCGGCGACTTCGAGCTCGGCGCCCAGGCGGTGATCGTCGCTTCCGGCGGCATAGGCGGCAACCATGAGCTGGTGCGCAAGAACTGGCCGCAGCGGCTGGGCCCAGCGCCCAAGCGCATGATCACCGGCGTGCCCGACCATGTCGACGGCCGCATGCTGGCGATCACCGAAGCCGCCGGAGGTTCGATCATCAATCGCGACCGCATGTGGCATTACGTCGAGGGCATCAAAAACTGGGCGCCGATCTGGACCGATCACGCGATTCGCATTCTGCCAGGCCCGTCGTCGCTCTGGCTCGACGCACACGGCAGGCGCTTGCCGGTGCCGCTCTATCCGGGCTTCGACACGCTGGGCACGCTCAGCCACATCATGAGAACCGGCCATGACTATTCCTGGTTCATCCTGACGAAAAAGATCATCCAGAAAGAGTTCGCGCTGTCGGGCTCGGAGCAGAACCCGGATCTTACGGGAAAAAGCTGGCGACAGGTGCTCGGCCGCGCGACGTCGGGCATTCCCGGCCCGGTCAGGGCGTTCATGGAAAAAGGCGAGGATTTCATCGTCGAGGCCGAGCTGCCGAAACTGGTGGCGCGGATGAACGCGCTGGCCGGCGGCGAGCCGCTGCTCGAGGTTACGCAGGTGGAGCGTGAGATCCGCGCCCGCGACCGACAGCTCGACAATCCGTTCTCGAAGGACATGCAGGTGACGGCGCTGCGCGGCGCGCGCGCCTATCTCGGCGACAGACTGATCCGCACCGCCAAACCGCACAAGATGCTCGATCCGGCAAACGGCCCGCTGATCGCGGTGCGCCTCAATATCCTCACCCGCAAGACGCTTGGCGGCCTGCAGACCGATCTCGACAGCCGCGTGCTCGATGCCGAGGGCGAGCCGGTGCCGGGACTCTATGCTGTCGGCGAAGCCGCCGGCTTCGGTGGCGGCGGGGTGCATGGCTATGCGGCGCTGGAAGGCACCTTCCTCGGCGGCTGCATCTTTTCCGGCCGCAGCGCCGGGCGGGCGGCGGCACGCGCTGCGGCGTGAACCCGCGAAGATTCCGAATGGATGCCGCCAAGCTCCACCATATGGCTGTGTTCCTAACATTAGCAAAAGCGCATAAGTGTTTGCGAACGTGAGTTCGGTGCCGCCGATCTAACGCGCCGTCTGCTGGGTCAATCGGGCGCCCGACCGCCCTTGGCATGGTGGAGGATTGAAAATTCAGGTGAGCTACTACTCGAAGCTCTATCATATTGAGGGCCTCGCGCGGGCCATCGGGTGGAAGAAATCGATCTCGGTACTGCTCCGCCGTGTGTTGGGCATCGGAGCGCCCATGAAAGTCCGTTGCGGTGGACATGACCTGCTGGTCAGGCCCACCGACAGCGACCTGTTCGTGATCTCGCAGGTCTTCGGGCACTGCGAATACCAGATCGGCGAAGCGGGCCAGAACGCGCTCAACCGCCTCGCGAAGGAGTGGCGAAGAAAAGGCTTCGTCCCTGTGATTGTCGACGCCGGCGCCAATGTCGGCTACTCGTCAATCTTCTTCAGCGACAAGTATCCTGATGCCCTGGTGATGGCTGTCGAGCCGGACCGCCGGGCCTTCGAAGCGTTGATTTCGAACTGCGCCGAATCGGAGCAGATCGTGTCGGTCTACGGCGCACTGTGGCGCCACGACGGCCAGGTTGCACTGGTCAACACCGATCGCCCCTCATGGGCACGCGCCGTATCTGAAGGCCAAGGTGTGCCTTCGATCACCCTGAAGAGCCTGCTTGCCAAGGTGCCCAAGGCCAAACTGCTGATCCTGAAAATGGACATCGAAGGTGCGGAGCGGGAGGTCACGCGTGACTGCGGCAAGCTGCTCAGGGATGCGCCGTGCATCATTGTGGAGCCGCACGACTTCCTGTTTCCCGGCCGCGGCTGCCTCTCGTTCGTCTACGCATCGCTGACCGAAAGGAGCATCGACAGCCTTGTGAGCGGCGAGAACCTGATCTTCATAGCGTCGGAATTGCTGACCCCCAAAACCTCACGGCGGAGAGCCGGATGAAAGACCGTCCAGACTGTGTCCAAAAGCGCGTCGCGCTGAAGCGGCTTCAGCCGGCGCGCTTTAGTAGCACCGAGACTTCTTCGGCGCGTCTGGAGGCTACCGATCGACGACAAGGCGCGGCACTCTTGACGCCATGCAGTCGATCGAATTTTCGCGGCTCTTTCCCCCTGGAACGCGACGCAGGTCTGTGCGTTTGGACATCAGCCGCGGCGGTGAAGACGGAGTGCGCGCACAATGGCCTCCATCCGATACATTGCGACGGACGTCGATAAATCCGTCGCATTCTATCGCGACAAGCTCGATTTCTCGGTGAACATGCACAATCCCGGCAAGTTCGCAGCGCTTGTTCGTGACGATCTGACGCTCTATTTGAGCGCCCCGGGTGCGGGCAGTGGCGGAACTGCGGGCGGCGATCCGGAGCCTGGCGGGTGGAACCGGTTCATGATCGTCACGAAAGACCTGGATGGCCTCGTCGGCCGGCTGAACACCGGCGGGGCAGACTTCAGAGGAGAAATCAGCGAGGCGGGAGCCGGGCGCGCCAGGCTCCTGGAAGATCCCTCGGGCAATCTGATCGAGCTGTTTGAATTCAAGACATAAGTGATGCTTCTGCCTGTCTAGTTTGCTTGGAGCCGCTGCCTCCCAGCGAGGCCGAAGCACCCGGCTGTTCAGCCACCAAGTCATTAACAATTCATGCAGCGTGGCGCAGTATTGTCGGCCTGAAGAAGTCTGACAGATGAGCTCTTCCCTTGCGCGACAGCCCTGCCGAAGCGACCAATTTGCAGCTTGTCATCCACAACGACGATGAGACTCCGTGACCGTTCGTCGTCGACCTCGTCCGCTCGATCTTCGACCGATCGGAGGCGGAGGCTGAAGCCTTTGCCGCAATAGTGACGCAGCAGGGAAAGGCGGTGTGCGGCAGCTATCCTGTCGCCGTCGCAAAGGCGATGCTGGATACGGCGCAGCAGCGCATCAAGGCAGCCGGCCACCCGCTTCGCATCACGACCGCTGCCGGCGGAAGCGAAACCACGTCCAAGGACGGTCCTCCGGCACAGACTTTGCGCGACAGAAAGTTCAAATATGCCTATGAGGCCATCGCCTGGCATTTCGCGGGACTGGCGCAGGACGAGATCGTCGCGACGTCCCGCCAGTTTCCCGGCCATATGCGCGCCGACGTGCAGGTCGCGCTCGACAAACTGTTCTCGACCTCGCCCATTCGCTTCTTCGGCCTCTACGAGCAACACCGCTACGAGACGCTGACCTATGCCGCGCTGACAAAAGACGGACAGTACGCGGTCACCATCTCGGCGGCGCAATACCAGGATGTCGATATCGGCGAGGACGAACCGATAAGGTGTCTCACCAACGGCTTGTGGCTCAATCGCGACCAGGACCTGCCCTACGCGGTGGTGCTGTCCTTTCACCGTGAGTACGGCCGCGAGGCCGGAACCTGCGTCGAGATCGCCATGCCGGCCGGCGAGGGCGGCGTGGCGCTGGTGAACCGCTGCTTTTCGGAGCTGGAGGCCGCGATCAATGCCGCGCGCTCCTATCGCGGCAAGGTTCTCTCGCTCGAGACCGAAAGCGACTATAGCGGCCGCTCCAAGGGCGTGATGGTGCATCGCTTGCCGCAAGTTCCGCGCGAGGCGGTCATCCTGCCGGAACGCACCCTGAAGCTTCTCGACCGCAACGTGATCCGGTTCATCGAGAGCCGGGAAGCCCTGAGGCGACTTGGGCAATCGACACGCAAGGGCATCCTGCTTTACGGGCCGCCGGGCACCGGCAAAACGCACACCATTCGCTATCTCGCCGCCAACCTGCCCGGCCATACGACGCTCATCATAACGGCCGGCCAGATGGGCTTGCTGTCGCACTATATGACGCTTGCGCGGCTGCTGCAGCCGGCTACGGTGGTGATCGAGGACGTGGACCTCATTGCCCGCGACCGCGAGACTATGGGGAGCCCGTGCGAAGAGTCTCTCCTCAACGCGCTGCTCAACGAGATGGACGGATTGAAGGACAACGCCGACATCCTGTTCATCCTGACCACCAACCGGCCCGAACAACTGGAAGCTGCGCTTACAGCGCGGCCGGGGCGTATCGATCAGGCCATCGAGGTGCCGCTGCCGGACGACGGCAGCCGGGAGAAGCTGGTCCGCCTTTACGGCGGCGGCCTGAAACTGTCCGACAAGATCGTGAACGAAGCCGTTATGCGCACGAAGGGCGTCAGCGCCGCGTTCATCAAGGAGCTGATGCGCCGTACCGCGCAAACGAGCATCATGCGTGGCGACGGCGAGGCCGTCACCTCCAAGGACCTCGCCGAGGCCCTGGACGACATGCTGTTCACGGGCGGCCGGCTCAACGTCAAGCTGCTTGGCGGAGCAGCCGAGGAGCCATGACGTTGCCGAGCGGTGACCAATAACGGGCTGGCGACGGGCGACCCATTCGCTGCCGCGGCGGAACAACCAGGTTCGATAGAGCAGGAGATCCCAGCTCCACCTTGAACTGTCCGGACGTTTGATCTCGTCGATCTCCCAACCACAAGCACAGGCCCCTCGTTGCGATCTCTCAGTCGCTTATCGACCGTTGGCAAGCCGCTCATCGAGCCCGACGAGAATCTGCTCCCAAGACTTGCCGTGATGGTCGGCGCGTATTCGAAACGGAACAGTCGGGCCGCTTTCACAGCCATTGCCGCGCCGCGGATGCGATCCCCTATCTTGTCGCGGATTTGATGGCCGCCGCGGCGCTGACCCTGGGATTCGCCGTCTGCTTTTTCGCTGATCAGTTCATCGGCCACACGATCGTCAGCATCGGCACGGCGACAATGATGACCAGGAACGACAGCGGCAGTCCCAGGCGCGGATAGTCACTGAAACGGTAACCTCCCGGCCCCATGACGAGGGTGTTGCACTGGTGTCCGATCGGAGTGAGGAAGTCGCAGCCGGCGCCGATGGCGACCGCCATCAGAAATGCTTCCGGCCTGTAGCCCAGATCGCCGGCAAATTCTGAGGCGACAGGCGCCATGACAAGAACGGTGGCGGCATTGTTGAGGAATGGCGTGACGGCCATGGCGGCGACAAGGATGAGCATCAGTGCGCCGGGCGCTGGAAGAATGCTCGCGAGCTGGGCTAGTTCTCCGGCAACCAGTCCGGTCGCCCCTGTGCTGCGCAGCGAGTCGCTCACCGGAATGAGCACGGCGAGCATGATGAGAATGGGACCATCCAGCGATTGGTAGACGTCCCGCAGCGGGATGACCTGGAAAAGCACGATCCCCACCGCCGCCGCAAAGAAGGCGACGGAAACAGGCAGCAGACCAAAGGCCGTCGCCACCATCGCCAGAGCAAGGATTGCTACCGGCACGACGCCTTTGCGGACGCTGCCAAGAAGGATCGGCCTTTCCGCCAGTGGCAGGCAGCCGAATTCGCGCAGGATCTCGGGCATTGTCGCTGCGTTGCCCTGCAACACGACGACGTCGCCGAGCCTGAGTTCGACTTTGGCGAGCCTGCGGTCGAGGCGCTGGCCGCGGCGGCTGACGGCCAGCAGATTGACATTGAAGCGATCGTAAAGGGCAAGGCGCTGCGCGGTCCAGCCGATCAACGAGGAGCTTTCGCCGATTACGGCCTCGATAGCTACCCTTTCGCCGGTGGTGGCGTCCTCATCCACCCGATCCCCGGTGACGCTTAGCTTACCCTGCGAGACAAGGCGATCGAGCGCCGCCGGGTCGCCTTCGAGCAACAGGATGTCATTCTCCTTCAGGACGGCATCGGGCAGCGGCGTCATCCGCATAGTTCGATTGCGCAAGATCGATGTCACGACGGCATCGCCGCCGGCGAGTTTTATGAGGTCGGCGACGGTTTTCCCAAGCACGGTGGAATCGCTGACAATGCGAGCCTCTGTGAGGTAATTCCTGATGTCGAGGGCTTCATTCAGCGCCGCGCCGAGCTTTTCGCGCGCCGGTACCAGCCAATAGAAGAACAGCAGGAAGATCATTCCTGCGACGGCTACAGCAGCTCCGACGGGTGCGAAGTCGAACATGGTGAACGCGGTTCCGGTCAACTCCTCTCGCACTCGGGACACAACGATGTTGGGGGAAGTTCCCACCTGCGTCATGAGACCGCCGAGCAGTGATCCGAACGCCATCGGCATCAGGAATATCGACGGTGAAATGCTGGATCGGCGCGCGAACTGAAAGGCGATCGGGATCATGATGGCCAGCGCACCGATATTCTTGACGAAGGCAGACAGTAAGGTCACCACGATCACCAGCAGCGCCAGTTGCGACCGAACACCCGACAATTTCGGAGCAAAGCGCTCGATGGCAACTTCCATGATGCCCGAGCGCGCTATGCCTGCGCTCACCAGCAGAGCGCTGCCGACGATGATCACGATATCGTCGCTGAAGCCGCTGAAGGCTTCGTCGAAGGGCACAATGCCAACGGCGAGAGCAAGCAGGAGTGCCGCCGCCGCGACGAGATCATATCGATAGCGACCCCACACGAACGCTGCCATCATCACGAAGGTGACGGCGAACGACAGAATTTGCGGCGTGGTCATTCTTCGGATGCTCCGCTAAGCGGCTGATCAGAACGCCCAGACTGCCCTTTCGTTGCTTTGGCTGTCGACGGCCCTGCCAGCCTCCGTTCCGAACGGCCACCGGCGGGATGGCCGATCGGCTCAACCCGGCCTCAAGCGCAGTCGCCTGCGATCGTCAGCTTACAGGAAGACCCCTGCCTCTGACTTCAAGCCGCTGCATCTATTCGGTTGTCACCTCGACCAGAGCGGTGACCGGCTTGCCATCCGCAAGGATTGGTTGGTGACGATCGTCTGCAAGCAGAATGCCGATGACGTGCCTACCGGTCGGGCTGGGGCAATGGCCGAAGCGCGCCTTGATCAGATCACCGCCGAAGTCGCTGTTCATGCTGTTGTAGGGACGGCCAGGAATGTTGCATGTGTTGCCCTCGGGATCGATCTTCATGTGTATGTGGCCGCATTGACGGTTCGCTCCACATTGCCCGGCAGGAAGAAGCGCGAAGTTGCTTTTCACGACGACACCGATCACGCCTTCCGGATCGCTGCTCAACCGGACCACAGTCTCGGCTTGAGGCCAGACGATTTCCAGCGTCGGAACTTCCTGCGCTTGCGCGGTCACCAGGCAAAGCGCCGTGAATGCAAAGCCGACCATCGAGATGGAACGAAGCATTGGGAACCTCCTATATTGTAATCATCGATTACATTCGTGCGCATCCGGGCGCAAGGAAAATAATCGGTGCTTACATCGCTATTCTGTGATAGCCGTCCCCGCATGGATGCGAACCATCAGATGAGCAAGGAAAGCACCAGACGCTATCATCACGGGAACTTGGTCGAGGCTCTCGTCGCGGCGACGGTAGAGATCATCGAAGAACGGGGCGTCGAGCATGTTTCCGTTCGCGAAGCGGCCAAGCGGGCAGGTGTTTCGCCCGGAGCTCCGTTTCGCCATTTCCGTTCAAAGACGGCTCTGATGACTGCGGTAGCGGAGCAGGCCATGGGCAGACTGACCGAAGCGGTCACAGAAGCTCAGTCAAATGCCGGCGGCTGCGACCCCCTGACGGCTTTCGAGGCTATCGGCCACGGCTATTTGCGGTGGGCGCTCGCCAATCCCACGCATTTTGAGATCCTCAGCTCCCGAACACTGATCGATTTCGATTCATCCGACAGCCTGCGTGAGCAGAACAATGCCATTCGTCATCTGATGGTCGAACTGCTGACCGAGGCGCGCGTGCAGGGGCAGATTTCGAGCGGCCTGAATTTCGATCACCTCCTGCTTGGCGCGCGGGCTCTGGTCTATGGTCTGGCACGAATGGCGATCGACGGCCATTTTCCGGAGTGGCATGTCGCCGAGCCTCCCTCGGAGGCAATGAGGCACACGCTTCACCTCTTCATAAGGGAGATCGCCAAATGATGAGGCGCCTCACCTGGAATTAGCGCCGCAATCGGCGGCGTTCAGCGTTCGCAATGAGAGCAAATCTAGAAGGTCGTCCGCCAACAAACTCGACGAGTTGGAAACGAAATGGCGCGCCCGAAGAGATTCGAACTCCTGACCCCCAGATTCGTAGTCTGGTGCTCTATCCAGCTGAGCTACGGGCGCGCAACAGGCCGTGGATGACACAAGCCCCGCGATCCGATCGTGACGACCGGACGCGACGAGACGTGTTCCCTAACGACTGAATTCCGGAAAAGCAAGCCGATCCGGCAAAAGTTTTGTAGCAGGCGTTTTGGCGGCGCGGATCAGGTCGACACACCTCAGGCCGGGCGGCGCAGACTGCCTCGCGCTTGGTCGAGCCGCACCGGCTGATCCGGAATGGTGACGGCGAAGGTGGTGCGGCCGCCGATCGATTCGACGAGCTCGACCGTGCCGCCATGGGCGCGGATCAGCTCATGGGCGATCGCCAGGCCGAGACCGGTGCCGCCGCTGCGCGCCGAGCCGCGGAAGGCCGCGAACAGGTTCTCGCGCGCCTTGGGCGGCAGGCCGGGGCCGGTATCGGTGACAGTGATGCGGCTGACGCTGCCGACGCGCTCGGCCGAGACCGCCAAGCGGCGCACCACCGCGCTCTCGGTGTCGGCGGCCATCGCCTGCACCGAGTTGCGGCAAAGATTGGTGAGCACGCGGAACAGCTGGTCGGAATCGGCGTCGACCTCGAAGGCGAGCTCGACGGCGTTGATGAACTCGATGCCTTCCTCGATGTCGAGCAGGCCATGCACATCATCGACCAGCTGGCGCAGCCGCAGGCGGCGGCGCGACGGCGCCGGCTCCTGGGTGCGGCCATAGGCGAGCACGCCCTCCGAATAGGCGACGGCGCGATCGAGCGCGCGCAAGAGCTTCGGCGCGAAGGACTGCACGGTCGGATCCTTCACCTGGCGCAGGCGGTCCGACATCAGCTGGGCGGAGGCCAGAATGTTGCGCATGTCGTGGTTGATCTTCGAGACCGCCAGCCCAAGGTCGGCGAGATGCTTCTGCTCGGACAGCATCTTCTGCAGCCGCTCCTGCATCTGCGACAGCTCGCGCTCGGCGACGCCGATCTCGTCGGCGCGGGCAGCGGGACGAATGATGCGCCCGGGATCGTCGGGCGCTTCGGAAAAGGACAGGATCGAGCGCGTCATGGTGCGGATCGGCCCGATCATGATGAGGTCGATCGAGGCATAGACCAGCATGGCGGTGAACAGCGATATCAGCAGCGAGACGACGGCGACGTTGCGCGAATAGCGCAGCATCGCATTGCGGAGGCTGTAATCCGGCATGATCAGCTCGAATTCCTTGTCGCTGTCGCCGACCGGACCGAAGACGCGCAGCATGCGATTGCCGCCGAAGAACAGCGTGTCGAGCGCCCCGGTCATGCCGTTGACCAGCCCGACATTGGCGATGTCGATATGCTCGTCGACCTGCGGGGGCATGTCGGCCACGACCAACAGCCGCGAGACGCCGCCGTCGCGCACCGCGATCGCCCTGGCGCCGATGGCCATCAGCACGTCGTTCTGGGCGGCATGCGACAGCGAGTTGGGCTCGCCCTGCAGCAAAACGATCGACACCGCGGCGGCGGTGTTCAGCCGCTCCTTCAGCCAGCTCACACGGTAGCTGGCGATCCAGGGCAGGAAGATCAGGATTTCGGCCAGCAGCACGAAGACGATGGTGAGCAGCAGAAGCTTGGTCGACAGGCCGCGCGACAGCGGCACCCGGCGCGCCGCGTTTGCCGCCGGCAGCCGTTGCTTTTCATCCGTGGGCAGAGCTTCGCTGGTCATGACGCGGTCTTCACGAAGGCTTGATCGCCAAGATTATGCGATTTGCGGCTTTTTTCCAATTTTGTCCCTGGCGTTATGAAAAATTCCCCGCCGCGGGGCCGGATTGACTTCCAAAAACCTTCTTTCTATAAGCCCGCTCACGCTCGGGCCGTTCGTCCGGCGCGGTTTCGATCGCGCCCAAGGTCCGGCGAAGCTCCTGTTACACAGTGACAGAATCAAGAAGGGCCGCACGCCGCGGTATTAAAACAAATGAAGCGTACCTACCAACCGTCCAAACTCGTCCGCAAGCGCCGGCACGGTTTCCGTGCCCGTATGGCTACCAAGGGTGGCCGCGGCGTCGTTGCTGCCCGCCGCAACCGCGGCCGCAAGCGGCTCAGCGCCTGAACGAAAGACGAGATCGTTGCCCGCAACCGGCAAGCCAAAGGGACAAACTCCCGGGCGGCTTCTGAAACGCGCGGATTTCCTAGCTGTGCGCGGCGGCGAAAAGCGCCGCGGACGGCTTTTTCTCGTCGAGGTTCTCGACCGCGGCGACCAGCTTGCGCCACGCGTCGGCTACACCGTCACCAAGAAGGTCGGCAACGCCGTGGTGCGCAACCGCGTCCGGCGGCGGCTCAGGGAAGCCGTGCGCGTCCATGCCGCCGATGACATGGCGCCCGGTAATGACTATGTCATCGTCGGGCGCGAAGACGTGCTCGCCATTCCGTTCGGCCAGTTGAAGGCCGAACTTTCCCGCCGGCTGCGCGGCACACGATAGGCCAAGGCTTTCGATGGAAAACAACCGCAATTTCTTCATCACCATTGCGCTGTCGGTGCTGATCCTGACGCTGTGGCAGGTGTTCTACATGAACCCGAAAATGGAGCAGCAGCGCGAGGCGGCCCGTATCGAGCAGCAGCGCGTGGAGGCGCAGAAGAAGGACGCGGGCACCGCCAATTCCGGCGCCGCCTCGACGCAGGCTCCGGCGCCGGGCGCCATCCCCAACGCGCCGGGCGGCGAAGCCGTCACGGCGGCCAGCCGCGACCAGGCTATTGCGGCGACGAAGCGCATCAGGATCGACACGCCGAGCCTCGAGGGCTCGATCAACCTGACCGGCGCGCGCCTCGACGACATCAAGCTCAAGCACTACACCGAGACGGTCGACAAGAACTCGCCCGAGATCCAGTTGCTCAACCCGCAGGCGCTGCCCACCGGCTATTTCGCCGAGATCGGCTTCGTCGGCAGCGACAAGACCGGCACGGTGCCGGGCGCCGACACGGTGTGGAGCGTCGACGGCAATCCGACGCTGACGGCATCGTCGCCGGTGACGCTGACCTTCACCAACGACAAGGGCCTGACCTTCAAGCGCACCATCTCGGTCGACAATGATTACATGTTCACCGTGTCCGACACGGTGCAGAACTCGGGAACCGCTGCCGTCAGCCTGTTCAACTATGGGCGCGTCACACGCTACGACAAGCCTGCCGTCGCCAGCACCTATGTGCTGCATGAAGGCCTGATCGGCGTCACGGGGACGGAGGGGCTGACGGAATACAAATACGCGGCGATCGAAAAGGACAAGGAAGTCAAGCCAGGCAAGTCGACCGACGGCTGGCTGGGCATCACCGACAAATACTGGGCCGTCACCCTGGTGCCGACCGAGAAGCAGCCCTTCCAGCCGCGCTACGGGTTTTTCGAGGACGGGCGCCACCGCTATCAGTCCGACTTCCTCACCGACGCGATCAATGTCGACGCCGGCCAGTCCGCGACTGTCGAGACGGAGATTTTCGCCGGCGCCAAGGAAGTCGCCAAGATCAACGCTTATGAGGCTGACCGGCACATTCGCCAGTTCAACCTGCTGATCGACTGGGGCTGGTTCTATTTCATCACCAAGCCGATGTTCTGGCTGATCGACACGCTGTACAAATTCTTCGGCAATTTCGGCCTGGCCATCCTGGCCACCACCGTCATCGTCAAGGCCATCTTCTTCCCGCTCGCCAACAAGTCCTACGCGTCGATGGCGAACATGAAGAAGGTGCAGCCGAAGATGCTCGAGATCCGCGAGAAATACGCGGACGACAAGATGAAGCAGCAGCAGGCGATGATGGAGCTCTACAAGACGGAGAAGATCAATCCGCTGGCCGGCTGCTGGCCGGTGGCGCTGCAGATCCCGGTCTTCTTCTCGCTCTACAAGGTGCTCTACATCACCATAGAGATGCGGCACGCGCCGTTCTTCGGCTGGATCCATGACCTTGCGGCGCCCGATCCGACGTCGGTCTTCAACCTGTTCGGCTTGCTACCCTTCGCGGCTCCGGCTTTCCTGCCGCATATGGGCGCCTGGGCGGTGGTGATGGGCATCACCATGTTCCTGCAGATGCGCATGAACCCAGCGCCGCCGGACCCGACCCAGGCCATGATCTTCACCTGGATGCCGGTGGTCTTCACCTTCATGATGGGCAGCTTCCCGGCCGGCCTGGTCATCTACTGGGCCTGGAACAACCTGCTCTCGATCCTACAGCAGGGCGTGATCATGAAGCGCCAGGGCGCCAAGATCGAGTTGTGGGACAATCTGGCGGCGATCTTTCGCAAGAAACCATCGCCGGCGGAGTAGCCGGCCCCCGAGAACCTCGATTGCAAGAACCCCGGCTCGACCGGGGTTTTTGCTGTCGTCGCTTCCTCGAGGCAATTCCCGCACGGACGACATTACTCATGCTGGAATAGCCTTGGCTGAAACTCCGGCCCGCCATCTCTCGTAGCTTTCCAGTCCTCCCCACTAAGGCCGCGACGGCTTCCGGCGCAGCGTCGCCGGTGTTTGGGAGGCCGTGCGGCAGGGGTCCCGCGCTGCTTCGCGGGATCCCGACTCATCGCGCCTGTCTGCGCCAGGTAGACCACCGGTCGCGCATCGCTATAAGCTCCATCCCCTGCAAGGGTGGACGGAGCCAGCCGATGACCGGACCCAATCCCAATATCAAGCATCCGATCCCGATGCATCCGCGCGTCGGCTTTTTGAAAGGACTGGTGAGCGCGCCCAACATCGAGGTCGGCGACTTCACCTATTATGACGACCCCGACGGTCCCGACAAATTCGCCGAAAAATGCGTGCTGCATCACTACCCCTTCATCGGCGACAGGCTGATCATCGGCAAATTCTGCGCCATCGCCGAGGGCGCACGCTTCATCATGAACGGCGCCAACCACGCGATGTCAGGCTTCTCGACCTATCCGTTCAACATCTTCGGCCATGGCTGGGAGCAAGGTTTCGACCCGCAGACATGGTCGAAGGAGATCCGCGGCGACACGATCGTGGGCAACGACGTATGGATCGGCATGGATGCGGTGATCATGCCCGGCGTAAAGGTGGGCCACGGCGTCATCGTCGCCGCGAAATCGGTTGTCACGCACGACGTGCCGCCCTATGCGATCGTCGCCGGCAACGCGGCCAAGGTGGTAAAGATGCGCTTCGACGATTTTACGGTGCGACGGCTTTTGAAGGCGGCCTGGTGGGATTGGCCGGTCGACAAGATCGGCCGCAACCTCGACGCCATCCGTGGCGCCGACATTTCAATGCTGGAGGCCGCGGTTTGAACGCGCAGGATAAAACCACGACCGAAACTGCGATAAGTCCGGAGCTGTTCAGCCGCGCGTGGATCTTCATCCGCGGCGTGCCTTCGATGAAGTTCCTGCCGCCGGAAGGGCCGCCGGAGATCGCCTTTGCCGGCCGTTCCAACGTCGGCAAGTCGTCGCTGATCAATGCGCTGGTCGGCCACAAAGGCTTGGCCCGGACCTCCAACACGCCGGGTCGCACGCAGGAGCTAAACTATTTCGTGCCGGACGGATTCTCCGGCGAAGGCGCCGACCTGCCGCCGATGGCGCTGGTCGACATGCCGGGCTACGGCTATGCCAGCGCGCCGAAAGACAAGGTCGACGCCTGGACGAAGCTGATCTTCGAATATCTGCAGGGGCGCGTGACGCTGAAGCGCGTCTATGTGCTGATCGACGCCCGCCACGGCATCAAGGCCAAGGACGAGGAAGTGCTGTCGCTGCTCGACAAGGCAGCGGTGTCCTACCAGATCGTGCTGACCAAGACCGACAAGATCAAGGCGGCGGGCGTGCCGAAGCTGATCGAGGAGACATTGGCCAAGATCAGGAAGCGGCCGGCGGCGTTTCCGGCGGTTCTGGCGACCTCTTCGGAAAAAGCCGCAGGGCTCGAGGAGCTGCGCGCGGCGATCGCGCTGGTGGCGAACGGCGGCTGAAGACCCTTCCTGCGGCCATCTTTGGATCGGACTCCACTCGCCCGATCCACGCCCTGCTCAATCCGTCTCGTCGCGTTCCGGCGCAGGCTCGCGCCGGCCGGTCAGGATCTCACGCTTGCCGACATGGTTGGGGGCGCCGACCAAGCCTTCCTTCTCCATACGCTCGACCAGCGAGGCGGCGCGGTTGTAGCCGATGCCGAGGCGGCGCTGGATGTAGGAGGTCGAGCATTTCTTGTCGCGCTTGACCACTTTGACCGCCTCCTCGAAAAGGCCGTCGCCATCCTCGGCGTCGATCGAGCCCTTGTCGAAGACCGGGCCAGTATCGGCCGTCTCTTCCTCCGTTTCCTCCTCGGCAGTGACCGTATCAAGGTATTCGGGACGGCCTTGCGCCTTCAGATGCGCAACGACGTGCTCGACCTCGAGGTCGGAGACGAAGGGGCCATGCACGCGCGCGATGCGCCCGCCGCCGGCCATGTGCAGCATGTCGCCCTGGCCGAGCAGTTGCTCGGCCCCTTGCTCGCCCAGGATGGTGCGGCTGTCGATCTTGGAGGTCACCTGGAAAGAGATGCGGGTGGGGAAATTGGCCTTGATCGTGCCGGTGATGACATCGACCGAGGGGCGCTGCGTTGCCATGATCAGATGAATGCCGGCGGCACGGGCCATCTGCGCCAGCCGCTGGATGGCGCCCTCGATCTCCTTGCCGGCCACCATCATCAGGTCGGCCATCTCATCGACGATGATGACGATGTAGGGCATAGGCGCGAGGTCGATCTCCTGATCCTCGAACAGCGGTTCGCCGGTGCCCTTCTCGAAACCGACCTGCACCTGCATGACGACGGTCTCGCCCTTGTCGCGGGCGGTCGCGGCGCGCTGGTTGTATCCGTCTATGTTGCGCACGCCGAGGCGCGCCATCTTGCGATAGCGGTCCTCCATCTCGCGCACCGCCCATTTGAGCGCGGTGACCGCCTTCTTGGAATCGGTGACGACGGGCGTGAGCAGATGCGGAATGCCGTCATAGACGGACAGTTCCAGCATCTTGGGATCGACCATGATGAGGCGGCATTCCTCCGGTTTCATCCGGTAGAGCAGCGACAGGATCATGGTGTTGATGGCGACCGACTTGCCCGAACCGGTGGTGCCCGCGACCAGCAGATGCGGCATCTTGGCCAGTTCGGCGATCACCGGCTCGCCGCCGATCGTTTTGCCGAGGCCCAGCGCCAGCTTGCAGGACGTGTTGCGGAAGCCGGGCGATTCGATCAGCTCGCGGAAATACACCGTTTCACGCGTTTCATTGGGCAGTTCGATGCCGATGACGTTGCGGCCCGGCACCACGGCAACGCGGGCCGAGACGGCCGACATCGAACGGGCGATGTCGTCGGCCAATCCGATGACGCGGCTGGATTTCACGCCTGGCGCCGGCTCGAACTCGTAGAGGGTGACGACCGGACCCGGCCGGACGTGGATGATCTCGCCCTTGACGCCGAAATCCTCCAGCACGCTTTCAAGCAGATCGGCATTCTGTTCCATCCGCTCCTGCGACATGTAGAAGCCCTGGCCTTCCGGCGGCATCTGCAGCAATTCCTCGGAAGGAAGCGCATAGCCCTCCGAAACGGCCGCCGGCACCGCCTTGCCGGCGACAGGCAGGGAGGGCGCCGGCTTCGCGGGCCGGGCGCGCTTTGTCTCGGAAACCGGCACAACGGCTGCCGCTGCGGGGGCGCGCGATGCAACCTCCTCATGGTCGGCCGGGAGAACGGCGGGCGCGCCGGCCGGGGGCGTCACCGAAGCAGGGCTTGCGGCCGACCCGTTCGAACGCCATTCGATGACGCGGTAGAGCGAGGTTGCCTCTCCGCTGGAGACGGAGCGCGCGGGGCCCGGCTGCGCCGAAGGATGCGCCGTTGCGGCAGCGACAGGCCGCGCCGGTTCGTTCAGGCGGGCCCGCGCCAGGCGCTCGGCGAGGAAAGGCATGCTGAACTCGAAAAACGCATGATCGGAAAGATAGGACCAACGCATTTTCGGCTGCGGCTTCTGCGCGGGCGCGGCGACCGCGCACGGCGGCCCGGCTGCAGCGGCGGAAGCCGCGGCGGGAGTTGCACTGACTGGATTGGTAGCCTGAGCCGGCGTCGCGGGGCGGAGGGAATCAGCGGCGGTGGCGGCCGCCTTGGCTGGCGCCTCATCGTCCGGCTGTGGCGCAGGCCGCTTGTCGCAATCCGGCGTGCGGGTGAACCGCACATTGGGGGCGAGGAAGAAATATTGCTGCCAGGCGGCACCGCCGAACTCGCCGCCAGGCGAATCGGACGAGGCGGTATGCGATTCGCTTCCGACCGCCGTGCGCAGCGGGACGACCTCTCCCTGCGGCGAAGCCGCGCTGTGGCGCCGCGCCTCTTGCGGACGGCGGAAATCGTCATTGCCGTCCGTGGAAACACCGGGAGGATTGGCACGGGAAAAGCGCATGGAAGTCATACTCGGGACTCTTCAAAGGAACAGGTCCCGAGACATAGGAAGCGATGGTTAACAAGCTCTTCCGATCGGCTCGGCCAACAGGCTGATCCACGAGCCAATTTTCGAACGAGGAGAGCGCGTGCCATTGCCCGGACACCGTGCTTGATCTGTCGACGTCGTCCTAGGCGAAGCAAGGAGCGAAGCGACGTGGGCAGACCATAGGATGAAGAACTGACAGGCATAAGGCGCCTGGATCATGCGGTCCGTGCCTGCTCCTCGGCGGCAAGCTTCTCGGTGCCGTAGGCCTTCAGGAAGACATCGACTCCCGACTTCACCACATGCTCGATCTCGGCCTGGCTCGGCGCCTTGCTGCGATAGGAAAAGATGCACTGGCGGAACAGGCCGGCAAGGCAGAGTTCGGTAAATTGATAGGCGGCAAGATCGACGTCGTCGATCTTGAGCAGGCCGCGTTCGATGGCCGCGTTGAGGAACAGCATGACCTTGTCATGGCCGCGCTTGGGGCCACGCTCGTAGAAGCGCGCGCCGAGCTCGGGAATCCGGTCGGCGGCGCCAACGACGGTGCGCTGCGCCTGGATGACCTTGGCAGAAGTGATCTTGACCGACAAAATCGTGCCGAACTTGACCAGCGTCTTGCGCAGGTCGTCGAAATGGTCGAGCACCTCGTACATGTTCTTGAAGATGGTGCCGCGCTCTTCCTCGATGAGCGCCTCGAACAGCTCTTCCTTGTTGGCGAAATAGACATAGATCGTGCCCTTCGACACGCCGGCCTCGCGCGTGATGTCGTTCATCGACGCGGCCTCGAAACCCTTGTCGATGAAGACACGGCGTGCGCCTTCGATGATCTGGGCGCGCTTTATCGGATCCTGCCCGGCGGCCGGGCGGCCTTTGCGCGTGTCCAGCAGATCGCGATCGGCTGTCGTTTCGACCATTAAAGTCACACCTCACGAAATATTTCGAACCAAGCGGTTCGATTTGCACTTGATATGATCCTCTTTACGCGCTATGTCAATCTCCAATTCGAACCGAACGGTTCAGTATGACTGACTTGCCCAGAGAGATTATCATGTCCTCGAATGCGCCCGCTACAGCCGAAGTCCGCACGTTCCCGAACGCCAAGGTCCAGCCCTCGACCGAAGCGCCGGAAATCCCTATCCAGCCCGCTCCCGTCGCGCCGGCCGAAGCTCCCCCGAAGAAGAAGCGTTCGCTCCGTTCGCTGCTCCTGCCGATCATCGGGCTCGGCCTGCTCGGCGCCGGTTCCTGGTATGGCTACAACTTCTGGACCGACGGCCGGTTCATGATCTCCACCGACGACGCCTATGTCCAGGCCGACATGTCGTTCGTGTCGCCGAAGATTTCCGGCTATGTCGACAAGGTGCTGGTGGGCGAGAACCAGCAGGTCAAGGCCGGCGATCCGCTGTTCATCATCGAGGACGGCGACTACCGGATAGCCGTCGCCCAAGCCGAGGCGCAGATCGCCACGCTGGCAAAGACGCTCGACCGCATCGACGCCCAGACCAAGGCCGCACAGGCCTCGCTGGCGCAGGCAGAAGCGCAAAAGAGCGCCGATCAGGCCGCCGCCGACAACGCCGCGCGCGCGCAGGATCGCGCCGCGCAGCTGCTCAAGACCCATGTCGGCACGCAGGCGCAGCTCGACGACGCGCAGACGGCACTCGACCAGGCCAAGGCGGCACTTGCCGGCGCCGATGCGCAGATCACCGCCGCGCAGGCCAATATCGGCGTGCTGGAGGCGCAGCGCGCCGAATCGGCGAGCACGCTCGCTTCGCTGCAGCTCACCCGCGACAAGGCCCAGCGCGACCTGTCCTTCACGGTGCTGAAGGCGCCTTATGACGGCGTCGTCGGCAACCGCTCGGTCGAGCAGGGCGATCTCGTCAGCCCCGGCCAGAAGCTCGCCGTGGTGGTGCCGATGGACAAGCTCTACATCGTCGGCAACTTCAAGGAGACGCAGCTTGGCCGGCTGGTGCCCGGCGAGAAGGTCCGCATCACGGTCGACGCGATCGACGGCCAGAGCTTCGAGGGCAAGGTCTCGTCGCTGGCGCCGGCCTCCGGTGCCGTCTTCTCGCTGCTGCCGCCGGAAAACGCCACCGGCAACTTCACCAAGGTCGTGCAGCGCGTGCCCGTGCGCATCGACGTGCCGGCCGCCGTGCTCAAGACCGGCAAGCTGCGCGCCGGCCTGAGCGTCGTCGTCGCCGCCGACAGCCGCACCGCGCCCGCCGCGACGACCAACTAGCTGCTTTGGCGGCGGCTCAGCGGCCGATTGAGCGCTGAGCCGCCCAGCCTGCCAACGATCTGTTCGGACGCAATTCCTTTCCTGGAATTGCTGTAGGAGGCCAGGATATGGCAACCGCAACCATAACCGCAGGATCACTACCAGCACGGCCGGCCGCCGCCGCACCCGCAGACCACATGCCGGTTCGCCGCGTCGTCGCCTTCCTGGCGATGGTGTTCGGCATGTTCATGGCGATCCTGGACATCCAGATCGTCTCGGCATCGCTGGCCGAAATCCAGGCCGGCTTGAGCGCCAGCTCCGACGAGATCCCGTGGGTGCAGACGGCCTATCTGATCGCCGAGGTGGTGATGATCCCGCTGTCGGGCTTTCTCAGCCGGATGCTGTCGACGCGCGTGCTGTTCACGATCGCCGCTGCCGGCTTCACGGCGGCCAGCGCGCTCGCCGCGACCGCGACCAACATCGACCAGATGATCGTTTACCGCGCCATCCAGGGGTTCATCGGCGGCGGCATGATCCCGAGCGTCTTCGCGGCAGCGTTCACCATCTTCCCGCCGTCGCGTCGCGCCGTCGTCTCGCCGATGATCGGCCTGGTGGCGACGCTGGCGCCGACCATCGGGCCGACGGTCGGCGGCTATATCAGCCACGCCATGTCCTGGCACTGGCTGTTCCTGGTCAATGTCGTGCCGGGCATACTGGTGACGACGGCGGCCTGGTCGCTGATCGATTTCGACAAGCCGAACCTCAAGCTGTTCAGCAAGTTCGACTGGTGGGGGCTGGCCGGCATGGCCGCCTTGCTCGGCTGCATGGAATATGTGCTGGAGGAGGGGCCGAACAATGACTGGCTGCAGGACCAGGCAGTGTTCATCAGCGCCATCGTCATGACCATCGGCGGGATCGTCTTCTTCTGGCGCGTCTTCACCGCCGAGGAGCCGATCGTCGACCTCAAGGCGTTCAGGAACATCAACTTCGCCTTCGGCTCGATATTCTCCTTCGTCATCGGCATCGGGCTCTACGGACTTACCTACCTCTATCCGGTCTATCTCGGCCGCATCCGCGGTTATGATTCGATGATGATCGGCGAGGCGCTGTTCGTCAGCGGCCTGGCGATGTTCTTCACCGCGCCCATCTCCGGCATCCTGTCGCGCAAGATGGATCTGCGGCTGATGATGATGATCGGCTTCTTCGGCTTCGCCACCGGCACCTGGTGGATGACCCACCTGACAGCAGACTGGGATTTCTACGAGCTGCTGATCCCGCAGATCCTGCGCGGCTGCTCGATGATGCTGTGCATGGTGCCGATCAACAACATCGCGCTCGGCACCTTGCCGCCGGAGCGGCTGAAGAACGCGTCCGGCCTGTTCAACCTGACCCGCAATCTCGGCGGCGCCGTCGGCCTGGCCATCATCAACACGGTGCTGATCGACCGCAACGCGTTCCACTACGCCAGGCTTTCCGAGCATGTGCAGTGGGGAAGCGCCGAGGCTCAGGCCAAGCTGCAGAACATGACGCTGAATTTCCAACAGACCGCCGGGCTCGATGCCCCCAGCGCTGCGATCTCGAAACTGTCAGGCATGGTGCAGCAGCAGGCCTCGCTGCTGTCCTTCATGGATGTGTTCTTCATGCTGACAGTGCTGTTCGCGACGCTCGGGCTTTTCGTGCTGTTCATCAACAAGCCCGCCGAACAAGCCGGCGGCGGCGGAGGCCATTGAGGCGCGCCGGATCCCCCGCCCGGCGCCCTCGTGCATGACCCCGGAGATCGGCAACGATTTCCGGGGTTATGTTTTTGAAAGCTTCAAATTCCTGCAGCTCAGGCGCCGCTCAGGCCGCGGCCGGCTTGAAGCTGAGCGCCACGCCATTGATGCAGTGGCGCAGGCCGGTGGGCGGTGGGCCGTCATCGAAGACATGGCCGAGATGGCCGCCGCAGCGGCGGCAATGGACTTCGGTGCGGGTCATGCCCAGCGAGCGGTCCTCGGTCTTGCCGATCGCGTTGGCGATCTCCTGCCAGAAGCTCGGCCAGCCGGTGCCGGAATCGAATTTCGTCTCCGACGGGTAGACCGGCAGGTCGCAGCCGGCACAGGCGAAGATGCCCTTGCGGTGCTCGTTAAGCAGCGGACTCGTCCCTGGATATTCGGTGCCTTCCCGGCGCAGCACGTCGAAGGCTGCATCGGAAAGGATGGCGTGCCATTCGGCATCAGTCTTGGTGATCTCGAAAGTCTCGGTGGCCAGAGCCGGCTTTGCGCCGCCGATGCGCAGCGTCGCTCCGGTTCCGATGGCGATGGCGGCGGCACCGCTCCAGAGAAAATCGCGACGGTTCATGGCCTTTCCTCCTGACGTCATCTTAGCAACTATGGCGCCGCCGGAAAATCAAAAGCCGGTGACGGCCCGCGCGCCACTCCGCATCGACCCAAGCCCTTGGCGGTGCGGAGCGGCGCTAGACGACAGCACGGATCATGGGAGGACGATCGTGCGGCCGGCGGAGACAATCTATCTTCGACGGCCGCGCGCGCTTTGTTACATCTTCGGCAGAAGAACCTTGTCGATGACGTGGATGACGCCATTCGACTGGCGCACATCGGCGATGGTGACATGGGCGACATTGCCGTTCTCGTCGGTCACCGTGACCTTGCCCTTCTGCGACTTGAGCGTCAGCTCGCAGCCGCCGACGGTCTTGACCTCATGCGCACCGCCATCGGCCTTGGCCATCTTGGCGACGTCGGCGGCCATCGCCTTGGCGGCAATGACATGGCAGGTGAGTATCTTGGTCAGCTTGTCCTTGTTCTCGGGCTTGAGCAGCGTCTCGACCGTACCGGCGGGAAGCGCCGCGAAGGCTTCGTTGGTCGGCGCGAAGACGGTGAACGGACCGGCGCCCTCCAGCGTGTCGACCAACCCGGCGGCCTTGACGGCGGCGACCAGCGTGGTGTGATCCTTCGAATTGACGGCATTCTCGATGATGTTCTTCTTGGCATACATCGGTGCGCCGCCGACCATCGGATTGGCGGCATAGGCAGCCACGCCGAGCGTGGAAAAACCGATGATGGAGGCAAGCAAAAGGGTGGCGAGTTTACGCATGGTGTCAGTCTCCTCGGGTTGTTTTTCCCGTCCTTTGGGAACGCGAGGAGATACGCTGCAAGAAAAACTTAGTTTCACGTGGTGATGAAGATTTTTTCAGCCAGGAAAGCTGAATGGCCATCGCCGGTTGGCGCCTGAAACTGGCGGTTCTGCGCGAGGAGCCCCCGAATAGACTTACTCTAGTCTCGGAAATTCCCCTTGGCAGGATATCGATCAGATGCCCTTGAGGTCGCCTGCGGCGACGACGGGCCCGGTCGGCTGACCGGTCGGCGAACCGCCCGCCGGCTCGAGGCTGACGGCGAGCACGGCGCCTTGCGCGAGCTTCTGCTGAACGATCGGCGAGACGGCCATGCGTGCGGTCTGCCCGGCGGGGATGACGCCCATCGAGACAGGCGCGTTCTTGCCCTCGATCATCCACAACTCGAAATCCTTGCCGGTGCCCCGGTCGCCGGAAACCAGCGACAGGCCGACCTCACGGCGGGCGGCATCGTAGACGGCGAGGTATTTGACTGGGCTGTTGTCGGCGGCGAGCGAGGCGACCAGCCTGGTCCCGGGCTGCGGCGCCGGGGGGCTGAGATAAGGCAGCGCGATATAAAGCGCGAGCGCAGCAATCGCTACTGCGGTCAGGCTGCGCCAGAAGGCGAGGCTCGACCACAGGCCGGCGCGCGGTTCGGCGGAAGCGGCCGGCGAGGCAAACAGCCGCCGGTCGATCGCCGCCTTCACTGCCGGCGGTGGCTCGACCGCGGCATAGGCCGCCGCCATCGGCGCAAAATGGGCCTCCCAGGCCTCGACGAGGCGAGCGAAAGCCGTATCGGTGTCGATGCGGCGCAAAACGATCTGGCGTTCGTCGGCCGGCAGAACGCCGAGAACGTATTCGGCGGCGAGCAGGTCGTCGCCTCCGCGTTCCGGTCCGTTGTCTTCCGCCAGGGTCATCTTTCCAGACATTCTCTCAGTTTGAGCAGGCTTCGCCGCAGCCAAGTCCGCATCGTGTTCAGCGGAACCTTGTGGCGTTCCGCCAGCTCGGCATAGCTTTCGCCGTTCAGATAGGCGCCCCGGACGGCCGCCGCCCGGTCTTTCTCCAGTTCGTCGAGGCAATGGTGGATGCGTTCGGTCTCGCCGCCCGCCACGGCTGCGGCCTCGGGTCCCGGCGTCGGATCGGCGACGTCAAGTGCGTTATCGATGCTGGCGGAAGGACTGCGCCGCGCCCTGATGCGATCGATCGAATGGTTGCGCGCAATGGCCACCAGCCAGGAAATCGGGCTCAGCTCGGAAACGGCGAAACGGTCCGCCTTCGTCCAGATCTTGACGAAGACCTCCTGCAGCGCTTCTTCCGCATCTGCCCTGTCCCTCAATACACGAAGGCAGACGCCGAAGAGTTTCGCGCTGGTCTGCCGGTAGAGCAGATCGAACGCGGCCCGGTCCTTCATCGAAGTCCGGACAATCAGCTTGCTGATATCCTGAGGCCCCATGGCGGGCAAATTAGAAGATTGCGATCTATTTGCAACGGGCGCCCAGGGCTATCCACCAGAGGTTGCCGAACTTTCGATGCCTCCGTGGCGCTCGCCGGGGAATTCGAAGCACCTGTCAAACCGCAACGGTGGATGGCGTTCTTCGGCTCGTTGCGCGCAGGACGATCAACCCTGCAGCCGCGATCAACGCCATGCCAAGTACGGTCCAGAGATCCGGGATCTCGCCGAAGAAGACAAAGCCCCATAATGCGGCGAACGGCAGGTAGGCATAGTCGAATGTCGCGATGACCTGCGGCCGCGGCGACTGGTAGGCCTTCGCCAACCCGACACTGATCCCGACCATGAGCCCGGCAAGAATGAAGATCACTTGCCAGTTGTGGCCGTCCATTGTGGCCCAGCTTGCGGACAGGAATGGATAATGCATCGCGGAGCCAATGCCCGCATATGCGATCGACAAGCTCGCGACGCTTCCAAAGGCAAGCAGCACCAGGTTCAGCCAAAGGGTCAGCGTCAGCGCCGGAACGTGGCTGCATTTTGCGCGCGTGAGCACCGCGGCAAGCGCGTAGAGAAAAGCCGCGACTATCGGGACAAGAGCCAGAGGGGTGAACCCGGATGCCGCCGGCCGAACGATGAGAAGCACGCCGGCAAAGCCTGTCGAAATGGCAAGCCAATGCCGCGCCGAAATCGGCTCATGCAGAAAGACCGCCGACAACCCAACGATGAAAAGCGGTCCGGTATAAAGCGATGCCGCCAGCACCGGCAGGCTCAAGAAGGGGATCACCCCGTATATGGCCAGATACATCAGCGTGAGGGCGAGGCTGCGCAGCAGGATCCATCTCAGCCCCGACGGCCAGGAGCGGCGTCCGGCCAGCAAAGCCAGGACTGGAACAACGAAGAGCGACCTCAGCACGTAGATTTGCCATAGCGTCATGTCGGCGCTGACGAACTTGATGAATGCGTCGGCAAGCGCCATGGCGAAGACGGTGACCAGGATGGTGATGACACCTGACCCGATCCTTAGAGAGGGACTTTTCGATCCTGGCATCCGGGCCTCCAATGCAATGGACCCTGTTTTCGCAGGATGGCATAATGGCGGGTAGGCGCCTCAATTGAACTTCACTAATCGAGAAAATCGAACAATGGACCGCTCTGACCTGCCCGCCCTTCAGGCCTTCGTGGTCATTGCCAGGCAAGGCTCGTTGCGTGCGGCGGCACGGGTTCTAGGCGTAAATCCGCCAGCGATCTCGCATCAGTTGAAGACCTTCGAGGAGCGCCTTGGAACGGCGCTTTTCCTGAGAAGCACGAGGTCGGTCACCCTGACCGACGCGGGGAGAGCCCTGTATGAAAGCAGCAGCCATTTGCTGGCAGCCCTCGATGAGGCTCTGGGCTCGGTCCGCAACGCTGCGAGAGCGCGGTCGGGCCGGCTGCGGATAACGCTGCCCTTTCGAGCCTGGCAGGTGATCCTGGCGCCGAGGATCGCCGCGTTCCAGCAGGCTTATCCCGAGATCGTGCTCGACTTGACGATCGACGAGGCCTTGACGGACGTCGTCGCTCGCGGCTTTCATGCCGGCATCCGTCTTGGCGATTACCTGCAGGACGAGATGATTGCCGTTCGCCTGTCGCCTTTCGAAGAGGCGGCATACGTTGCTGCGCCGGACTACCTGAAGCGCTACGGCGTTCCATCTCGCCCGCAGGACCTACTCGATCACGTCTGCATCCGCCATCGGCAGGTCACGTCGGGCCGCCTGTCGGAATGGCGGTTCAACGGTCCCGAAGGTGATCTATCGGTCGAGGTGGATGGCCCGCTCATCATGGACGACATGCGAGCCGTGGTCGACGCCGCGCGCTTGGGCCTGGGCATCGGCTGGTCGCTGAGGCGCGGGGTCCAGCAGGATCTGGACAATGGAGCGCTCCTCCAGGTTCTGTCTCGTTTCACACCATCGCGGCCGGGATTCTTTGTCTATTTCCCCAAGTCGCTCCAGCATCTCGGGCCGCTTCGCGCCTTCATCGAACATTTCCGCTGCGCCTGAGCGAGCGATTTCTACCTAGCCTTGCCGGCGATCGTTTCCTACGGTGATGATTGCAAAGTGGTTTGGCCTTCCGGGGCGGGAAAACAGCGATGTCGATCGAGCGCGTGCTTTGGGAACAGGATGCGACCGGGCTCGCGGAGCTCGTGCACAAGGGGGAAATCTCGCCGCCGGAGCTGGTCGATGCGGCGATTGCGCGGGCCGAGGCGACACGGCCCGACATCAACGCCATCGCCGAGCCGCTCTACGACGCCGCGCGGACGCGCGCACGAACAGTCGACCGCAAGCTGCCGCTCGCCGGCGTGCCCTTCGCGCTGAAGGATCTCGGCATCGGCATCAAGGGCGTGCCGGTCCATGGCGGCAGCCGCGTCCCGGCTTTCACGGCGGATTTCAACTCCGTGATGGTGGAGCGCTATCTGACTGCCGGCCTGATCCCGATCGTCACCAGCACGTCGCCGGAGCATGGGCTGCGGCTGATGACGGAGTCCGCCCGTTTCGGCGTCACCCGCAACCCCTGGAACACCGGACACACCACCGGCGGCTCATCCGGCGGCTCCGCGGCGCTGGTGGCGGCGGGCGTGGTGCCGGCCGCGCACGCCTCGGACGGCGGCGGCTCGATCCGGGTGCCTTCCGCCTGCAGCGGCCTCGTCGGGCTCAAGACCTCGCGCGGCCGGGTGCCGTTGACGCCGCTGGTCAGCGAGAGCTGGTACGGCATGGTCGTCGACCACGCCGTCAGCCGCTCGGTCCGCGACACGGCACTCTTGCTCGACCTGACGCATGGCGCCGATCCGCTCTCGCCCTATGCGGCGCCGGCGCCGAAAGGCTCCTTCGCCGCGGCGGCGGCGCGCGACCCGGGCAAGCTCAGCCTCGCCGTCTACAGGAAATCACCGGTCGGCCTGCCGGTATCGGCCGAGACGTTGCAAGCGCTGGATCGGGCGGTCGCGCTGGCACGCGAGGGCGGCCACACGGTCGAGGAGATCGACCTGCCCTATATCGACCGCGACTTCATGGCCGACTTCTGCAAGTCGGTCGTCTCGGCGGTGGCCGGCACCATGCGCGCCGAGACCCTGCGCGTCGGCCGCAGTGTGATCGGCGACCTCGAGCGCGCCACGCGCGTGCTCGCCCGCTTCGGCGAGATCATCCCGGCCGGTGAGATCTACCAGGTGCTGCAGCGGCTCAGCGCCGCGTCGCGCCGCCTGATCACCGAAACCGCGCGCTACGACGCGGTGCTGATGCCGATCATTGCCCACCCGCCGCTTGCCTGCGGCTCGATGGACCCGAAAGGCGCCGACGAACTGATCGAGAACCTGCTCGACAAGCTGCATTTGACCCGGCTCCTCAACATCAAGTCGCTGTTCGGGCAATTGATGGACAAGAGCCTTGGTTCACCCACTGGCCGGCGATCCAGAATGTCAGCGGCCAGCCGTCGATCGCGCTGCCGGTGCATGTCACGGCCGCCGGGCTGCCGCTCGGCATCCAGGCGGCCGGACGTCCGGGCGACGAGGAGACGCTGCTGTCGCTTGCCGCGCAAATGGAGAAGCTGTCGGGCTGGCTCGGGCGGCGCGCGCCATTGAAGACGCCTGGTTAGAACTGCAAGCACGATTTCGTCATTGTGACCGCAAAGCCGTTTGCGGCCTGCGGCAATTCCCGTTAAGACGCGCGCCATCCCAAAGCGCATCGCGACCTACAGATTCGCGCGACGCGCTTTAGATCTTTGTTTTGATGCATGTCGTTCTCCCAAAACCGCTGCGCACTTTTGGGCGACATGCACTAGCCACTTTGGGAGCCGTATCGATGACGGACATCGCCGCCACCGCCGAAATGCAGGCCGCGCTGCTTTCCAGAGCGCTGCCCTACATGCAGCGCTACGAGAACAAGACCGTGGTGGTGAAATATGGCGGCCACGCCATGGGCGACAACGAGCTCGGCAAGGCCTTTGCCCGCGACATCGCGCTTCTGAAACAATCCGGCGTCAATCCGATCGTCGTGCATGGCGGCGGGCCGCAGATCGGCGCCATGCTCAGCAAGATGGGCATCGAATCCAAGTTCGAGGGCGGGTTGCGCGTCACCGACCAGAAGACGGTCGAGATCGTCGAAATGGTGCTGGCCGGCTCGATCAACAAGGAGATCGTGGCGCTGATCAACGCCGAGGGCGAATGGGCGATCGGCTTGTGCGGCAAGGACGGCAACATGGTGTTCGCCGAAAAGGCGCGCAAGACGATGATCGATCCGGACTCCAACATCGAGCGGGTGCTCGATCTCGGCTTCGTCGGCGAGCCGGTCGAGGTCGACCGCACGCTGCTCGACCTTCTGGCGCGCTCGGAGATGATCCCGGTGCTGGCGCCGGTGGCGCCGGGCCGCGACGGCCACACCTACAACATCAACGCCGACACGTTTGCGGGCGCGATTGCCGGGGCCTGCCGCGCTTCGCGCCTGCTGTTCCTCACCGACGTGCCCGGCGTGCTCGACAAGAACAAGAAGCTGATCGACGAGCTGACGGTCGCCGAGGCCAGGGCGCTGATCAAGGACGGCACGGTGTCGGGCGGCATGATCCCGAAGGTCGAGACCTGCATCGAGGCGATCGAACGCGGCGTCGAAGGCGTCGTCATCCTCAACGGCAAGACGCCGCATTCGGTGCTGCTCGAACTGTTCACCGAGCACGGCGCCGGCACGCTGATCGTGCCGTAGCAAATCTTCAGCCGACTAATCTTCTTTCACCCGACACATGCCCAGCTTCGATGACGGGCGCGGCCGGCTTTCGCGCCGGGTGCCGAAAGATCATCGATTCCTCCTCGACATCCTGCGGCGCGCCCCAGAATTCGGCTAGCGTCGGGCCGTCCTTCACGCGACGATCGCGGGCGAGAAAGCCCCAGACCTCGCGGAGCCAGACCCGGCGCCCCATCTTGGTGTACCAGCGCATCGAATGCCGCTGCTCGGGATCGGGGTGGAAAAGGATGCGCGCCAGCGCCTTCGGCCGTGACTGCACGGCGAGCTCGATCAGCTTGACGGTGAAGAACAGCATCCACGGTTTCAGCCGCGTCATCGCCAGCACCTGGTGCTTGTAGTCCCAGAGGCGCGCGTCCCTTTGGATCACCTTGCGATCCTTGGCGATGCGGAAGAACGGAGTCCAGCGATGCGGCGTGACATAAAGGGCCTGGATCTGGTCCGGGTCATAGGCGATGAGCTGGCGGAAGCCGCGCCAGAGATCGCGAAAACCTTCGTCCTCGAAGCCGGCCACCCAGGTCGCCATCGACAGGATGCCGTGCCGGCGCAGCAGCCGGATCGCCTCACGATCGGATCTGGTGCTGCCGCCCTTGCGGATCAGTGACAGCGTCTCCTCATCGGTGTTCTCCATGCCGAGCAGCCAGCGGATGACGCCGGCCTTGCGATAGAGATGCAGGATGTCGGCGTCGCGCACGATGTCGTCGGCGCGGGTCGAGCCGACGATCAGCACCGGCACGTTTTCAGCGATCATGGCATCGAGGAAGGCGCGCCAGGCCTTCTTCGAGGATGTCGGGTTCTCGTCGGCGAGGTTGACCAGTTCGACGCCATGCTGCCGGTGCAGCCAGGCGATCTCCTTGGCGAACTTGACAGGGTCGCGGTGCCGCCAGCGGGTCCAGAAGCCACGCTGGCCGCAATAGTTGCAAAGATGCGGGCAGCCGCGCGAGAACTGCATGACCACGGCCCGCTTGCCGCCCCAATAGCTGTAGCGGCCATGATCGATCAGTTCCCAGCCGATGCGGTAGGCATCGAGGCCGGCGATCGTCGTCGCCGGCGGCGTGGCGAAGGGGCGGCCGAGATCGTCGCGATAGGCGATGCCGGCAACGCCCGAGAACGGCCGGTGCTTTTCCAGCGCCTCGAGCAGCGCGACGATGGTCGCCTCGCCCTCGCCGCGCACGATGAAGTCGAAGGCATGTGTCTGGCTCAATATGTCGCGCCAGTGATAGGTCGGGAACACGCCGCCATAGATGATGATCGCTCCCGGCGCGCGGAGCTTGATCATCTCAGCGATCCGCAAGGCGGTCGGATGCGCCGAGGTCGAGCCGGAATGGCCGATGAGGACGACGTCGGCATCGTCGCGCAACGCCTCATCGACGAGCATCCCAAGCGGCATCGGGCCGAACTCGGCATCGACCAGGCGCACCCGATGGGCGGCGTCGAGCAGCGGGCCGCCGATCGCCAGGAGCCCGAGCGGCGGCAGGTGATCATCGGGCACCCGGCTGCCGATGGCGGTGTGCGGCGGATTGACCAGCACGATGTTCATGGCGGACCTCCATTGCGGTTGGTCCGCCGGTCCTAGCGGTCGATGGCGAAGCCGGCTTGGCGCGGTTCAGCAGTTTCCGAGCAGCTTTTGCAGAGAATTGGCGAGGTTGGCCTCTCGAGCGGTTCAGCTTCTTGCCCGCTCCAAAGTTTGTTTTCGTGCAAGTCCGGACGGAAAACGCTGTTTACCTTTGCTGGAAGGCCGCTAGCGCCGCAGATGCGCGAGCGGCACGTGGCCGGGCCCCTTGATGTTCTGCAGCACCAGCTGTGTGTGGACATCGCGCACGCCGGGAAAACGCATCAGCCGGTGCATGACGAAGGCGTTGAGGTCGTCCACCGACGGCACCATCACATGCAGCAGGAAGTCGTAGTCGCCGGTCATCGTCCAGCAGGACGAGACCTCATCCATGCGCTGCACGGCGGCGATGAAGCTTTCCGGCGAGCCGTCGCTGTGGCTGACCAGGCGGACCTGGACGAAAACCTCGACCATCAGGCCGAGCGAGCGGCGGCTGAGAATAGCGGCGAAGCCCTTGATGATGCCGGCGCCTTGCAGGGCCTCGAAGCGGCGCGCGCACGGGGTCGTCGACAGGCCGATTTCCTGCGCCAGTTCGGACACCGGTTTTCGGCCGTCGCGCTGCAGGATGTCGAGCATCTTTATCTCGAACTCGTCAAGCTGAGGCATTTCTGCTCCCATTTCCGCAAATCGGAGCGAACTTTACCTCAAAAGCCGCCGTTATACCATCAACTAAGCTGATTTGCCTCGCGGGCCGCCGCTACTGTCATCCCCAATCCACCGATCACGATGTTGAGGAGGAACTGCCATGACGATCAGCGTTGCCGACTACGCCCGGGACTGCGCTGCACAGGGCCTTCGCGGCGACTATTCGGTCTGCCGCGCCGATTTCACCGTGGCGCAGGGCTATGATTATTCGGCCGAGGAGCAGGCGGTCTGGCGCACGCTCTGCGACCGGCAGACGAAACTGACGCGGAGACTGGCGCACCGCTCCTATCTTGACGGCGTGGACGCGCTCGGGCTGCTCGACAAGATTCCCGATTTCGAGGAGATCAGCGATAAGCTGCGCAAGCTGACCGGCTGGGAGATCGTCGCGGTGCCGGGCCTCATTCCCGCCGGGCCCTTTTTTGATCACCTCGCCAGCCGCCGCTTCCCGGTGACCAACTGGCTGCGGACACAGAAGGAGCTCGACTACATCGTCGAGCCGGACATGTTCCACGATTTCTTCGGCCATGTGCCGATCCTGACGCAGCCGGTCTTCGCCGATTTCATGCAGATGTATGGGCAGAAGGCCGAGGACGTGATCGCGCTCGGCGGTGACGAGATGATCACGCGGCTCTACTGGTACAGCGCCGAATACGGCCTCATCCAGGAACCGGGCCAGCCGGTGAAGGCCTTTGGCGCCGGGCTGATGTCCTCGTTCACGGAGTTGCAGTTCGCCGTCGAGAGCAAGGACGCGCATCACGTGCCGTTCGACCTGGAGACGGTGATGCGCACGGGCTACGAGATCGACAAGTTCCAGCGCGCCTATTTCGTGCTGCCGTCCTTCGACGTTCTGCGCGATGCCTTCGCCAGCGGCGATCTCTCCGGCATCGTCACGCGATTCAAGGATCAGGCGGCGCTCGACCCGGCGACGGTTTGAGGTTGGCTTCGCCCGGCCGACCTTCGGAGCGGTTCAGCTGCCATTGAGCGGCTGAACCGCTGTGGGCTCATGCCCCACGGATTTCTCCAAAAGCGGCCAAGGCGGCGCCGGCTGCCATTCCTGGCACCGGCGCTGCCTGCCTTGTTTCCGCGGACGGAAGTCGCTGCAGGCTGTGCCGATTGCTTCACACGGTGATCAGCTTGCTGAGATGATCGCCGAGGCGGCAGGCCAGCGCGGTGATGGTCGTCGTGGGATTGCACTCGCCGGAGGTGCAGAAAACCGAGGAGCCGCCGACATAGAGATTGTCCATGCCGTGCACCTTGCAATTGGCATCGACGACACTCTTGGCGACATCGGTCCCCATGCGGGTACCGCCCATGTGGTGGTGACCGGCCGTTTCCTCGTCGGTCGGGTAGTCGCCGCCATTGCCGATCCAGTCGGCGATGCGGACGCGGCCGAGATTCTTCTGCGCCATGGTGGCGCCGAAGAGTCTCAGCCCTTCGAGCAAGGTCCGCCGCTCGAGCGGCGACTTCTGCCAATGGAGCTCGATGCGGGGCACGCCGGCGTGGTCGACTTCGGTCCTTGAAAGTTCGATCCGGTTCGAGGCCAGCGGGGCCTGCTCCCAGGCGACATAGAGCTGGGCGGCGCAACGCAGGTTCTGGCTTAGCTTGTAGGCCGCCCATTCCGCCATGTCCGGCGCCGTGCAGGCAAGGTCCGCGATCAGCCGCTTGATGTTGGGATAGGGCGTCTCGATCAGGCGGATGCCGAAGTTCAGGATCTGCAGCCGCTCCATCGCGGGCAGGGTCGGCGAGAAGAACGCCTCGTTCGAGGCATCGACTTCGAACTCGTCGTAATTGGCCAGAATGGCATTGCCGCCCTCGAAGGTCGGGTGCTCCATCCAGTAGCGGCCAAGTGCCGTGGCATGCGGCACCACCGCTCCATTCGAGCGCTGGTTGGACCACAGCAGCAGCCTGGAATTCTCCAGCCCGCCGGTGCAGGTGATGAAATAGTCCGCCGTAAAGGTCCCGGCATCCTGTCCGTTCGACCATAGCCTGGCGCCGGTGACGCGCTTGCCGTCGCCGGCAAGCTCGGTGGCATAGGTGTTGAGCACGACGGCGATGTTGCTGCTCTGGTCGAGTTCGCCAGCGAACTTCTCGGCGAAACGCACGGCCGGGCTCTTGATCAGCTGCACCCAGCGGATGTCGTCCGAAATTGGCACATCCGGCCGGAATTCGGGAAGTTCCAGTATATCGTGGACTTCGGACAGATAAGGCTCGATGTCGGCGCGGCTGATCGGCCAGCCCGTGTCCGGCGCCCAAGCCTTGGGCTCGAAATCCTGGCGGTCGAGCACGCGGCACCAGCCGGCCCAGTGGTTGGACGAGCCGCCCATGAAGCGCAGCCGCGTGATGTCGAGGTCGAAATAGTAGTCGCCGACCGTGTTGCCGCGGTAGAAGTCCTGCGATTCCTCGCTGAACTCGCGCGATCCGGCCTCCAGCACAACCACCGGAATGCCGGCGGCACCGAGCTTTCTGGCGATGGTGGTGCCGGCCGGGCCGGAACCGAGGATGCAGACCCTTGGCTTGAAGCTCGCCTGCTTGAACGCCTCATAGCTGTCGAAGATCATGCAAGATCGCTCCGCTTCAGGATCCAGCCATTGACCTCTATGATGTCGTCGGGGACGATCTCATCCGGGCGATGACCGGCTGGTTGCGGAACAGCGACAGCGCGGGCAGCGCGATCAGTGCCTGGACGATGCCGCGGCGCGATATTTTCTTGATGAAGACAGTCATGACAGATCTTTCGATAAGGCCTCTATCCACGCATGTCGTTCCCTGAACGGCACACGTTCCGCCCCAGAAGCCAGTTCCGTGCCAAACCGCGTGCAAACCGGGTCACACGCAGAAGTTTAGCGCGGTCGAATATAGAAATGGTTAGGACGGCCGAGCGAGTCGGCGCTCAGGCGGCCTCCGAGATGTCGCGGTCGAGGATCGAGAGATTGCGGCCGCGATGCTTGGCCTCGTAGAGCCGGCGGTCGGCTGCGCGCATCAGCTCGGAGACGGTAGCGCCCTCGCCGCAGGTGACGCCACCGATGGAGACGGTGAGGGGCACGGTCCGCTCGTCGATCGGACGGAATCGGACCAGCTCGACCTCGCGGCGGATGCGCTCGGCGACGCGCCTGGCCTCCTGTTCGGAGGCGCCGGCCAGGAAGGCGGCGAATTCCTCGCCGCCGATTCGGCCGAGCACATCGCCGCTGCGCACGCCGCGCTGAATGGCCGCCGCGATCAGAAGCAGCGCCTCGTCTCCGGTCAGATGGCCGAAATTGTCGTTGATGGTCTTGAAGTGGTCGGCATCGATGATGAGCAGCGCGCCGCGGTCGGACTTGCGCCGCGAGCCGTCGAGCGCCGCAAAGAAGGTCTCGCGATTGAGCATGCCGGTCATGTCGTCGCGGCTGGCCTTTTCCGACAGGCGGCGATGCGCGGCGGCGAGCTGCGCGTGGGCGCGAGCGAGTTCACGATGCGCATTTTGCAACCGGTCGCTCTGCCAAAAGGCGCCGAAGCTGGCGATCCAGGCCAGCACCAGGGGACAAACCGTCGAGGTTAGCCAGATGGTGCGGCCGATCGTAAAGCCCATTCCCGGAACCACGATCAATGTCAACAAAAGCGATGCTGCAACCGAGGCGAACGCCACGGCTGCGGACTTCAAAACTATGCGACTCATTCGCCGACTCCCACCGGACTGCTTGTGTGCCAGCAAGCGCTGAAGGCGACCTTTCGGAGACGGTTAAAATTTGAAGGGAGACGCGTTTTCGCGGTGGCAGACGCGCAGAAGTTGTGGATAAAGCCGGCGTCGGCATGCCATAAGGACGGCATGACGACCCTGCCCGATCCCGCCCGTTTCGCCCATGTCACCGACTGGGTGTTTGACCTCGACAACACGCTCTATCCGCATCATTCGAACCTGTTCGCGCAGATCGATGTAAAGATGACCGCCTATATCGGCGAGTTGCTGACGCTGCCGCGCGAAGAAGCGCGCAAGCTGCAGAAGGAGCTCTATCAGGAATATGGCACGACGCTGAACGGCCTGATGACGCGCCACGGCATCGATCCAGACGACTTTCTCGAGAAAGTGCACGACATCGACTATTCCTGGCTGGTGCCGGATCCCGTGCTCGGGGCCGCGATCCGCCAGCTTCCCGGCCGCAAGTTCATCTTTACCAACGGCGACCGTAGGCACGCCGAGCGAACGGCGCGGCAGCTCGGCATACTCGAGCATTTCGACGACATCTTCGACATCGTCGCGGCGAGGCTCAATCCGAAGCCGGCGCGGCAGACCTATGAGCGGTTTGCCGAGCTGCATGCCGTGACCGGTCACAATGCGGTGATGTTCGAGGATCTGGCCCGCAATCTCTCGGTGCCGAAATCGCTCGGCATGACGACAGTGCTGGTCGTGCCGCGCAACTTCGAGCCGACATTCTCCGAAATCTGGGAGCGCGACCCGGAAAACGAGGACGACGTCGATTTCGTCACCGACGACCTCGCCAGCTTCCTCACCGCGATCGTCGAAGTCACGGCTTGAGGCAACGTCAGGTTACCGGGACGCCCTCAGCATCCGCCTAGGCGAGCGGCCGACCCCGTCAGAGCTCGTAGAAGCGGCGCACGATCTCCCAGGCCTCGTCGGCGGTGTCGACGAAGTCGATGATGTCCTGATCGCCGGGCGAGATGGTGCCCTGCTCGGCGAGGAAATCGAGGTCGATGGCCCTTCCCCAGAAGGCCTTGCCGAACAGGATCACCGGCACGCGCTCCATGCGGCCGGTCTGAATCAGCGTCAGCGTCTCGAAAAATTCGTCCATCGTGCCGAAGCCGCCGGGAAACACCGCGACGGCCTTGGCGCGCATGACGAAATGCATCTTGCGGATGGCGAAATAGTGGAAGTTGAAGCAGAGCTCGGGCGTGACATAGGCGTTCGGCGCCTGCTCGTGCGGCAGCACGATGTTGAGGCCTATCGACGGCGCGCCGACATCGTCGGCGCCGCGGTTGCCCGCCTCCATGACGCCGGGCCCGCCACCGGTGACGACGACGAACTCGCGGTAGTAGGACGCCGCCGACTGCTGCGAGCAGAGGCGGGCGAATTTGCGCGCCTCCTCATAGTATTTGCTGTTGAACTCGAGGTTCTTCTTCTGCGTCTCGTTCTTGGCCGCCCAGGCGGCGCCGCCCGGCTCTGGCAGACGCGCGCCGCCGAACAGGATCACCGTCGAGCGGATGCCCCGTTCGGCCAGGATCATCTCCGGCTTCAGCAGCTCGAGCTGCAGGCGCACGGGGCGCAGTTCGCGCCGCGTCATGAAATCGGGATCGTTCCAGGCCAGCCGATAGGTGTCGGCGCGCGTCTGGGGGGTGTCCGGCACGCTTTTTGCCCGCTCCAGATCCTCGTCTGAATGCGGCAACGGCGTCCAGCCCGCCTTTTCCATGGGAGTCATTCGATCCACCCGTCCTAATCCTTTGCTTGCGCCGTCCCGTGACGCAACCGCGATTGACCCCCATCGCACCTTCACATAGGGTCCGCGCGACTTTCGGAACAGGTTAAGGGGCAGCCCCTTAACAGCTTGGTAATGGAGCGAATTCATGTCGAAGCCAGATCTTGCGAGCCTCGAAAAGACCATCGAAAAGGCCTTCGAGGAACGCGACACGATCTCGACTGCGACCCGCGGCGAAACGCGCGACGCCATCCAGTCGGCACTCAATCTGCTCGACCGGGGTGAGGCGCGCGTCGCCGAACGGCAGGAAGACGGCAAGTGGCACGTCAACCAATGGCTGAAGAAGGCGGTGCTGCTCTCCTTCCGCTTGAACCCGATGGAGATCATCAAGGGCGGTCCGGGCCATGCGGTATGGTGGGACAAGGTGCCGTCGAAGTTCGACGGCTGGGGCGCCGTCGATTTCGAGAAGGCCGGCTTCCGCGCCGTGCCGTCGTCGGTGGTGCGGCGCTCCGCCTATGTGGCGCCGGGCGCGGTGCTGATGCCGTCCTTCGTCAATGTCGGCGCCTATGTCGACTCGGGCACCATGGTCGACACCTGGGCCTCGGTCGGCTCCTGCGCCCAGATCGGCAAGAACGTGCATCTGTCGGGCGGCGTCGGCATCGGCGGCGTGCTGGAGCCGATGCAAGCCGGCCCGACCATCATCGAGGACAATTGCTTCGTCGGCGCGCGTTCCGAGGTGGTCGAAGGCTGCATCGTGCGCGAAGGTTCGGTGCTCGGCATGGGCGTGTTCATCGGCCAGTCGACCAAGATCGTCGACCGCGCCACCGGCGAGGTCTTTTACGGCGAGGTGCCGGCGAATTCGGTCGTGGTCGCCGGCTCGCTGCCGGGCAAGCCGCTGCCCAATGGCGAGCCGGGTCCCAGCCTCTACTGCGCGGTCATCGTCAAGCGCGTCGACGCCAGGACCCGCTCCAAGACCTCGATCAACGAATTGCTGCGCGATTGATCTTTTCCGGAAACGGACGCACCTTCCGCCAGCGCGACATTCCGTCGCGCTGATTGAATACGGAGGGGCGACATGGACTGGAAGTACCTGCTGACAAGTTTCGACGGTCGCATCAACCGCGCCAAGTTCTGGGCTGGCATCGGCGTGTTCATCGCCATCGCCATCCTTGCTTTCATTCTCGATTCGATCCTGGGCACACGTTTCACGACCGCCAGCGGCGCCGAGGTCGGCGTCATCGGCGTGCTCGTGGCACTGGCGTCGATCTACTTCGCGATTGCTCTCTACGCCAAACGCTGGCACGACCGGAACAAGTCGGGCTGGTGGACGCTGATCGGCCTCATTCCCATCATCGGCAGCATCTGGCTGCTGGTCGAACTCGGCATCCTCGAAGGCACACGAGGCGCTAATCAATACGGACCGGACCCGCTTGCCTGAAAAATCGGACCTCATCTGGCTCTTCTTCAAGACCTCGGGCCGCGTCAGCCGCGCGGCCTATTTTCTCGGCGGCCTGCTGGTCGCGCTCGTCCAAGCCTTCCCGCTCTACCGCTTCACGCTGGTGCCGGAAGGCTCGGCCGAGAGCAACATGTGGTCGTTCGTGTTCTTCATCACCTTTCTCGCCTCCTTGTGGTCGAACATCGTGCTGGCGGTGAAGCGGCTGCATGATCTCGACAAGCCCGGCATCGCGGCGCTGGTGCTGTTCGTTCCCGTCATTTCAATCATCGCCTTCCTGGTGCTCTGCCTGTTTCCGGGCCAGCCGGGGGCCAACCGCTACGGCAGCCGCACGAACGCGCCGGCCGATCGCTGAGTGCCGGGACGCCGATGCGCTACCGCACGCTCGACCCCAAGCTGATCATCGAGACCGCGGAAAGGCTGGCGGAGCGCGTGGGCGAGCGCTTCCCGGAAGCCGGCCTGCGCGGCGTCGCCGGCGAACTGGTGTCGCTGTCGCGGGACCTCGCCGAGGCAGCCAGGGAACTGGGAGCGCCGATCTGGTGGCTGCGCGGCGTGATCGCTGCGGCCTTCATTGCCGGCGCGGCGATGTTCCTCTTCGTCGGCACCATTCTGCCGCTCGACCGCATTTCGGGGACCGAGGATGCCGTGCAGTCGGTGCAGGGCATCGAGGCGACGATCAATACGGTCATCCTGGCGGTGCTCGGCTTCCTGGCGCTGATCCGCACCGAGGAGCGCATCAAACGCAAGCGCGTGTTTCGCGCGTTGCACGGGCTGCGCTCGCTGATCCATGTCATCGACATGCACCAGCTGACCAAGGACCCGGCAACGCTGTCGGCCGACTTCACGCCAACCGCCCATTCGCCGGCGCGCATCACCAATGCCGCCGATCTTGCCCGCTATCTCGACTATTGTTCGGAGATGCTGTCGATCACCGGCAAGGTCGCGGCGCTGTTCGCGCAATCGGTCAATGACGACGTGGTCATCAACGGCGTCAACGACATCGAGAATCTGAGCTCGAACCTGTCGCGCAAAATCTGGCAGAAGATCACGCTGATCGAGGATCGCCGGTAGAGCGGTTCAGCTTCTCACAAAATCGCTGACCCGCTCAACGCATTTGATATCACGCAATTCCGGACGGAAAACCGCTGCGCAGTTTTCATGGAATTGCCCTGACGGCTTCCGGCGTGAGACCGGGCGGTCCGTGTTTGTCCGCCTCCGCCTGACGCACCAGCGCCGCGACGCGCTCGATCGTCGGCGCCGGCGTGCGGGTCTTGCTTGCGAGGCTGAGCACCACACCCTGCAACGCGTCGATTTCGGTCGAACGGCGGCGCTCGAGGTCGTCCCACATGGAAGAACGCGCCCGAGGATCGATCGCCAGCATGCGCCGGGCCAGGACTGCGAACAGCCAATCCGGCAGCCTCAGCACTTTCGGCAGCAGCGACGGGGACAGACCGGCGATCCGCGCCGTCCCGATGCCGGCTGCCTTCATCGCGGCGAGCGCCTCCTCGATCTGGGCGGCCAGGATGAGGCGCCAGCGGCGGTCGGCAAGTTCCGTCGCCAATGGCAGGCCGGAGAGCGCCACCAGCGCGTTGTTGAGGTTCATCAGTAGCTTGCTCCACTGCACGGCCTTGATGTCGGAATGGGCTTCGACGCCAAGCCCTGCGACGTCGAGCAGCCTGGAAAGGCGCGCGTCCTCGACCATCACCTTGCCGTCGCTGGCGCGATGAACATGCAGCGGCGTCCCGCCGTCCGGCGACAGGACGACGTTGAACGGCACCATCCCGGCAAGCACACGCAGCCCTGGCAGTCCCGCGCGCAGCCTGGCCGCGTTGGAGACGCCGTTCTGCAGGCTGAGGACAATTGCATCGGGGCGGGCGTGCATCCCGACAAGCGCCGCCATCTCCTCGGTCGCGCCGCTCTTGACCGTGACGACAACGATGTCTGCATTGGACAGCGCAGCCGCGGGATCGTCGGTCACCGCAAGCGCGCCAGGGTCGAGGCGGCGATCGAGGCCGTCAAGATCGCTGACGCGAAGCCCGCTCTTGCGCATGGCCGCGACGATGCGGCCGCGCCCGAGGAAATTCACCTTGCGGCCCGCCAGCGCCAGGCAGCCACCGACATAGCAACCGATGCTGCCGGCGCCGGCAATCGCGATCGTCTTTGCGTCATTGGCCATGCGATCACCCCGTCCTGGCTCGCAATTATACGGCATGACAACCATATTGTCGGCGGCATGGTCGGCCATCGTGTCCGACCGTGACAGTCCTGCCGCTTTCGATTATCGCTTTGCCCATGAGCTTGCCGACAGACCCCGCCCAGAATCTTGCCGCCTTGATCCGCTGTCCTTCCGTGACCCCCGCCGAAGGCGGCGCGCTGCAGGCGTTGGAGACGATGCTGATGCCGCTCGGCTTCTCGGTCGAGCGACCGGTGTTCGCGGAAAGCGATACGCCCGATATCGAAAATCTCTATGCCCGCCGCTCCGGCAACGGGCCGCATCTGATGTTTGCGGGCCATACCGACGTCGTGCCGGTCGGCGACGAGGCGGCGTGGACGTATCCGCCCTTCGCCGCCGCGATCGCCCATGGCGAGATGTATGGCCGCGGCGCCGTCGACATGAAGGGCGGCATCGCCTGCTTCGTCGCCGCGGTGGCGCGCCATGTCGAAAAGAACGGCGGGCCGAAAGGCTCGGTCTCGCTGCTGATCACCGGCGACGAGGAAGGACCCGCCATCAACGGGACCACCAAGCTGCTGGAGTGGGCGGCCGCCAAGGGCGAGAAATGGGATGCCTCGATCGTCGGCGAGCCGACCAATCCGGACGCCCTCGGCGACATGGTCAAAATCGGCCGGCGCGGCTCGATTTCCGGAATCGTCATCATCAACGGCCGCCAAGGGCACGCCGCCTATCCGCAGCTGGCCGACAACCCGGTGCGCGGACTGATGAGCCTGGTCGACGCGCTGCTCCATCCGGTGTTCGACAAAGGGACCAAGGATTTCCAGCCGACCAATCTGGAAGTGACTTCGATCGACGTCGGCAACCCGGCCACCAACGTCATTCCAGCCAGGGCGACGGCCGCCTTCAACATCCGCTTCAACGACAGTTGGACTGCCGAGACGATCCAGGCCGAAATCCACAACCGGCTGGACCAGGCGGCCGGGCGCAAAAAATACCGGCCGGGCAAGACGGCCCCAATCGACTACGAGCTCGTGTGGCGTGACCGGCCGAGCCATGTCTTTCTCACCCGCGACGAGAAGCTGATCGACACGCTGAGCGCGTCGGTTGCCGCCGTGGTCGGCAAGACGCCGGCGCTGTCCACCTCCGGCGGCACCTCCGATGCCCGCTTCATCAAGGATTATTGCCCGGTGGTCGAGTTCGGGCTGGTCGGCAAGACCATGCACATGGTCGACGAACGCGTGGCGCTGGCCGACCTCGAGACGCTGACGCGGATCTACGAGCGCTTCATCGAAGACTGGTTCGGACAAGGCCTGGCGTAACCATGCTTTCGGCGGAAGAAACCTTTGCCTCGCTGGCCGGCGCCTGGCGGCTGATGTTCGGCAAGGCCGACGGCCTGCGCATGCTCGACCTTTCGGCTGATGGTTTCTGGAACTCGTTCTTCGCTATCGTCGTCGCGGCCCCGGCACTGATCGTCGGCTGGGTCGGAATCGCCAACGAGATCGGCGATCCAACCGCCTTCGCCGGGCGCTTGGGCATATTGCTCCGGCTGGCGGCCGTGGATATCGGTTCATGGGTGCTGCCGCTCGTGGCGCTTGCGCTTGTCGCGCCGCGCGCCGGCATCGGCGGCCGCTTCGTCCACTATGTCGTCGCTTCCAACTGGGCGTCGGCGATCATTGCCTGGCTGATGCTGCCGTCTGCGCTGCTCAGGCTGTTCCTGCCCGCCACGGATGACGCAACCGGGCTGGTGGCGCTGGTGCTGTTTGCGCTGTCGATGGTGCTGACCTGGCGCATGACCAATGCGACGATCGGCAAGGGTGCTGCCGTCGGCACCGCCGTCTTTGCCGGCATGTTCGTTGCCTCGCTGCTGGTGCTGTTCGGGCTGCAGGCGCTGCTCGGCATCGACATACCTGATCCCGGCACTTAGAGCGGTTCAGCTTTTCACAGAATCGCTATCCGCTCCAACCAGTTGGTTCCACGCAATTGCGAGACCGCTACGCTTTCCTGGAATTGCTCCAGGTCCGCCGCTGCCTGGTCTGTTGATGCAGCCGTGCTGGGTATGATATTATCATACCATCTACCGAGGAGGCAAACATGTCTGCTGCCGAGAAACGTACGTTCAGCCTACCGGCCGAACAATCTGCCTTCATCGACAAGCTTGTACAATCCGGCGCATATGCAACCAGCAGTGAGGTCATCCGCGCAGGACTCCGAGCCCTGCAGGAGCGCGACGCCGCCGTCGAGCGTTGGCTGCGCGAGGAAGTCGCTCCGACTTACGATGCCTGGAAGGCAAACCCCGGCAAGGGCATTTCTCCGGAGGAGATGGCCGAACGTGCGCGCAAGCGTCGTGAGACCCGTTCGCAGAAGAAGCCGTGAAGCGTCGGGCGGTCGTCTACACGCCTGCTGCCAGCGACGATCTCGATCGTATCTACCACCTCATTGCGGAGGCCAGCAGCGCGACCACGGCAAGCAGCTATGAAGGTCGGATCCGAGCGTTCTGCGAGCGCCTCGAATACGGCTCGGAACGCGGCACCGTCCGCGATGACGTGCGGCCGGACCTTCGGGTTGTCGGATTTGAACGCCGAGTAGCCGTTGCTTTCACCGTGGAGCCCGAACGCGTGGTGATTCTACGTCTATTCTACGGCGGAGCCAGCTGGTCGGATGACATCGCCGAGGACGACCTCGGCTAATCGACCCGCCCAACGGACGTCTGGAGATAATCCACCCCGACAAGAAACAGCCCGTCGGGCGGAGCAACCTGGCCGCAAGCGGCGCGGTCGCGCGCTTCCAGCGCCGCCTTGAGATCGGCAGCGCTCCAGGAGCCGTCGCCAATACGCCTCAGCGACCCCACCATCGATCGCACCTGGTTGTGCAGGAAGGAGCGCGCCGAGGTCCGCACCTCGATGAGATCGCCGGCACGGCCGACATCGAGCCGGTCTAACGTCCTGACCGGGCTTTCGGCCTGGCACTGGGTGGAGCGGAAGGTGGTGAAGTCATGCCGACCGAGCAGCAGCTTCGCCGCCTCGTCCATGGCCTCGGCATCGAGCCGTTTCGGCACCCACCAGACCTTGCCTTTTTCCAGGGCCGAAGGCGCACGACGATTGAGGATACGGTAGAGATAGTGCCGCCCCGTTGCGGAGAAGCGTGCATCGAAGTCGTCGGCAACAACCGCTGCCTTCAGAATGGCGATGCGCGCGCCGGCCGCCTGAAGATGGGCGTTGACGGCATCGCGCACCTTGTCGCCGGGCCAGGCCTTGGCGAGATCGACATGCGCCACCTGGGCGGTGGCGTGCACGCCGGCATCGGTGCGGCCGGCGGCGCGCAACCGCAGCTCTTCGCCGCAGAACTTGGCGATCGCCTGCTCGATCGCCTGCTGCACCGAAGGCTGGTCCGCCTGGTGCTGCCAGCCTGCGAATTGGCTGCCGTCATATTCGATATCGAGACGAAAACGCGGCATGCTCGTCGGTTGGTTCGCGCTCAAAAAGTGGTCTTGCGGAGCATGATCCTCTCCGAAAACCGGTTCCCACTTTTCGCGATCATGCTCTAGGCGGCGAGCGCGGTGAAGGCCGAGGCGTAGACCAGCTTGCCGGCTTCGGGCGCGTCACCCCAGGCCAGAGCCTGCAAAGCCTCGCCCTGATACTCGCTCTCGAACTTCTCGGCGCGCCCGTGGCTGTAGCCGAAGCGGCCGTAATAGGCCGGGTCGCCCAGCACCACGGCCAGCCGCTCGCCGGCTTCCTTGAGGCGGAGATGCGCCTCGCGGATCAGCGCGCCGCCGATGCCGGTGCCATGGAAGGACGGCTCGACCGCCAGCGGCGCCAGCGCCACGGCGGCGAAGCGCTTGCCGCCATTCTGCACGAACAGCCTGGAAAACAGGATATGGCCGACGACCTGGCCGTCTTCTTCCGCCACCAGCTCGACCACGGTGTCGCCACCGGCGACCAGCGCGTCGACCAGGCCGGCCTCCGCCTGCTGGCCGAATGCATGCTCTTCGACGAGGCGGATCGCCTCGCGATCCCGCGGCGTCGCCGCGCGTATCGACATCATGCTCATGAGAGTTTCATTCCTTTTTCGATCTTGGCCCCGCGCAGGAACTCCTGCGCGGCGGCGGGCCTTCCACCCGCCCGTTGAACTTCGACCAGCCGGACCGCGCCTGACCCGCAGGCGACCGTCAGCCGGTCATCGAGAATTCCTCCCGACTCGCCGACGCCATCCGAGAGCGTCGAGCGAAGCAGTTTCAGCCGCTCTGGGCGGCCGCCAATTTCGACCTCGCACCACGCGCCCGGAAAGGGCGAGAGGCCGCGGATGTGGTTGTGGACTTCGCCGGCAGGCCGCGTCCAGTCTACGCGTGTCTCCGATTTATCGATTTTTCGGGCATAGGTCACCCCCGTAGTCGCCTGTGAGGCAAATGTCAGACAATTTATCCCCAACTGCGCGAGGGCTTCCACCATCAGCGGAGCGCCGATCGTCATCAGGCGGTCATGCAATTCACCGGCGGTGATATCGGGTCCGATGGCACATTTTTCAACCAATGCCACCGGACCGGTGTCGAGGCCTTCCTCCATGCGCATCACCATCATGCCGGTCTCCGCATCGCCGGCCATGATGGCGCGCTGGATGGGCGCAGCACCACGCCAGCGCGGCAGAAGCGAGGCGTGGCCGTTGAGGCAGCCTAGCCTGGTTGCCTCGAGAACCGCTTTCGGCAGCAGCAGGCCATAGGCGACGACTACGGCGACATCGGCCTGCAAGGCGGCGAACGCCTGCTGCTCGGCCTCGCCTTTGAGCGAAGCCGGCGTCCGCACCGCGATGCCCAGCCGTTCGGCCTCGCGCTGCACGGGCGAGGGCGTCAATTCCAGTCCGCGGCGGCCGGCGGCGCGCGGCGGCTGCGTGTAGACGGCGGCGACGTCATGGCCCGCCTCGGCGACGGCGCGCAGCGTCGGCACCGAAAACTCCGGCGTGCCCATGAAGATGACGCGAAGGGGCATGATCCCCTAGCCCACCATCTTGCCCGGCGCCTTGTCCTTGGCGAGCTTCTTGAACTTCTTCACCACCATGTCGCGCTTCAGCTTGGATATGTGGTCGATGAACAGCACGCCGTTGAGATGGTCGATCTCATGCTGCAGGCAGGTCGCCATCAGCCCTTCGGCCTGCATCTCCTGAAGCTTGCCGTCGCGGTCGAGATATTTCACCCGCACGGCGGCGGGACGCTCGACCTCGGCATAGTAGTCCGGGATCGACAGGCAGCCTTCCTCATAGACCGAGCGCTGGTCGGAGCTTTCGAGGACTTCCGGATTGATGAAAACATGCGGGGCCGGCGGCTCGCCTTCCTTGGCAAGGTCGATGACCAGCATGCGCAGCGGCTCGCCGATCTGGACCGCTGCCAGGCCGATGCCCGGCGCGTCATACATGGTCTCCAGCATGTCGTCGGCGAGTCTGCGGAGGTCGCCATCGACGCGCTCGACCGGCTTCGAAACCTGGCGCAGGAGAGGATCGGGAAGAATGATGAGCGGCTTGATCGACATGGCGTCTCACCTAAGACCTCGCTGGAAAAGCGTCAACCGGGGCTCCGGTGGACTGTTCACGTTTTGATCTGTGCCGGGCGACCGAATCGGCTATGGTGCCGCCATGAACGACACGACCTCGATCTTTTCAGAACCGGTCGCGCGGCTCGGCGCCACCACGATCACGCTGGGCCAAGCGCTGTTTGTTGGCGCGCTTCTGCTGCTGGCTCTGTTCGTGGCGCTCGTCGTGGCGCTATGGCGCGCCGCCGGGGCGCGCGCGATCGCAGCGAGCGAAGCCGCCGACCATGCGCGCGACACCGAGGCCCGGATGGCCGACATCCTGCAGGCCCAGGCCGAGATGCAGGGGCGCATGGGGGCGATCGCCGAAGTGTTCGGCGCCAGACAGGCCGAACTCACCCAGTCGCTCGGCCAGCGTCTCGATGCCATGACCGGTCGCCTCGGCCAGACCATGGCCGAACAGACCAGGTCGACGCATGAAAGCCTGGCCAGGCTGCAGGAGCGGCTGGCGGTGATCGATACCGCGCAGGGCAACATCCAGTCGCTCGCCGGCCAGGTGGTGCAGTTGCAAGCGATCCTGTCCAACAAGCAGACGCGCGGCGCCTTCGGCCAATCGCGCATGGAGGCGATCATCGCCGACGGCCTGCCGCACGGCGCCTACGAGTTTCAGGCAAGCCTCTCCAACGGCAGCCGGCCAGACTGCCTGGTGCGGATGCCCAACGGCGCACCGATGCTTGCCATCGACGCGAAGTTTCCGCTCGAAGCCTGGAACGCCATCCGTGCCGCCGAAGGCGCCGACCTGCAGAAGTCGGCGGCACAGGCCTTCCGGCGCGACATCGAGGTGCATATCCGCGATATCGCCGAGAAATACCTGATCCAGGGCGAGACGCAGGACACCGCTTTCATGTTCGTGCCTTCTGAATCGGTATTCGCCGAGATCCACGAGAATTTCGAGGCGGTCGTGCAGAAGGCGCATCGCGCCCGGGTCGTCATCGTTTCACCGTCGCTGCTGATGCTGTCGATCCAGGTCATACAGGCTATCCTCAAGGATGCCCGCATGCGCGAGCAGGCGCATCTGATCCAGGGTGAAGTGATCCGCCTGATGGAGGATGTGGGGCGCGTCGACGAGCGGGTGCGTCGCCTGCAGACGCATTTCGGTCAGGCAGCCAAGGACATAGACGACATCCTCGTCTCGACCTCGAAGGTCACCAAGCGCGGCCAGAAGATCGAGGCGCTGGAATTCGCCGAAGGCGAAACCGAGCCGGCCCGCGGCGGTCCGGCCAGGATCGAGCCAAGCGCGCGGGTGGCGGATTCCAAGACAGGCCAGTTACGGCTTAGGGTCGTGGAAGACAGCGAGTAGCTGCTCGACGCGGAGGTTGGAAAGAGCGATTCTTCCTAGGTGCATACCTTGGAGATAGGTCAGAACGCCCATCGCTTCGTCATTCTATGGCGGAGCAAGGAGCGAAGCGACGCGCGCCAACCCTAGAATCCATTCCGGCGTTGCCGCGGTGCAGAGTTCTGTGCCGCCGCGCGCTTCAAGAGACGTCACGGAATGGATGCTCGGGTCAAGCCCGAGGATGACGAAGGTGAGAAGGCTTCCGCCAATCGCCAAGGGCTTCGCTGCTACTGCTCCTCGATCGTCGTCATGCCTTCGAATTCAGGCAGCCAATGCAGCGCCGAGCGGTGCCAGACCTGTCTTCTGGGAACGAGCTCCTCGCGCTGACGCGCTGTGCCGACCCTGATGCCATAGATTTTCGGTCCGTCGCCCACCGACGTGGCATAGAGATGCGACCCGCACTCGCCGCAAAAGCCCTGCGCGCGCTTGGCCCCGCTCGAGCCGGTCTTGATGTAGACCTTCGGCGTGCCGCTGGTGATCCTGTAGTTGCTTTCCGGCGCCGGGACCGTCACGCGGAAAGCGGTGCCGGTCAGTTGCTGGCAATCCGTGCAGTGGCAGATCGAGGTCTTTTCCGGATCGACCTCCGCCTCATAGGTGATGGCGCCGCAATGGCATCCGCCGTCGATCTTCATCAGCCTTCCTCCTCAAGAGTTTGTCCTAAGCCTAGTCCTCGCCGGCCGCCTCGGCGATGGCCCTGCGCCGCAGCTCCCATGTGCCAGTCGCCTGCGGCTTGACGAACAGTCTGGTGATCTGCGGCATCTCTTCTTTCAGCCGCGCCTCCAGCCGCTCGACGCAAGCTTCGATATCGGGAGCGGTGAGGTGATCCTCGAACTCGATGCTCAAGCCGGCGACGATCTCCTCCGGGCCGATATGGACGCTCAATATACCGTTCGCCTGCTGCACGGCCGGGTCCTGGCCGGCAATCGCCAGCACCTTCCTCTGCACCTCCGGTGAAGCGGGCTCGCCAAGCAGCAGGCCCTTGCTCTCGCGCGCCAGGAAGATGGCGGTCGCGCCGAGGATGATCGCGATGCCGATCGAGCCGAGCCCGTCGAGCTCGGGGATTTCCAGGAGTTCGGCTGACAGGATGCCGGCAAATGCGACCATCAGTCCGAGCAGCGCCGCACTGTCCTCGAACAGCACGGTATAGACGCTCGGATCCTTGCTGCGGCGCACCGCCTCGAGCCAGCCCTGCCGGCCCTTTTGGCGACGGAACTCCTTCAGCGCCACCAGCCAGGAACTGCCTTCGAACAGGAAGGACAAGGCGAGCACGACATAGTTGACCTTGGCGTTGACGACCGGTTCGGGCGTCATGATGTGGATGATGCCCTCATAGAAGGAAACGCCGGCGCCGAGCGCGAAAACCAGAAGCGCGACGATGAAGCTCCAGAAATAGAGCTCGCGTCCATGTCCGAGCGGATGCGTGTGGTCGGCGGGGCGCGCGGCGCGATGCATGCCATAGAGAAGCAGTGCGCCATTGCCTGTGTCGACCAGCGAGTGAACGCCTTCCGACAGCATGGCGGACGAGCCGGTGAAGAGGGCCGCGGCGAACTTGGTCAACGCGATCGCAAGGTTGCCGGCGAGCGCGGCATAGATCACCCTTTTCGAACCGGCATGCCCTGCCATTCGCGTTCCTGACCTGTCTGACGCCGACGAGCTTAGCGGCGCGGCGACCTAAGCTCCACAGACAATGCGCCAGCGGTCCCGAGGTTCACGGCGGGGTTAGCGCTATAGTTCAGTCGCTGCTTTCCGAGTCCGCGCCGTGCCGAGCAAACTGATCGAAATCGCCGAAACCGGCTCCGACCATGCGCAGCCACTTGCGGTCGGGCGCTTCTCTTGTTTCACTTGGCTGCCCACAAGCGGAGGAGCGAATCATGGCTAAAGGTGCGATGAAGGCGGGCAAGGAACCCCGCAAGCCGAAGAAGGACGCGAAGAAGCCTGCCGCGGCCCCGGCCCTCAAGGCGCCGCCCGTCAAGGCGATCAGGATCAAGGAAAAATAGCCTCTCACGATCCTTCTCGACTCAATTTGCAGCCGGCAGCATGGACAGTGCTGCCGGTGCTTTGTTGATCGGGGAACTGGGCAGCGACGCGCTCTAGACCTTTGTTTTATGCATGTCGTTTTCGCAAGACCGCTGCACAGTTTTGCGTGACATGCAGTATTTCAGCGCAGCGAGGACGACCTCGCTTTTCATGAAACTTGGCCGGGACGACCCGCCACTTCCCGCATTCGCAACACGCGATGCCGGATCGATGGGGTGACTGTGATGTCCTGGATTTTTCTGTTCTTCGCCGGTCTGTTCGAGATCGGCTGGGCGGTCGGCCTCAAATACACGGACGGCTTCTCGAGGCTGATGCCGACCGTGCTGACAATTGCCTCGATGATCATCAGTCTCGGCTTGCTCGGCCTGGCGCTGAAGACGCTGCCGGTCGGTACGGCCTACGCGGTCTGGACCGGGATCGGCACCGTCGGCACGGCCTTGCTCGGCATCTGGCTCCTCGGCGAGCCGGCGACCGTGGTGCGACTTGCCTGCATCGGCCTGATCGTCTGCGGCATCGTCGGGCTGAAGCTGGTCGCCTGACACGCCCGAGCAAAGACACCAGGACAAACGCCTTCAGGGCCGCCACTGGCGACCCTGAGCCATCTTGGAACGAAACCGCTGTTAGCGGGCGGAGAAGCCTGGCGGCGTCCGGCCGACGCGCGCCTTGCGGGCAGCGTAGCGCGCATCGCGCTTGGCCTTACGCTCGGCCTCGTCGGCGAGCAAGCGCGCGATGCGCTCGTTCTCCTCGGCTTCGCGGATCTTGGCCTCGGCTGCCGCCACTTCTTCGGCGGCTATGCGAGCCGCTTCAGCCGCTGCCTCGCGCTCGGCCCTCTCGGCCGCTTCGCGCGCCAGCTTTTCCTGCTTCAGCCTGGCCTTCTCGGCCTCGCGGATAGCGCGGGCCTCGAGAATTGCCTTGCGCTCGGCCTGACGCGCCAGCACCGCTGGGTCGTCGGCGGCCGGCCTTGCCTTGAAGCGCTCAAGGAGCGCCTTCTTTGCCTCGTTCGCGGCGTTGCGCCGCTCGAAAATGTCTTTTTCCCTGTAGATAGCCAAGTCCACTTCCTTGCAGTCAATTCGCGACGCTTACATACGCGCGAAAGTCATGAGTTCAAGCGCCAAATCGGTATGCCAGCCATGAAATTCTGAGCTGTTGCCGGCGGGATACGTCCTGGTTCGCGCGATGCACTGTTCACGAATCGCGCCACTGGCGGGCGGCACCGCCGATCGCTACCTCTAGCGCCGAGAGACAACGCGCAAACAGCGCACCAGGATGCATGAAAATGGAACTCGGCCTCTACACTTTCGCGGATGTCAGCCCGGAACCGGGTCCCGGCGCCATCGGCCCGCATGAACGGCTGCGCAACCTGATCGAGGAAATCGAGCTGGCCGACCAGGTCGGCCTCGACGTGTTCGGCCTCGGCGAGCATCATCGTCCCGACTACGCGGCCTCGGCGCCCGCCGTGGCACTGGCCGCTGCGGCGGAGCGCACGAAGCGCATCAAGCTGACCAGCGCGGTCACCGTGCTCTCATCCGACGATCCAGTGCGCGTCTTCCAGCAGTTTGCCACACTCGATCTCTTGTCCGGCGGCCGCGCCGAGATCATGGCCGGCCGCGGCTCTTTCATCGAGTCCTTTCCGCTGTTCGGCTACAAGCTCGAGGACTATGACGAGCTGTTCGCCGAAAAGCTCGACCTGCTGCTCGCCATCCGCGACAGCGTGAAGGTCACCTGGTCCGGCAAACTGCGGGCGCCGATCAACGGTCGCGGCGTCTATCCACGACCGCACCAGGAGAAGCTGCCGATCTGGATCGCGATTGGCGGCACGCCGCAGTCCGCCGCCCGCGCGGGCGCGCTCGGCCTGCCGCTGGCGCTCGCCATCATCGGCGGCGAGCCGGCGCGCTTCGCGCCGCTGTTTCAGATTTATCGCGAAGCGGCAAGGCGGGCCGGCAACGACCCGGGCTCGCTTGCCACCAGCCTCAACGTGCACGGCTTCATCGCCGAGTCGACCGAGAAGGCGGCCGACGATTTCTACGCGCCGCAGGCCGAGGTGATGAACCGGATCGGCCGCGAGCGCGGCTGGGGGCCGACCTCGCGGGCGCATTTCGACCAGTCGCGCGGACCGAACGGCGCGCTGTTCGTCGGCAGTCCCGAGCAGGTCGCGGAAAAGATCGTCGCGCAGCACAAGATCTTCGGCAACGACCGCTTCCTGGTGCAGATGGCGATCGGCACCATGCCGCATGCCAAGATCATGAAGGCGATCGAGCTCTACGGCACCAAGGTGGCGCCGATCGTGCGCAAGGAGACGGCAAAGCCCGTCCCGGCTGTGGCGGCGCAGTAGCCTGGCCGACATTCTGAGGGCGACGGACCCGATGCTTCCGTCGCCCTCGGCTAACGGAACTTTTGGCGCGTCAGGGGCGTTTCCGCCCATGCCGCCCATTGCGGCGCCTGAGGGGAAAGGATGAAAGCCGAGTCGACCACCTCGGGCGCAGGCATGGCCGAAACCCCTGATCCGCCCAAGGTCGGGCCGGAAGTGCGGCTTATGCGTTCGCTGCTGATCGGCATTTTCCTGCTGATGAGCGTCTATGCGCTTTATTTCGGGCGCGACTTCTTCATGCCGGTCATCCTGGCTTTCCTGCTGGCGCTGACGCTGACGCCGATCGTGCGCTTTCTGCGCAAGCACGGCATACCCGATGTGGTCTCGGCGACACTGCTGGTGCTGCTCTCGGTCTTCCTGATCGCGTCGGCCGGCTACCTGCTCAGCGGTCCGGTCATCGAGCTCATCAACAACTCCTCCTCGATCGGCATGCAGCTGACCGAGCGGCTGGCACAGCTCAAACGGCCGCTCGAAAAGATCATGGAAATTTCTCACCAGCTGGGCGGGCTCACCGAGACGTCCCAGGAACCCGGCGTGCAGAAGGTCTCGGTGGCGCCCTCCGGCATCCTGTCCACTGCCGCGGGCAATGTGCTGTCGGCCGGCACCAGCATCACCATCGTCTTCGTGCTGTCGCTGTTCCTGCTCGCCTCCGGCACGCTCTTCTACGAGAAGATCATCCAGTCCTTCGCCAGCCTCAGCCAGAAGAAGCGGGCGCTGCGCGTGGTCTACGACGTGGAGCGCGAAATCTCGCATTACCTGCTCACGGTGGCCGTCATCAATGTGGGGCTGGGCACGGTGATCGGAATGGGCCTTTGGGGGCTCGGCATGCCCAACCCACAGGTGTGGGGCGCGGCGGCGACGCTCCTCAACTTCCTGCCTTATGTCGGGGCGCTGATCACCCTTCTGCTGGTAACGATAATCGCGCTGATCAGCTTCGACAGCATTTCCTACGCGCTGCTGGCGCCGAGCTTCGTCTTGCTCTGCGATCTGGTCGAGGGCCAGTTCGTGACGCCGATAATGGTGGGACGCAGGCTCGAGATCAATGCGGTCGCAGTCTTCATCGCCATCGCTTTCTGGTCGTGGCTGTGGGGCTTCATCGGCGCGTTGATGGCGGTGCCGCTGCTGGTGGTGGTGAAGGTGTTCTGCGACCATTTCGAAGGCTTGAGCCACGTCGGCAACTTCCTGGCCGCGCAGCAGACCATCGTCGTCGACGACGAGGCGGACGAGAACAACCACAAGCCTGCTGCCTGAAGACGCGTCGGGAAAACCGAAAGACAGCGGCTTAGGTCGCTGGCAATGGCATGTCCTCAAGGACCGCTGCGCATTGGGGGACAAGCGTTGTATCTGGCCCAATCCTTGGTCCGCTCCCCTTGTTTGCGGCGGCCAGGGCGAGTGCCTATATCGGGCCGGTCAAAGCCCGGACCTTCATGACCGCGGTCCCCTTCGACATCGATCCACAATCGCCCCGCATCGGCGATCGCGGAGCGACCGATGCTCCGCAGCAAAAAACATCGTGGAGAGGTAAGACATGACGGCCCTTTCGGTTCTCGACCTGTCGCCGATCACCCATGGCGGCAACGCCTCGCAGTCGCTCGCCAATTCGCTCGACCTCGCCCGCCATGCCGAACGGCTCGGCTACAGGCGCTACTGGCTTGCCGAGCACCACAACATGCCGGGTATCGCGAGTGCCGCGACTTCCGTGGTGATCGCGCATGTCGCCGGCGGCACCAAGTCGATCCGCGTCGGCGCCGGCGGCATCATGCTGCCCAACCACGCGCCGCTGGTCATCGCCGAGCAGTTCGGCACCTTGGCCGCGCTCCACCCCGGCCGCATAGACCTCGGTCTCGGCCGCGCCCCCGGCACCGACATGGCGACGGCGCGCGCGCTGCGCCGCAACCTGGAGGCCAGCGATAATTTCCCGCAGGACGTCGTCGAGCTGATGGGCTACTTCCAGCCGGCCGAGGAGGGCCAACGCATTCGTGCAGTGCCCGGCGAAGGCCAGGAGGTGCCGGTCTGGATCCTCGGCTCCAGCCTCTACGGCGCACAGCTCGCTGCGCTGCTCGGACTGCCTTACGCGTTCGCTTCGCATTTCGCGCCGGCCGAGCTGGAGCACGCGCTGGAGGTCTATCGCACCCGCTTCCAACCCTCGGCGCAGCTCGACAAGCCCTATGTCATGCTCGGCCTCAACGTCTTTGCCGCGCCCACCGACGCGGAGGCGCGGCTCTTGTTCACCTCGCTGCAGCAGGCTTTCGTCAATTTGCGCAGCGGCCGCCCCGGCAAGTTGCCGCCGCCGGTCGAGAACTATGAGCGCGACCTCGATCCGGTCGCCAAGATCATGCTTGGCCAAGCGCTGTCCTGCGCCGTCGTCGGTTCGCCGGAAACGGTGCGCCAGGGCATCGCGGCCTTCGTCCGCCGCACCGGCGCCGACGAGCTGATGGTGACGGCCCAGATCCATGACCATGCGGCGCGCGTGCGCTCGTTCGAGATTCTCGCGGACGTCCATGGATCGATCTCACGGGCGGCGTGACCCCAAGCGGCTTTGCCGGCTTTTGTCTGCGAAGGGCAGCCGTCTTCCCCAAGCGCGAGCCGTTCCGTGACCGATGATCTCGACCAGCGCATGCAGTTCGCCATCACGCTGGTGATCGCAGGCGGGAGTCATGTCTCTGCGAAGCTGCAGGCGCTGTGTCCGCAAGCCTTCGACGCCTGATCCCGGCGACTGCGACGATTTTGCCCGCGCCGGATTTGGCGCGCGCGGCCGCATCGGGCGATCAAATCGGCTGCGATATGCTTGATTCAAGTCGTTTTGGGGCGGCGGAACGGGATCGCCAACTGCTTGCGCAGGATGCTTGCGCGCCGTGCAGCCTGTTCTTATATACGCGCCAAGCCGTCCGGCCCTGGCAGACCGGGACGGGACGGCATTCTTGTGAACAGGGGCTTTCGTCGGAACGCCTTTCAGGGTCCTGAGAGCCTGCTTAGAGGAGAGACTAGAGCAATGGCAAAAGTTATCGGTATCGATCTCGGCACCACCAACTCCTGCATCGCCATTATGGACGGCAAGGAGCCCAAGGTGATCGAGAATGCGGAAGGTGCGCGCACGACGCCTTCCATCGTCGCCATCTCGAGCGACGGCGAACGTCTCGTCGGCCAGCCGGCCAAGCGCCAGGCGGTCACCAATCCGGAAAACACCATCTTCGCGGTCAAGCGCCTCATCGGCCGCCGCTATGACGATCCGGTGACGGAGAAGGACAAGAAGCTTGTCCCCTACAAGATCGTCAAGGGAGACAATGGCGACGCTTGGGTCGAGGCCAGCGGCAAGAAGCAATCGCCCAGCCAGATCTCGGCGATGATCCTGCAGAAGATGAAGGAAACGGCGGAAGCCTATCTCGGCGAGAAGGTCGAGAAGGCGGTCATCACCGTTCCGGCGTATTTCAACGACGCCCAGCGCCAGGCGACCAAGGACGCCGGTAAGATCGCCGGGCTCGAGGTGCTGCGCATCATCAACGAGCCGACCGCTGCCGCGCTCGCCTACGGCCTGGAAAAGAAGGACGGCAAGACCATCGCCGTCTATGACCTTGGCGGCGGCACTTTCGACATTTCGGTGCTCGAAATCGGCGACGGCGTCTTCGAGGTGAAGTCGACCAATGGCGACACCTTCCTCGGCGGCGAGGATTTCGACATGCGCCTGGTCGAGTATCTGGCGGCCGAGTTCAAGAAGGAACAGGGCATCGACCTGAAGGCCGACAAGCTCGCCCTGCAGCGCCTGAAGGAAGCGGCCGAGAAGGCCAAGATCGAGCTGTCGTCGACGACGCAGACCGAGATCAACCTGCCCTTCATCACCGCCGACGCCAGCGGGCCCAAGCACCTGACGATGAAACTCACCCGGGCGAAATTCGAAAGCCTGGTCGAGGATCTCGTGCAGCGCACGATCGATCCCTGCAAGGCAGCGCTCAAGGACGCCGGCCTGAAGGCGGGCGAGATCGACGAGGTGGTGCTGGTCGGCGGCATGACCCGCATGCCCAAGATCCAGGAGATCGTGAAGCAGTTCTTCGGCAAGGAGCCGCACAAGGGCGTCAATCCGGATGAGGTCGTCGCGCTCGGCGCCGCGATCCAGGCCGGCGTGCTGCAGGGCGACGTCAAGGACGTGCTGCTGCTCGACGTGACGCCGCTGTCGCTCGGCATCGAGACGCTGGGCGGCGTGTTCACCCGGCTGATCGAGCGCAACACGACGATCCCGACCAAGAAGAGCCAGGTGTTCTCGACGGCCGAGGATTCGCAGTCTGCGGTGACCATCCGCGTCTTCCAGGGTGAGCGCGAGATGGCGGCCGACAACAAGCTGCTCGGCCAGTTCGACCTGGTCGGCATCCCGCCGGCCCCGCGCGGCGTGCCGCAGATCGAAGTCACCTTCGACATCGATGCCAACGGCATCGTCAACGTCTCGGCCAAGGACAAGGGCACCGGCAAGGAGCACCAGATCCGCATCCAGGCCTCGGGCGGTCTGTCCGACGCCGACATCGAGAAGATGGTGAAGGACGCCGAGGCCAATGCCGAAGCCGACAAGAAGCGCCGTGCCCTGGTCGAGGCCCGCAACCAGGCCGAAGCGCTGGTGCATTCGTCGGAGAAGTCGCTGAAGGAGTATGGCGACAAGGTCTCGGAGGCTGACCGCACCGCCATCGCCGACGCCATCTCGGCGCTGAAGGCTGCTGCCGAAGGCGACGACGTCGCCGCCATCGAGGCCAAGTCGCAGGCGCTCGCCGAAGCGTCGATGAAGCTTGGCCAGGCCATGTACGAGGCCTCGCAGAAGGAAGCGGCGGAAGCCGACGCGAAGGCGGACGCCGCCAAGGACTCGGACGTGGTCGACGCCGACTTCGAGGAAATCGACGAAGACGACGACAAGAAGAAGTCGGCCTGAGCCGGCTGACGGCAGATAGTTGCGAAGAGCCCGGCGCAAAGCCGGGCTTTTTTGCAACCCCGAGCTAAAAAGTGACGGAAAAACACTGCAGGAGCCCGGCTCGGCACTAGCATCCGGGCATCATCGCTCCTAAATCGAACAACGTGCCGGCAAACGTCGCAACAATGCTTGAAGACATTGAGCATCCGGACAGCGGGAAAAGATGAAAGCTGATTTCTACGAAACGCTGGGCGTGCAGAAGGGCGCCGATGACAAGGAGCTCAAGAGCGCTTTCCGCAAGCTCGCCATGCAGTTCCATCCCGACCGCAACCCAGGCGACCATGCCTGCGAGCACAAGTTCAAGGAAATCAACGAAGCCTACGAGACGCTGAAGGATCCACAGAAGCGCGCGGCCTATGACCGTTTCGGCCACGCCGCCTTCGAGCAGGGCGGCATGAACGGCGCTGCGCACGGCTTCGGCGCCGGCGGCTTCGCCGACATTTTCGAGGACATATTCGGCGACATGATGGGCGGCCGCCAGCGCCGCTCCTCAGGCGGCCGGGAGCGCGGCGCCGATCTACGCTACAATATGGAGATCTCGCTCGAAGAAGCGTTCTCCGGCAAGACGGCGCAGATCCGGGTTCCGGCCTCGATCTCCTGCGCGGAATGTTCGGGCAGCGGCGCCAAGCCGGGCACCCAGCCCGCCACCTGCGCCATGTGCCATGGCCACGGCAAGGTGCGCGCCACGCAAGGCTTCTTCTCGATCGAGCGGACCTGCCCGCAATGCCAGGGCCGCGGCCAGACGATCAAGGACCCCTGCCCGAAATGCGCCGGCCAGGGCCGCGTCACCGAGGAGCGTTCGCTGTCGGTCAACATTCCGGCCGGCATCGAGGACGGCACCCGCATCCGCCTTGCCAATGAGGGCGAAGCCGGCCTGCGCGGCGGACCGTCGGGCGACCTCTATATCTTCCTGGCGGTGAAACCGCACGAATTCTTCCAGCGCGACGGCGCGGATCTCTACTGCAAGGTGCCGATCTCGATGACGACGGCTGCGCTTGGCGGCTCGTTCGAGGTGACGACGCTCGACGGCACGCAGACCAAGGTGAAAGTGCCGGAAGGCACCCAGAACGGCCGCCAGTTCCGGCTCAAGGGCAAGGGGATGCCGGTGCTGCGCCAGCCCAATGTCGGCGATCTCTACATCCAGACGGCGGTCGAGACGCCGCAGAATCTGTCGCGGCGCCAGCGCGAGCTGCTGGAAGAGTTCGAGCAGCTGTCCTCGAAGGACAACTCGCCGCAGTCGAGCGGCTTTTTCGCCCGCATGAAGGACTTTTTCGAGTCTTTCGGCGAGAGCTGAGATTTTCCTGACGCAAGTCGTTGCCCCAAAACCGCTTCGCACTTTTGGGCGACTTGCGTTACCGCCCCCGCACCAAGCGTCATCAACACCTTATGCCAGATTGACGCCTTGCCTTGTTCCACCTAGCTGTTAAGTAGCGGGGCGGGGGGAGCGTTGAGGAGAGCTCGCATGGCACGTGGTCCCGGGTTGCGCAAAGCGCTTGCGGAAAAGTTCGATGACGAGCTGAAGTTCTTCAAGGGCTGGATCGACAAGCCCAAGGCGGTCGGCTCCATCGTCCCTACCAGTTCGGTCACCGCACGCAAGATGGCCTCGGTCGTCAACCCGAAGTCGGGCCTGCCGGTGCTCGAGGTCGGGCCCGGCACCGGCGTCATCACCCGCGCCATTCTCGCCCAAGGCGTGAAGCCGGAAAATCTCTACGCGGTCGAGTATTCCACCGACTTCGTGCGTCACCTGCGCCGGCTCTATCCGGGCGTCAACGTCATCGAGGGCGACGCCTTCAATCTGAATGCCACGCTCGGCGACAAGCGTGACATGGTGTTCGATTCGGTCGTCTCGGGCGTGCCGCTGCTCAATTTCCCGGTTGCCCAGCGCATCGCCTATATCGAAAGCCTGCTCGACCGCATTCCCGCCGGCCGGCCGATCGTCCAGCTGACCTACGGGCCGATGTCGCCGATCCCGCCCGGCCGCGGCGACTACACCGTCAAGCATTTCGATTTCATCATTCGCAACATTCCGCCGACGCAGCTGTGGATCTACCGGCGCAATGCGCATTAGATGAGAAGGGATTAGGGGAATAGGGAAAATCGAGGCAACTCCCTTACTCCCTTACTCCCTTACTCCCTTACTCCCTTACTCCCTTACTCCCTTACTGCCCTACTCCCCTACTCCCTTAACCCCTGTCCCCTCATCCAGCCGTTGATTTGAATGGCCCCTGGCTGTACCTGTCCGGGAACAAGGTGGCCAATGGCAGTAATCCCGAAAATCCTCGTCTTCGCCGGCTCGGTGCGCACGGGCGCGTTCAGCGGCCGGACGGCCGACGTGGCGCAGAAGGAACTCGCCTTGCAGGGCGCCGAAGTGACGCGCATATCGCTGGGCGACTATCCGTTGCCGATCATGGACGAGGACCTGGAAAAGGAAAAAGGCGTCCCGGAAAACGCTGTCCGGCTCGGCCGGCTGATCGGCACCCATGACGGGCTTCTGATCGCGACGCCCGAATATAATGGCTCGATCCCGCCGCTGCTGAAGAACGCGATCGATTGGGTAAGCCGCATACGCAGGGAAGGCAGCCGTCCGTTCAGGCCGCTCTCCGCCAAGCCCGTCGGCCTCTGCTCGTCCTCCGAGGGCAAGTTTGCCGGCATACGCTGCATCAATCATCTGCGCGCCGTGCTGGTGCGCTGCCAGATGGAAGTGATTACGCCGGAATGTTCGGTGTCGAACGCCGGCGAGGCCTTCGACCAGGATGGGCAGTTCCGGGACGAACGACTACACCAATCGATGGAGCGCCTATGCCGGACACTGATCGAAACCTCGCGCATGCTGTCCATCCGGATCGAGGCGTGATGCACTCCGTGCAGGCCGAAGGGATGCGCGACAGGCTGATCGTCGGCCTCGACCTGCCGACGCTCAAGGACGCCGAGAGGGCAGTGCGCGAGCTGGAAGGCTCCGTCTCCTTCTATAAGATCGGCTACCAGCTCGCCTTCGCCGGCGGGCTCGACTTCGCGCGCGAACTCGCCAGCGGCGGCACCAAGATCTTCCTCGACATGAAGCTGCTCGATATCGACAATACGGTGGCCAAAGGTGTCGAGAACATCGTGAGGATGGGCATGTCGATGCTGACGCTGCATGCCTATCCCAAGACCATGAAGGCGGCGGTCGAGGCAGCCAAGGGCAGCGATCTCTGCCTGCTGGGGGTCACCGTGCTGACCTCGATGGACGAGCAGGACGTGATCGACGCCGGCTATGAATACGACCCGCACACGCTGGTGCTGAGGCGCGCCGAACAGGCGCTGCATGCCGGCATGGGCGGCATCGTCTGCTCGGCCGAGGAGGCGGAAGCGGTGCGCCGGATCGTCGGCCCCGACATGGCTGTGGTGACCCCCGGCATCCGTCCGGCAGGCAGCGATCATGGCGACCAGAAACGCGTGGTGACGCCGGCGCAGGCTATTCGCAACGGTTCCAGCCACCTCGTCGTCGGCCGGCCGATCGTCGCCGCGCCGGACCGGCGCGCGGCGGCCGAGGCGATCCTGGCCGAGATGCAATCCGCCTGACGTTTCAAACCGGAGGAAGACAGATGCCAAAGGGATACTGGATCGCACGCGTCGATGTGCGCGACGCCGAGGGCTACAAGGACTATGTCGCCGCGGCCAAGCCCGCCTTCGAGCGCTTCGGTGGAAAATTCCTGGCGCGCGGCGGCGAGCACGAAAAGGCCGAAGGTCCCGGGCGTGGCCGCAACGTCATCATCGAATTCGAGTCGCTGGCGGCGGCGCGCGATTGCTACCACTCGCCCGAATATCAGCGTGCCGTCGCCATCCGCCAGAAGGTGGCCGACGGCGAGATCGTGCTGGTCGAGGGGGTTTAGGTCGTCGAAGTAAGGGGATCGGCTGCGTTGGCACGTTGGAGATTAGCCGACACGCCCATCTTGTCGTCATCCACGGGCGGAGCAAGGAGCGACGCGACGCGCGCAGACCCGAGGATCCATGCCGTAACTTCAACGCGCCGCTACGGTCCAGAATTCTGCCCCCGCTGCACTCCACGGACCGGGTAACGGCATGGATTTCAGGGTCTGCGCGCGTCGCTTCGCTCCTTGCTCCGCCCTGGAATGACGAAGTTTTTGGACGTGCTTGCAACCCTGGCGGCCTGCCCGCTATCACCTGGAGCGCCGTGAAGTCGGCCATGGTCTGGAAGGGCCGCCCGATTCGACGAAAGCAATGCTGGAGCGGGCAAGCTCGAATGGCACAGATATGTGCATTCGCGAAGGATGCGGGTTCTTGCGACTTTATTCAACAGTCACAGAACTACAGCTCTCCGCATGGTTCTTCACTTCCTAACCAAGCCCGCCAGAAGCCCACCGGCCGGAGCGGTATCAGGCGATCAGCACGCGCGGCTCGAAGCGGCCCCTGACTGGCACATCCAGAACGAAGGTCATACCGGCTTGCGGGTCGAGCTGGCGTTGCTTGTCGTCCTTGCCCTTCCAGGCCGACGTCACCGCCAGGCGGTCGGCCTTCGCGCCGACGAAGGCGGGACAGGACGGCTGCGTCACCGGCATCGCGACCTCGCGCAGCAGCGTGCCGTCGGGCGAATAGGCCTTGACCGCCTTGCCGCCCCAGACGGCATTCCACAGCACACCGTCGCGGTCGACGACGGAGCCATCGACATAGCCCTTGTACGAGCGATGATCGACAAACACCTTTGCCTCGCCTGTCGGCAGGCCGGTCGCCGCATCGCAGGCGACGCGCATCAGCAGCCCGGTCGCGGTGTCGGTGTAATAGGCGATGGTTCCGTCCTGCGAGAAGCAGATGGAATTGGAGACGGTGATTCCCGAAAACAGGCGCCGCAGCTCGCCTTTGAAGAACCAGTAGATCGAACCGGCACCCTTCTCCTCGTCCTTGCCCATCGTGCCGGTCCAGAAGGCACCGCAAGGGTGGACGCGGGAATCGTTGGAACGGGTGAGCGGGTTGTCGGCCTCGATCGGTGTGTGCAACGTCAACCTGCCGGTCTCGACGTCCCGGACATGGAGGCCCGTCTCGGTGGCGATCAGCTGGCGGGCGTCATCGATGATGGCGATGGCGCTGGCCATCAGGCCGAGATCGTGGACCTTCAGGGTGCCGCTGAGCGGCTTTTCCAGCAGTTTGCCGTTGACGATGTCGAACCAGAACAGCGTGTCGGTGACCGGATCGTAGCTCGGGCCTTCGCCCAGCTGGCAGATGTGGTCGCTCAAGACCGAAACGCTGTCCATCATGCCGCTCCGAAGGCTTCGTCCCAGGCGGCGACCGCGGCGCGGGCGCGCTCAACCACCTCTTCGGCGGTGGCGCCCGGCTTGTAGAGGCTCGATCCGAGGCCGAAGACGCTGACGCCAGCCGTCTTGTAGCCGGCAAAATCCTTGTCGGAAACGCCGCCGACAGCGCCGATCACGGTGGCGGCCGGCAGCACGGCGCGCATCGCCGAAATGCCGACGGCGCCGAGCACGCTTGCCGGGAAGAATTTCAGCGCCGAGGCGCCGAGCCTGATGGCAAGGAACGCCTCGGTGGGCGTGAACACGCCGGGCATCGTCACCATGCCATGGTGCATCGCGCGGCCCATGACTTCGGCATCGATGTTGGGGCTGACCAGCAGCCGGCCGCCGGCCTCGTGCAGGGCGTCGACATCGGCCGCAGTCAGCACCGTGCCGGCGCCGACCAGCGCGGTTTCGGGAAGCGCCGCGGCGATACTGGCGATGGAGGTGAACGGCTCGGGCGAATTGAGCGGCACCTCGATCGCCTCGATGCCGGCGTCGAAAACCGCCCGGCCGATCGCCACCGCTTCGGTCGGCTTCAGCCCGCGCAGGATGGCGACAAGGCCGCGCCGGAGTTTTGGAAAGGGTGCGGTCTCAGTCACGCTGCGCCTCCGATCATGCCGTTCTCGCACGCTGCCTCGATGAGGCCAGCGCGCACCGCTTCGTCCGCATCGACCGTCCTGAAGGGCAAGCCGGCCAGGTCCAAGACTGCGCCGTAAAGGTTGGCGAGCGCGCCGGAGGCGATCAACACCACCGGCGTTTCGCTGAAGCCATAGCGGCGCGTGGCCGAGGCGATCTCGCCGCCGATCAGCAGTCCGGACAGGCAGGCTGCGGCATCCTCGGATTTCAAATCCTGTAGCAGTCCCGCGGCGCGGATCGCGAACAGCTTCGAAATGACGTCGCCGCCCTCGCCCAGCGCCTGCTCGCACCATTGGCGGAAGAAAGGATTGTCCGCCGCCACCGGGGCCGGATGCTCGCCTAGCGAATGTTTCAGGATCGAATGCGCGGACAGCACCGAAAACAGCTCGCCCGTCGGCCAGGTGCCGAAGCCGGCGACCGCGCCGTCCTCGACCACGACCCATTTCGAATGCGTCCCGGGCATGCAGACAAGGTGGCGGCCATTTGCCGGCAGGCCGGCGCCGGCAAGCTGGGTCTCCTCGCCGCGCATGACATCCGGCGCGTCGGCCAGGCGCTGCGCCAGCCCCGGCACGATGCGGACATCGCGGCGCTCGCTCTCGATGCGGGCGGCGCCGCGCAAAATGGCGCCGATCGGCGCCGGCACGCCGACATAGGGCGCCTCGAGCCAGCCCTGGCGCGAACCCGCCATGCCGCAGATGATCACCGGCAGCGCCTGGGGAGCGCCCATGGCGGCAAGATGTCCCTCCAGCACCTTCGCAAAACCTTTTTCGCGCGCGGTGATCAGCCCGTCATCGCTTCGCCGCTCGGCAAGCACCTTGCCGGAAGCATCGAGCAGCCAGGCCCTGAGCCTTGTCGTGCCCCAGTCGAGCGCGGCGATCGCCGGGGCGCCGCTCAAAGGAAGCCTCCGTCGACGATCAGCATCTGCGCCGTCAGCATGCGCGAGGCGTCGGACGCCAGGAACAAAACCGTGCCGACGACGTCGTCGGGTTGCATGACCTCCTTGATGCACTGCTTGGCGACATGGGCGGCGAGCGAGCCTTCGGTGACCCAGAGCTTCTGCTGCCGCTCGGTGATCACCCAGCCCGGCGCGATCGCGTTGACGCGGATGCGGTCGGCGCCAAGCTTGCCGGCAAGGCCCTTGGTGAGGCCGAGTATGCCGGCCTTGGCAGCGGTATAGGCCGGCATGTCGGGGTGGTTGATGAGATAGGAGGTCGAGGTGAAGTTGATGATCGAGCCGCCCCCGGCGCGCTTCATGCCGGGCGCCACAGCCTGCGCGGTGAAGAAGTGCGGCCGCAGGTTGATGGCCAGATTATTATCCCAGAACTCGACGGTGACGTCTTCCACCGCATGCCGGTCGTCGAGCGCCGCGTTGTTGACGAGCACGGTGACGTCGCCATGCGCTTCAGCCGCCTTCGCCGCCGAAACGCGCAGGGCCTCGACGTCGCGCAGGTCGGTCTTGAGATAGAGCGGCCGCCGGCCAAGCTCCTTTTCCAGGCGGTCGGCAAGCGCCCTGCTGGGCTTGTCGGCGATGTCGAGAAAGGCGACCCTGGCGCCCTGCCGCATGAAGCCTTCCGTCAGCGCGGCGCCGATGCCGGAGCCGCCGCCGGTGATCAGCACCGAGGCGCCGTCGAGGTCGGCGAAACGCGCCGATGGCATCATGATCTCTTTCTCCCTTTGGCCGGCGCGCATCCTAGCCAGAGACGTCGTCCGGGCAAGGGAGAAACGTCAGATTTTCGCGCTTATGTCTGACAAAAGCACATGGAGACGTCCGCAGCCGGCGGACCGGGCCCGGCGGAGGACGGATAGGCCGGTCAGATCGCCTTGGCGTGCAGCGCGCCGCGATAGGAATCGCGCAGGTAGCCGAGCGTGGCGTCGGCGTCGACCGGCTTGCCGAACAGATAGCCCTGGCCGCCGGCGCAGCCGAACTGGACGAGGCGGTCGGCCTGCGCCTCTTCCTCGATGCCTTCGGCGACGACGTCCATGCCGAGCCCTTCGCACATGGCAAGAATGGCGCGGATGATATGCTCCGACGGCCGGTCGTCGAGAATGGAGGCGACGAAGGCGCGATCGATCTTGAGCTTGTCGAAATGGAACTCGCGCAGGCGTCCAAGCGAGGACTGGCCGGTGCCGAAATCGTCGAGCGAGACACGGATGCCGACACGGCGCAGATCGGCGACGATCTTTTCGGCCGAAGCCGGATCGTTCATCAGGCCGGTCTCGGTGATCTCGATCTCCAGCCGGCGCGGATCGAAGCCGGTGCGGTCGAGGATCGCCAGGATGTGCAGGCCGGTGTTCTGGTCGACGAGCTGCGAGGGCGACAGATTGAAGGACAGGAACAGATCCTTCGGCCAGCTGCGAGCCGCTTCGGTCGCCTTGCGCAGCACGAGCTGCGAGAGCGGGCCGATGATGCCGCGCTCCTCGGCGATCGGGATGAAGACGCTTGGCGGCACCATGCCGAGGTCGCGATCGGTCCAGCGCGCCAGGGTCTCGAAACCGATGGTGCGGCGGGTGTTGAGATCGACGATGGGCTGGAAATGCGGCTCGACCTCGCCGGCCGAGACGGCGCGGCGCAGCGCCTGCTCGATGCGGGTGACGCGCTTGGCGGCCTCCTCCATCTCGCGGGTATAGACGACGACGCGGCCACGGCCCGAACGCTTGGCGTGATAGAGCGCGGTTTCGGCCTTGTTGAGCAGGATCTCGGTGGTCTCGTCGCCGGAATAATACAGCGAGCAGCCGACCGAGGCGGAGAGTCTAGCGGTGCGCTCGCCGACATCATAAGGCGCCGAAAGAATCTCGATGAGCATGCGCGACTTCTCGGCCGCCGCCTCCTCGCTGAACACCATCGGGTAGAGGAAGGCGAACTCGTCGGCGCCGATGCGGCAGACGGTGGAATAGCTGTCCATCGAGGCGCGCAGCCGCATCGCCACCTGGATCAGGATGTCGTCGCCGGCCTTATGGCCGAACAGGTCGTTGATCGGCTTGAAGCCATCGAGATCGAGAATGCCGACTGTGAAGGGCGCCGGGTCGTCGGCGCGGTCGCTGATCAGGCGATCGACCTTGTCGACGAAGCGACGATGGTTGCCAAGCCCGGTCAGCGGATCGGTGAGGGCCAGATCCGTGCTTTCCCTGCCTGGCTGCCCGGTGCCAAACGTCGTTTGCATCATGTCCCTGTGGTGACTTCGATATTTGCGCGGAGACTGGCAGGAAACCCTTTAGGAAGCGTATCGAAAAAATCGATTTTTTCGACCCCCGAACGGCATGCTCCGCAATCAGCCCGCGTGCCTGACGCGATAGAGCTCGATCATGCTGCCCCTGGTCTCCGCGACGGGTTCGAGCCAGTCCGGAATGCTGCCGTTGATCAGCCCGGCCAGGAAGCCGCCTGGGGCCTTCCTGGCCAGCAGGACGCTTTCGGGGCTGCCGGGGCAGACCGCGACCAGGCCGACGCCATGTGCATGCACGATCCGTCGCGCGTCGTCGGCCGAGCCGAGGAAAGCGTCGAGTGCCAGGAGGTTGCCGGCGATGTTGCGGTGATAGGGGCCGGCAAAGACGCGATGCGCGGTAAAGGCCAGGATCGGCGAGCCGAGATTGGAAGTGGCAAGCACGGTGGTGCCGGGAATGCGGCCGAGCGACGCGAAGCTGGCCTTGTTCTCGCAGGCTTTGTCGGCGGTCCCCTCATCGGCGGGGGACGCGCTTCCTTCCAGAGCCAAGGACGTTGCGGCTGCGGCGCCGGTCCAGACCGGATTGACCGAGACCAGCCAGACGGCGGCCAGGCGCAGCGCTACCCCGACAGAGGAATTTGTCGCCGCGCGGGCGCGCCATTTCGCAATCCAAGCGGAAAGAGGGATCAGCGCAAAGGCGATCGAGAATGTGGTGCCGCGCACCTGCCAGACGCCGACGAGGAAAGAAGCGACAAGAAGCGCGCCGACGAGGCTGTCCTGGCGGCGCCAGCCGCCTCGGCCCAGGCGCAGCGCCATCAGAGCGAGCGCCAGGAAGGACGTGCCGTAGCGGGCGGCCACGCGCCTGGGATCATGAGTTATAAGTGTCACGAGCGACTGGGCTTCCTCGATGTGATCGAGCCAGAGCTCCTTGAGACGCGGGTCGAGGGTGGCGTAGGGCGCGGCCAGGCATTGCGGAAAGAAGGCCATCACGACAGCGCCGAGCACGATGGCAAGCAAGCCCAGACAGAGCAGGCGCCGCAGCCAGTCGCGAGAGGCCACGTCGACCGACGCAATCGCCGACAACCCTGCACCGGCAATGGCGGCGACGACGAACTGCGCCGTCGAGAAGGCATCGCATTGAGCCTCGCCCCAGGCTGACGCCGGAATGGTGGCAGCGAAGACGAGCGTCGAAACGCCCGCGAAGCCGAGACCGAAATCGCGGGCGATGGCGCGCTCGCCGGCGCCGTCGACGACGTACAGCAGCGACACGCAGACGCCGAGTGTGGCGACATAGGGCAGGGTCTCCATCCCGACAGCGAGGGTCAGCGCGGCGCAGAGGCCGGAAAACAGGGCCGCCGTCCTCTGGGCCGGCGCTTCGAGCAGCAGGGCGAGGCTCGCCATGGTCAGCATGAGCTGGACGTTGTGATGATCGAGCGCAGCGGGCCAATAGATGCCGACGAAATTATAAGCGGCGGCGCCGATCACGACCGACGGCAGCACCGCGCCCCCACCGGCGAAATTGCGCGCGGCGCGCGCGGTGAAGAACAGCGTCGCCAACAACAACAGTGCCGGCCAGAGGACCTGGGCCACCGCTTCGGCGAGCGGCATGCTGCCGGTCAGCGCGTAAGCGGCCATGATGAGGGTGGCGATCGGGACGTCGACCAGCCTTGACCAGTGCATGACGAAGCCGCCCTCCGGGCCCATTCTGTACTGATGAAGGTCGAACCAGCCCTGGCCGTTCAGCAGGTCGCGCACTTCGACAAGCCGCAGCAGATTGTCGTTGTTGCCGGCATCGGCCAGCGGGCGAAAGCCTGTGGCGGCGCTGACCGTGAGCACGACCAGGGCTGCCAACAGCGCCAGCATGAGATCCTTTGTCCAAGAGCGGCCGGTTGCATCCTTGGGGAGCTGCACAGGATTCATGAGGGTCACGGAGGTAACTTCCAGCGTGTTTTCGGCGCAGGCTAGGCCGCTTCGTTCAACAAAGCGTAAAACCGCTTGCCCAAGGCGGCGCGGCCGCGGCTAGTCGCGAGCCGGAAACACCCAAACCGATGACAGGACATAGCTCACCGCGCTCGCCGCAACGGTGGTCAATGCCGACATCGAGAGCGGCGACATGGCAAGATCCGTCACCGCCACATGCGACACCAGACCGGAGAAGGCGGCGCATCCGACCTGCAGCGCAAGATAGCGCGGCATCGCCTCGGCATGGTCGTGCTGGCCGCCGAAGGTCCAACTGCGCTGCGCCGAATAGGCGACGACGAAGCTGACCGCATAGGCGGCGACACTGCCGGTGAACGGCGAAAGTCCGAGCGAGACCAGCAGCCAGGACAGGGCGAACAGAAGCAGGGCGGCGCCGACGCCCACGGTGAGAAACCGGAAAAGGCGGGTCTGCAGAAAGGGAGTCAAGGCCCGGTTCATGCGGCCTGGCCCAACCGCGCATCGTCGGCCGAGCCGGCTGAGGCGGCTTTCAGCCGCTTGACCGGTATTTCCAGGACGCCGAGCAGGAACGCCGAGAAGAAGGCCTGCAGCGAGATGACGATCAGGCTCAGGCCCAGCACGACGACGCGCGGAATTGCCGGATCATCCAAGGGGCCGAATCCGAGGCTCGCCCAACGCAAAAGTGCATAACCGAAGAACAGCGCACCGCCGGCAAAGCAAATGCCGGCATTGGCCGCGAGGCGGTCGGTGCTGATGGTTCTGGTCAGCCAATCCGATCGCCTGTTCGGCGGCAGAATGCCGGTTATCTCGGCATAGTAGCGCGAGATGGCGCCGAAGGTGAGAAGCTGGACGCCCACCACCACCATGAAGCAGGCCGCGACGAATGTGTTGAGGTCGAGCGACAGGTTGTCGATCACCTGCAGCGGGCCCAGCAGCAACAGCGTCACCAGCAGCGCGCCAAGGCTGAGCAGCACGGTGCCGGGTATGAAGAACATCCAGCGCGGATTGTGCACCAGCAGGAACTTCAGATGGCGCCAGCCGTCCCGCCAGGTGCGCAGGTGCGGCGGACGGCTGCGGCCGTCGGGCTTCAGCGTGGTCGGCACCTCCTCTATGCGCAAACCCGCAAGGGCGCTGCGAACCACCATCTCGCTGGCGAATTCCATGCCGCTCGTCTGCAGGTCGAGCTTCCTGATACGCTCGGCGTTGAACCCCCTGAGCCCGCAATGGAAGTCACCCGTCTTGATGCGGAAGAACAGCCGGCCGATGAAGCTGAGCACGGGGTTGCCGAGATAGCGGTGCAGGACGGGCATGGCGCCAGGCTCGATGCCGCCCTGGAAGCGGTTGCCCATGACCAGATCCGCGCCGTCGCGCAGGCGCGAGACGAAGGCCTCGAGCGCGCCGAAATCATAGCTGTCGTCCGCGTCGCCCATGATGATGTAGCGGCCCCTGGCGGCGGCGATGCCGCCCATGAGCGCGGCACCATAGCCCTTCTGCGCCACCGGAACGACCTGGGCGCCGTTGTCCGCCGCGATCTGCTGGGAGCCGTCCGAGCTGCCATTGTCGGCGATCAGCACCTCGCCGGCGACACCCGCCCTGTCGAGGAACGCCCGCGCCTTGCGGATGCAGGTGGCGAGCGTCTCGGCCTCGTTGAGGCACGGCATGAGGATGGTGAGTTCGAGTTCCTCGGCCGAGGCGGTGCGAATGGCGGTGACGGCGTTCATGGTCATTGTTCCATCGGCGACCCCTCCGGCTTCGTCCGGCGAGGGCATTCGGCGCTCACCCTTGCACGGCAAGGCTTAAGAAAACGATGACGCGCGGCATCATCTTGTCTCCATTGGCCGGCGAGACGAGGTTGCGGCGGCCTTGCCGGCAATCTTGCAAATGACGCGATTGGCAGGAGCCGCCGAGTTCCCTATATCGGCGTTACTCGACGCAATTCCGGACCGAAAACCGCCGGGCACTTTTCCTGGGATTGCTCGACCCCGCCGGAGACCGCAGATGCCGCTCAAGATCGCCGTCCAGATGGACCATGTTTCCACCGTGTCGATCGCCGGCGACACGAGCTTCGCGCTGTCGCTGGAGGCGCAGCGGCGCGGCCACAAGCTCTACCACTACACGCCCGACCGGCTGTCGATGCAGGGCGGCAAGGTGTTCGCGCGCGTCGAGGAGATGCAGGTGCGCGACGAGAAGGGCAGCCACTATGCGCTGGGCGAGCCGGTGCGCACCGATCTCGCGGAGATGGACGTGGTGCTGCTGAGGCAGGACCCGCCCTTCGACATGAACTACATCACCACCACGCACATGCTGGAGCGGATCCATCCGAAGACTCTGGTGGTCAACGACCCAGCCTGGGTGCGCAACAGCCCGGAAAAGATCTTCGTCACGGAATTTCCCGACCTGATGCCGGAAACGCTGATCACCAAGGATCCGCAGGAAGTGGCGGCCTTCCGCAGGGCGTTCGGCGACATCATCATCAAGCCGCTCTACGGCAATGGCGGCGCCGGCATCTTCCACCTGCACGAGGCCGACCGCAACCTCGCCTCGCTGCTCGAGATGTTCGGCCAGCTGTTCCGCGAGCCCTATATCGTGCAGCGCTATCTGAAGGACGTGCGCAAGGGCGACAAGCGCATCATCCTGATCGACGGCGAGCCGGTCGGCGCCATCAACCGCGTGCCGGCCGAGCACGATTCGCGGTCCAACATGCATGTCGGCGGCCGCGCCGAGAAGACCGAGCTGACGGCACGCGAGCGCGAGATCTGCGCCCGCATCGGGCCGTCGCTGCGGGAGCGCGGCTTCATCCTGGTCGGCATCGACGTGATCGGCGACTACATGACCGAGATCAACGTCACCTCGCCGACCGGCGTGCGCGAAGTGCGGCGTTTCGGCGGTGCCGATATCGCCAGCCTGTTCTGGGACTGCGTCGAGGGGAAGAAGGGCTAGCTCCTCTCTGCCGCCGGGGCGCGGGACCTGCCATGGCAAATGTTCCCGTAATGTTCTTGATCAAAGCGAAAATCTGTGGTTGTCTAACCTGACCTCGCTCGCGGCCTGATCGCAAAGCCGCGTGCGAGCCGCAGCGGGGGGTTCAGACAAGATGGTGGCGCGGGTTCGCACGGTGGCTTTCCAGGGCATCGAGGCCGTGCCGGTCGATGTCCAGGTGATGATCGCGCCGGGCAAGGTCGGCATGCAGATCGTCGGGCTGCCGGACAAGGCCGTGGCCGAGAGCCGAGAACGGGTGCAAGCCGCACTGCATGCCTCCGGCCTGTCGATGCCGTCGAAGAAGGTGACGGTGAACCTGGCGCCGGCCGACCTGCCCAAGGAGGGCAGCCATTACGACCTGCCGATCGCGCTCGGCCTGATGGCAGCGCTCGGCGCCATTCCGGGCGACATGCTGGCCGGCTATGTCGTGCTCGGCGAATTGTCGCTCGACGGCACCATCGCGGCGGTGGCCGGTGCGCTGCCGGCGGCGATCGGCGCCAACGCGGAAGGAAAAGGCCTGATCTGCCCGTTCGCCTGCGGGCCGGAAGCGGCCTGGGCCGGCAAGGACTTCGACATACTGGCGCCGCGCAGCCTGATTGCCGTCGCCAACCATTTTCGCGGCACGCAGGTGCTGTCGCGCCCCGAGGCGGGCATCCAGCTCGCGGCGCGCGACCTGCCGGATCTCGCCGACATCAAGGGCCAGGAAAGCGCCAAGCGGGCGCTGGAGGTGGCGGCGGCGGGCGGGCATAACCTCTTGATGGTCGGACCGCCCGGCTCGGGCAAGTCGATGCTGGCGCAGCGGCTGCCCTCCATCCTGCCGCCGCTGGCGCCGAAGGAACTCCTGGAAGTCTCGATGATCGCTTCCGTTGCCGGCGAGCTCGGCGAGGGCAAGCTCACCGACCGGCGGCCGTTCCGGGCGCCGCATCATTCGGCCTCGATGGCGGCGATGGTCGGCGGCGGCCTGCGGGCACGGCCGGGCGAGGTGTCGCTTGCCCATCACGGCGTGCTGTTCCTCGACGAATTCCCAGAATTCACGCCGCAGACGCTGGATGCTTTGCGCCAGCCGCTGGAGACGGGCGACTGCGTCATCGCGCGCGCCAACCACCGCGTCACCTATCCGGCGCGCATCCAGCTGGTGGCGGCGATGAATCCGTGCCGCTGCGGCATGTCGGGCGAGCCGGGCTATCGCTGCCTGCGCGGCGAACGCTGCCGCACCGACTACCAGGCGCGCATTTCCGGCCCGCTGCTCGACCGCATCGACTTGCGGATCGAGGTGCCAGCAGTCTCGGCCAGCGACCTGATCCGGCCGGACCGCGCCGAGACCAGTGCTGCAGTAGCGCAGCGCGTGGCGCGTGCCCGCGCCATCCAGCGCGAGCGCCTGGAAAGGCTGGGTGCGGCAAGCGCCACCACCAATGCGCATTGCCCCCCGGCAATCGTCGAGGAGATCGCCAAGCCGGATGCCGCCGGGCTGACGCTGCTCAAGGACGCCAGCGGGCGCGCGCCTACCACCGGGTGCTGAAAGTGGCGCGCACGCTGGCCGACCTCGATGCCAGCGAGACCGTCGGCCGCATCCATCTCGCCGAGGCGATCTCCTACCGGATGAGCGCGGAGCGCATGGCGCAGGCGGCGTAACAGGCTGCCCAAATCAGCCGCGGGCGCTACCGCGGGTTCGCCTTCAGCTCCAGCCGCCTGGCATGCAGCACCGGCTCGGTGTAGCCGTTGGGCTGGCTGGTGCCCTTGAACACCAGGTCGCAGGCAGCCTGGAAGGCGATCGAGTTGTCGAAGTCCGGCGCCATCGGACGGTAGAGCGGATCGCCGACATTCTGCAGATCGACGATCGCCGCCATGCGCTGCAGCGAGTCCCGGACCTGAATCTGCGAGCACACTTTGTGGCGCAGCCAGTTGGCAAGGTGCTGCGAGGAGATGCGCAGCGTGGCGCGGTCCTCCATCAGGCCGACATCGTTGATATCGGGTACTTTCGAGCAGCCGACGCCCTGGTCGATCCAGCGCACGACATAGCCGAGAATCCCCTGCGCGTTGTTGTCGAGCTCGCGCTGGATCTCGTCCGGCGTCCAGTTCGGCCGCACCGCCACCGGCACCGACAATATGTCGTCGAGCCTGGCCTTCGGACGGCTCTGCAGCGCCACCTGCACGGCGCGCACGTCGACCTTGTGGTAGTGGGTGGCGTGCAGCGTCGCCGCCGTCGGCGAAGGCACCCAGGCCGTGTTGGCGCCAGCCTTGGGATGCGCGATCTTCTGTTCCAGCATCGCCGCCATCAGGTCCGGCATCGCCCACATGCCCTTGCCGATCTGGGCGTGGCCGGCGAGCCCGCATTCCAGCCCGGTGTCGACATTCCAGGCCTCATAGGCGGAGATCCAGGCGGCCTGCTTCATGTCGCCCTTGCGGATCATCGGGCCGGCTTCCATCGAGGTGTGGATCTCGTCGCCGGTGCGATCGAGGAAGCCGGTGTTGATGAACACGATGCGTTCCCTCGCCGCGCGGATCGCCTCCTTGAGGTTGACGGTGGTGCGCCGCTCCTCGTCCATGATGCCCATCTTGATGGTGTTTTTGGCCATGCCGAGCAGCGCTTCGACACGATCGAAAATCTCGACGGCGAAGGCGACCTCCTCGGGCCCGTGCATCTTAGGTTTCACCACATACATGGAGCCGGCGCGGGAATTCGCGCGCCGCCCGTTGACGCCGACATCGTGCAGCGCGATCAGCGCGGTCACCGCGGCGTCCATGATGCCTTCCGGCACCTCGTTGCCGTCGCGGTCCGTTATCGCCGGATTTGTCATCAGGTGGCCGACGTTCCTGACCAGCATCAGCGAGCGGCCGGGCAGCAGCACCTGGCCGCCATGCGGCGTGGTGTAGCGGCGGTCGGGGTTGAGCTTGCGGACGAAACTCTTGCCGCCCTTGGTGATCTCTTCCGTCAGGTCGCCCTTCATCAGGCCGAGCCAGTTGCGGTAGACGACGACCTTGTCCTCGGCATCGACGGCGGCGACCGAATCCTCGCAATCCTGGATGGTGGTCAAGGCGGATTCCAGGATGACGTCGGCGATGCCGGCCGGGTCGGTCCTGCCGATCTCGTTGGCGCGGTCGATTGTAATCTCGATGTGCAGGCCGTTCGTGACCAAGAGCACCGCTTCCGGATTGGCGGCCTCGCCACGATAGCCGACGAACTGTTTCGGATCGGCGAGCGTCGTGGCGCCGGCCCCCTCGCCCGCCTTCAGCGCGCCGTTCTCGATCGAAAGCCCGTTGACGCCGCCCCACTTGCCCGTGGTCAGCGGCACCGACTGGTCGAGGAAGTCCTTGGCCCAGGCGATGACCTTGGCGCCGCGCCTGGGGTTGAACCGCTTGCCCTTTTCGGCGCCGCCGGTCTCGGGAATGGCGTCGGTGCCGTAGAGCGCGTCATAGAGCGAGCCCCAGCGGGCATTGGCGGCATTGAGCGCATAGCGCGCGTTCATCACCGGCACGACGAGCTGCGGCCCGGCAACGACCGCGATCTCGGGATCGACTTTCTCGGTGCTGACGCTGAAAGCCGGGCCTTCCGGCACCAGATAGCCGATCTCCTTCAGGAAGGCCTTGTAGGCCGCCATGTCGATCGGCGCGCCGTTCTGGCGGTACCAGGCGTCGAGCTTTTCCTGCAGGGCGTCGCGCTTGGCGAGCAGCGCGCGGTTCTTCGGCGCCAGGTCATGGACGATGGCCGAGAAGCCGTTCCAGAATTTTTCAGGATCGATGCCGGTGCCGACCGCTGCCTCCTCGGCCACGAAATCATGGAGCTCCCGGGCAATCCGCAACCCGGCGATCTCGATGCGGTCGGTCATCAGCACGTCTCCCGATGAGTGGCTTTGCCGGGCGTTTGGCATGTTGGGGGGCGGGGGTCAATTCGGCTTAGGGTGAAGGAGGGGCGCGGTTTCCCCTTCTCCCCTTGTGGGAGAAGGTGGATCGGCGCGCAAGCGCCGAGACGGATGAGGGGTGTTCCAGCGGAGTGAGGCGTTGGCGTTCCCTGGAGCACCCCTCATCCGTCGCCTTCGGCGACACCTTCTCCCACAAGGGGAGAAGGAGAGGGCTGCTCTCACACCGCGATCCGCGGCCGTCCCGAGGCCACGGCCACCACTTGCGCCTCGATGAACATGCGCTGGCTCTCGATGGTCGAGACCTTGAACTCGGTGGCGACCTCGATCTCGGCGCTGTCGGTACCGGCGTCCCTGGCGCGCTGGGCGACGATCGCGCGCACATCGGCCTCGGCCGCGGCGATCGCCGCCGCCTCGTCCATGAAATCGCGCACCGTCTGCCCCGACGAGAGGCGGAACAGGCCCTCGGCCGGCTGGCTGACGCGGGCTTCGGCGGAGACGCGGACCTGGCCGACGACGGCGCCGAGCGCATTGGCGACATCGGTGTCCTCCGGCACGATGCAGCCATTGCCGATCAGCGGCGGCAGGCCGGCATAGTGCAGCGGCGCCGAGGCGCCGAGGCCGATCACCGGCCGGTCGAGCGCGACGCTGAAGCGGGCGATGCCGGGATGGGCATCGACGGCCCGCTGCACCAAGGCATGCGCGACGGTGGCGGCGCCATCCAGGCCGTCCTCGGCGAAGGCGGTTTCGAGGATGTATTCGGCCGACCAGCGCGTCAGCGTCACCAGCACGCGCTCGGCAAGCGCTTCCGGCGTCGCCGCGATGGCCAGGCCGCGGCCGTCGCGGCGGCGGGCGAAGAGCTCGGCACCGAGACGGGCGGCGGTGGCGTCCCAATTGGCCTGCTTGCCCAGCACATGGGCGGCGTCGGAGGGCGTGAAGCCGCAGATGTGCACGAGACCCCGCGCCACCAGACGGTTGAGCGTGGCGTTCTGGGCGTTGGAGGCGAGCAGCCGGTCGAGCGCCAGCGGAACGGCGCCGATCGCCTCGTAGAGCTTTGCTTCCGGGGCGCTGAGGCCGGCGGCGAGGCGATCCGGCACGCCGGTGCGCACGGCAAAGCGGCCATCCGAGCGGCCGGGGTTGGAGGCGCGCAGCTGCCATTCCAGCTCGACGGTGACGGCCTCGCCATGCGCCATGCCGGCCAGCGCCAGCGGAACCAGGCGGCGCGGGCCGAGCAGGATCTGCGGCTCGAGCGCGCCGTCCTCCAGCGCCACTTCAGAATCGCCGCCGAGGCCGAAGGTGCGCATCGCCACCGCCTCGACCATGGTGCGGAACCCGCCGACCGTGGCGCCCTCCGGGTCAAGCCGCGGCCGGCCGCCGTCCAGCACGGCGACGTCGGTGGTGGTGCCGCCGATGTCCGACACCATGGCGTCGTCGAGGCTGGTCATGTGGCGGGCGCCGACAAGGCTGGCGGCGGGGCCGGACAATATCGTCTCGATCGGCCGCTGGCGGGCAAAACCCGCCGACACCAGCGCGCCGTCGCCGCGCACCACCATCAAGGGTGCTGCAATGCCGCGCTTGGCAAGAAAGCCTTCCGTCGCCGCCACCAGCCGGTCGATCATCGAGATCAGGCGGGCATTGAGCAGCGTGGTCAGCGCGCGGCGCGGGCCGCCGAGCTTGGCCGACAATTCATGGCTGGCGGTGACCGGCAGGCCGGTCCTGTCGCGGATCAGGTCGCGGGCGGCGAGCTCATGCGCCGGGTTGCGGGTGGCGAAATAGGCGCAGACCGCAAAGCCCGACACCGTGCCGCCGAGCTCGGGGAGCGCCGCCTCGAGCCCCGAGAGGTCGAGCTTGGCGGCATTGCCGTGCACGTCATGGCCGCCGGGGCAGTAGACGACGGGATCGGTGCCGAGCGCCGTCTTCAGCCCGTCGCGGGCAAGGTCGGCCTCGGAAAAGCCGATCATGACCAGAGCCACGCGCCCGCCCTGGCCCTCGACCAGCGCGTTGGTAGCCAAGGTGGTCGACATCGAGACGAGCTTGATCGCGCCCGGATCGGTCCCGGCCTTCTCCAGCACGGCGTCGACCGCGCCGGAAATGCCGACGGCGAGATCGTGCCTGGTGGTCAGCGCCTTGGCCTTGGCCAGCACCTTGCCCTTGCCCGGGTTGTCCAGGGGGCCGCCCTCCTCCGTCCACAGCACCGCATCGGTATAGGTGCCGCCGGTGTCGATGCCGAGGAACAGGGGATGCGGTTTGGCGGTCATTGGGTCCAGACGAGAAGTTTTTGCTGCGAAGCCCTTAGCCGATACGGGCGATTGGATAAAGATGGGAGACGTGGGCCACGGATGGCCTTCCCTTCTCCCCTTGTGGGAGAAGGTGGCTCGGCGCGCAGCGCCGAGACGGATGAGGGGTGCTCCGGCTTGGCAAAGACATCCGCCCTGGCCTCACCGCCAGGGTTGCAAACTCACATCGCGCACATAGGCGATAATGGTATCGCACACCGCCTCCAGGTCCTTCAGAACATCGTCGTTCCAGAACCGCAGCACGCGAAAACCCCTGGCCTTCAGTTCAGCATCGCGCTCCTTGTCATGGCGCGACTCCGCATGCTGGCTGCCGTCGATTTCGACGATCAGCCGAGCCTCGGCACAGACGAAGTCGGCTACAAACCGACCAACCGGCACCTGACGTCGGAACTTGATCTTGTCGAGGCGGCGGCCGCGCAATTCCTGCCACAGACGGTCCTCCGCCTCCGTCGGCTCGCGACGCATCGTGCGGGCGAAATTGCGCTTGGCCGGGGTTACGGGTTGATGCGGCATGAAGCGAGATTAGGCAGCGTCCTCATTTCGTCCACTTTTCCAACGTCGCACTCCGTCACACACCCCTCATCCGTCTCGGCGCTACGCGCCGATCCACCTTCTCCCACAACGGGAGAAGGAGAGGGCTCCGCTACTCCGCCAGATCCACCGTCTCGGTGGAATGCTCTGTGCAGATGAAGCAACAGGTGTCGCAGGGCTGGTCGTTGTCGGGACCGACGCCGGCGGTGACGGAATCGTCGCCGTTGACCCAGGCGCCCCAGCAGATGTGCTCGCCGGGCTCGCAGGTGATCGGCACCGATTTCTTCGCCCCCGGCCGGATGAGGAACACCTTGTCGTTGCCCGGCCAGACCTTGCCGCTGTCGCGGCCGAACAGCTCCAGCGCCACGCCATCTTGCCGCTGGTTCCGGACATAGAGCGACATGTCGGCGGCGAAGGCCGGGCTGGCGAGGAAAAGGGCGGCGAGCAGAGCGCGAATCATGGTGAGGTCCCCTGAGGAGTAGAGCACGGGTGGAGTGCGTAATCTCCCCCCTTGTGGGGGAGATCAGCAGCTTCGGCGCCCCGCTCGTCATGCAACTCCGGCGATATGGGAGGCGCGCTACCTTCTCACCACCACATGCGGCGCGAATGCCTTCACCGCCTCGACCATGTCGTCGCCGCGGATGTCGAGCGAGGAGATCTCCATGTGCACGGTGGTCTTGCCGAAGGGCATCAGGCCGAAGGCGTTGGCGGCGGCGTATCTGATTGCGTCGGGCGGCTCCTCGGTGAGTTCGAAATTGAGCATCGCCGCGCCCTTGCCGCCGGAGGCGAGGCGCACGCTCCTGACCTTGCGCCACGGCACCAGCACGTCGCCGGCGCGGCTATCGCGGAAACCTTGGCTGTTCAGCACCACCTTGACCGAGGTGTCGAAGGCGCCACGCGCGATGAAGAAGCCGAGCGCCAGGCAGGCGGCAGCCAGCAGCGCGATCCACAGCACATGGCCGCTGTTGGCTCCGGCCGCCGCGCCCTGCAGCGCGCCGAAACCGAACATGGCGCCGATGATGACCGGCCCTATGGCCGGGAGGATTTTCCCTGAGACGCTGTTGCGGATTTCGAGCGGGTCGACCATTTTCCGCCCATTCAGCGCTCGGATTTCAGTAGTGTCCAGATCCAGCCGATGAAGGTCAGGACCAGGAACGGATAGCCGGCGGCGGGCAAGGGCGCGGAGGTGGGCAAAAGCGGTGTGCCCCACAGGATCATCGCCGCCGAGACGGTGAAGAGCAGGGCCGCCGCGAAAGCGGTGAGCCGCATCCACAGCGCGAAGGTGTTTTGGGCGCTGACCATGACGAGCCCCGCCGCCCACAGTGCAATGCCGCCGACATAGGACGGTACGCTGGCCTCGAGTCCCGCCGCATTTCCGGCCAGAAGCAGGCATTCGCCGGCCAGGAAGGTGAGGAAGCCGGCCGCGACGAGGTCATCGCCGAGCCGCTGGTATTTCATGGTGAGGAGTGCTGCCGCAACAACGATCGCCACGCCGTCGATGGTCCACAGCGTCTCGCGCAACGCGTCGCTGGCAACGAAGGTGCCCGCCATGCCCAACGCGCCGCCGATAGCGAGGCCGATCGCGGCGACGGTGTCCGAGGTGGAGCGCATGTTGGTGTCTCCCCAAGCCGGGGAGAGGATACAACGAGGTGAGGGGATGGTGAAGGCTGCTCAAAAGCGCAGGCTCGCAATCGATCGCCCGTGACAGCGGATGAAAGATGGGGGGCCTTACACCCAACCACCTTCCGACAATAGGTCCTTCAGTCGCCGAACACTATTACGCACCCAACCCGAGCCGTAAAAAAAAGACCAGGAATCGCCAGAAGTCCAAAACCAATAAGGTACAATATCGCTGTCATCGTTGCGAGCGGACGGAATTCATATCTATCCCTAACGTTATAGTATGACCGGAGCACATCTACGCTCAAGCTTCGGTCATTTCTGGTTGAAAAAGCGTCAGATGCAACCTTAAAGTCAACTTTTGACCTATCCAGCCATTCGGCTCTACGTAGCAATTGCCTTGCCACGCCGGATCGCCTTGACATGATGGTGACAAACATTGACCGAAGATTCCTAGCGGTAACTGTCGATATTTGTCGTTCAACGTAGTCTGATATGTCGTCAAATCGTTTTATTACAGGATGTGCAAACACTCGATATATTATCGTTCCAATTCCAAGAGACAGTGCTCCGAAATAGATACAATTGAGTCTGCCGATAAAACTTATCCATGGGCCGCATTGCTCGTGGCTTCCCGAGCCAATAAGCCCTCCAAGCCCGCCCATAAAGGGCCTCAGAGCCTCATGGTACAGAATCAAATAACCCACGAACGGGGTTGCTATGCTCAAGGAGGCTATCTTGGACTGCCCAAACCCTCTCAAGGCATGCCAGTTAACTACCTTCTGAAACCATGTATCTGGCACGTACGCCTGATTGTCGGACATCGCAATCGCCCCAATTCGCATCTAAGCGAGCTTCAATGTCCTGTTCTCATGGGTGTAGGTCTCCCCTACCGTATATTCCTGTGAATCCAAGTCCGGAGCAATCATGGACGTGGCTATTATTATTTGATGCTCTGACACTGCCGACTTCGATCGTTTTGCCAGCACTCTTTGAAAATTTTGGCTCCGCTCTTGCTCCATTCCTTTGTCTTCAATTGTATCCATAAGAAGGAACCTTGGATGCGCGAAGGACGGGTCGTTTGCCGCAGCGAATAGAAAGGCCGCAAAGAAACTGTTGCGCATATACACCATCGAACTGGCAGAGAAGAAGCTCTCCCCATTAACCGACATTCGGTCTCCATCGAACTCAAAGTCGAATCGATTTGCCTTGGAGAATGTTGTCTGTCGTTCTAGGTCACTCTTCAAGAAATCGAGTGTAACTAGTTCTATCGAGCGCCGCGCTTTGGACAGCTGCTCCTTTGTCCTGGCGTTTTCACTGCGAATTACAGCGTCAAGCGTAGCTATCTCAATGTTTAGGGCTTCTGCCTGCCTTGTCAGTTCGGCTAGCTCTTCGACAACTTCGCGCTTGAAGGCAAGTTCCTCGAGTTCTTTGTAAGCGTAACCTGCCCTGCGGTTCAGGTCGCGCAGCTTTAGTCGCATTTCAGTTGTCGGCGTTCGGACAGCTACCCGATAGAGTTGAGATGCCTGCTCCCAAAGGACCCTTAGCCTCTCAACTTCTGCGCGCCATTCCGCTGCCTGCCGATGTCGATCGGATTGCAACTCCTGCGACTGGTCAAGCTGCCTCTGATAGTCGTTGAGGAGGCGCATCGACCTCCTTTTTGTGAGGTCATGATCATACGCGTTCTTACAGAGCGCACACGCCCCCTCCACCTCATTTTCACGGATTGGGGATAGGCAAGCCGGGCACAAGTCGAACTTGAGATTCGAAAATTGCTCTACGACTGCACCAGACTCGGTTAGTTGCTCAATCTTGCGTCCCAACGCGGCAATGAAATCGTTCGAGTCTACTATCTCGAATTCGATATCCCGAAGTTGGACCGTTAGCCTGGCTATCTCCTCTTGGAAACTGACCACCCTGCCTAGAGTCGCATCCTGATCATTTAGGGTTAGGCGATCGTCGAATTGCGCATCAAATATCTGCGCCTCAAGCTTTTCGATCTCGGAGTTCAACTCGTCCAGGCGACGCTCGAGCCCGGCCTGTTCCTGCCCCAGCCACTCCAACGTCAATGGATGCCCAGATCGCCCATGAGTCCTTATCAGGGTCGCTTGTTTTTTTGAAACATCCGTGAACTCGGCCTCGGCCTCCCGCCTCCTGATCTTAGCCTTATAATATTTGTCGCTGTATGCTCCGCACAGCAAATCGCCAACCGATTGCCGAGTCAGCGCATCATCGAATGTCTGACTTCTAAATATCTTATCCACGGGGCTAAGCTGGTCTGAATACAGAAGCCTCAACACCTGATTCATTGTCACTTTGGTCGTTTGATTATCATACTGCACTTCAGGCAGGCCAAGAAACCGGAATAGGACCTGTGAGAAGCTGTCTTTCTCGCCCCGCCTGTAAGGATAAATTTCCCAGCCTTCGCCCGCCGATGCCAGAGCTTCTTGCCAACCACCAAGAAAAATGCGCATCGGACGAGATGACTTAGGATCGATGTCCCTTGAAAGCGCCAACTGCTGGCCATTAATCCTGACTCCGATAGTCACGCTATCGCAACGCAAGGCGCTCTCACGCCATTGAGTCTCAAGGAAGTCTCCGCCGAGCGCATAAAATAAAAAGTCCATAATTGTGGACTTTCCGGAGCTATTTTCACCCCTTATAATATTCAACCCAGAATGAAAATCGGCCGAGAATACCGTTTTCCCTGACCCAAAGACCGAGAGATGTTCAACCTTCAGATTGGCTTAAATATTGTCATAGCGATACTCATCCAAGCCGGAGCGGTGCTTCAAGCCGCCATCGCCGGCATAGGGTAACTTTATCAACTCTTGTGAGAGGAACTCCACCAGCTCCCTATTATTGTCGTTAAATTTCGCGGTTAACGAATTTAGTCCGCTGCTTAACGCATCCACATCGATCCTAACAGCTGCATCTCTGCTCCCCGACGCGACCCCGGCGGATATCAATCCACCTAAAGCAGCCATCTGTATCGGCTCCATGCGAGCGAAAAGCGTCCTCGGGGCGGGAGTGACATCGTATTTCGTGGCGATGTATGCCTTTAGGATGCTGTTTTTTCTCTTCGCAAAATTTTTGATCGACCGGCTTGCTGTTATTTCCTTGATTAACCACGGAAAACAGAGGAAGAAATCAACTATCCTGAGCTTCTGATAATCTATCTTCTGCTCGTCTGCTGCACGCAAAGCGCATATCATGCGAAAGACAGTATGGTATGGGTCATAGGCAGAAGAATATGATAGCGTAAACATCAATGCCACCGAACCCAGCATCGATCGGCGAGCCAGAAAATCATACCCTTTATAAGAGTATGAGTGATGAGCAAGTGGTCGCTCCCAACACTGGCGTCTATTTCGGCTATTGTTGGATTTATGATCTTTTCCTCAACGACGCACTCGACAGATGTGCGGTCTAGAGCTTGGCCGTTGTGCATTATATGCGCTTCAAACACCTCGTGAATTCTTGACAGGAAGATAGCGAATATTTTTTGTGCTGAGCTAAAGGGCTCAAGGGCCATGAGCTTCTTCTGAAATAGCTCTTTCTTTTTCAGGGCACTTTTGATTTCGTCACTACGCCCTACATACGCAAGTTTGTCCTCAAGACCGACGATCTCTTCATCTTCGCGGTGATCGACGAACATCTGGAGGGCGTCGATGAACGAGTCAACTTGTTCGCCAGACTGAATCTGGGCGTTAAGCTTTTCGATCAGGACAGCGACCTGGGACAACCTGTTCCTTCCCCCTGTAGGAACGAACCGCAATTCGACGCGTCTGGGTTAATGTTGTCAATCTACAGGAGTTTCGCAAGGCCCAGCGTCCACAATTCGGTACTACGTGCCGTGGTCCTCTCAGCAGAGGATAGATATACTAGTCCCCCATCTTCAGCGCCTGGATAAACGCCTCCTGCGGAATATCCACCTTGCCGAACTGCCGCATCCGCTTCTTGCCCTCTTTCTGCTTGTCGAGCAGCTTGCGCTTGCGGGTGACGTCGCCGCCGTAGCATTTGGCGGTGACGTCCTTGCGCAGCGCCGAGACGGTCTCGCGGGCGATGATGCGGCCGCCTATTGCCGCCTGGATCGGGATCTTGAACAGATGCTGCGGGATCAGCTCCTTCAGCTTCTCGCACATGGCGCGGCCGCGCTTTTCTGCCGCCGTGCGGTGGACCAGCATCGATAAAGCGTCGACCGGTTCGTCATTGACCAGGATCGACATCTTGACCAGGTCGCCCTCGCGGTAGTTCGTCAGATGATAGTCGAAGGAGGCGTAGCCCTTGGAGATCGATTTCAGCCGGTCGTAGAAGTCGAACACGACCTCGTTGAGCGGCAGGTCGTAGGTCAGCATGGCGCGCTTGCCGACATAGGAGAGATCGGCCTGGATGCCGCGCCTGTCCTGGCAGAGTTTTAAAATACCGCCGAGATAGTCGTCGGGCGTGAGGATGGTGGCGCGGATCCACGGCTCCTCGATCGAGGCGATCTTGACCACGTCGGGCATGTCGGCCGGGTTGTGCAGTTCCTTGGTCGTGCCGTCGATGAGGTTCATGCGGTAGACGACGGACGGCGCGGTGGCGATGAGGTCGAGGTTGAACTCGCGCTCCAGCCGCTCCTGGATGATCTCCAGATGCAGCAGGCCGAGGAAGCCGCAGCGGAAGCCGAAGCCGAGCGCGGCCGACGTCTCCATTTCATAAGAGAAGGAGGCGTCGTTGAGGCGCAGCTTGCCGACGGCGGCGCGCAGGTCCTCGAAATCGGCGGCGTCGACCGGGAACAGGCCGCAGAACACCACCGGCTGCGCCGGCTTGAAGCCGGGCAAGGCCTTGGCCGTCGGGCGGCGGTCCTCGGTGATGGTGTCGCCGACGCGGGTGTCGGCCACTTCCTTGATCGAGCCGGTGAAGAAGCCGAACTCGCCGGGGCCGAGCTCGTCGACATTGACGCGGGCCGGCTTGAAGACGCCGGTGCGCTCGACGAGGTATTTCGCGCCGGTGCCCATCATGCGGATGGTCTGGCCCTTCTTCATCACGCCGTCGATGACGCGGACCAGCACGATGACGCCGAGATAGGCGTCGTACCAGCTGTCGACCAGCATCGCCTTGAGCGGAGCGGCAATGTCGCCCTCGCGCGGCGGCGGCAGCTGGTGGACGATCGCCTCCAGCACGTCCGGCACGCCGAGGCCGGTCTTGGCCGAGATCTGCACGGCGTTGGAGGCGTCGAGGCCGATCACCTCCTCGACCTGCTCGCGGATGCGCTCGGGCTCGGCCGCCGGCAGGTCGACCTTGTTCAGCACCACGACGATCTCGTGGTTGTTGTCGATGGCCTGGTAGACATTGGCCAGCGTCTGCGCCTCGACGCCTTGCGACGCGTCGACGACCAGCAGCGAGCCCTCGCAGGCGGCAAGCGAACGCGACACCTCATAGGCGAAGTCGACATGGCCGGGGGTGTCGATGAGGTTCAGGACGTAGTCCTCGCCGTTCCTGGCGCGGTAGTTGAGCCTGACGGTCTGGGCCTTGATTGTGATGCCGCGCTCGCGCTCGATGTCCATGGAGTCCAGCACCTGCTCCTTCATGTCGCGCTCCTCCAGCGCGCCGGTGAGCTGGATCAGCCGGTCGGCAAGCGTGGATTTGCCATGGTCGATATGGGCGACGATGGAGAAATTGCGGATGTGGTCGAGCGGGGTCGTCATGCGGCGCGCTTTAGCAGGGGCGGGTTTAAGGGGCAAGCGGCGGGAGGTTTTGGCGAGGCATCCCCCTCTGGCCTGCCGGCCATCTCCCCCTCGAGGGAGGAGATCAAACGCTCGACCGCCTTCGCCAATCTCCGCCGTCGCAGTTCAAGGCGCGGCGCTGGAACTGCCGATCTCCCTCCTTGAGGGGGAGATGTCCGGCAGGCCAGAGGGGGTGCCCCGCTTAAACAATCATCCACTCCTTTCGGGCATCATCCGCAACTCCTGATGGTACACGGCACGTTGCCGCGGTTGCGAAGGTTCCAAATGTTCAAGCAGTTCCTGCATTCGAGCGACGGCTCGATGATGCCGATTATGGTGTTGGCAACCATCCCGCTGCTGCTCGCGGTCGGCTTTTCCGTCGATTACACCTCGGCGGTGACGACCCGAAGCGACATGCAGAACGCGCTCGATGCGGCGATCATCTCGATCACCACGCTGCCGACCACGACCTCGAAGGCCGACCGCCAGGTCGCGCTGCAGCAGGCCTATTTAGCCAATGCCGGGCAGGGGACCGCCTCGCTGACCAGCGTCGACATCGGCGCCGACGGCACCGCCAGCTTCAGCGCCACGGCGAGCTACCCGATGCCGACCAATTTCATGCAGATCGCCAAGATCAGCTCGGTGCAGGTCGGCGTCGGGTCGTCGGTGCGCAAGACGCCGGCGCTGGTGCAGACGACGTTCAAGGTGACGAAAGTGTCGGGCTACTGGAACAAGACGATGACGCTCTACGGCACCAGGTTCGGCGAGACCGGCGCCAAGCCGCTGATGACGGTCACCTATGCCTATAATGGCTATGGCGACCCGAAGGGCTACGGCACGACGACGGTCAAGACCATCAACGGCAGCACCGAGACGACGGTACAGCAGCAGGTCTGCACGACCAGCACGGTGAAGAACTTCAACGACCTGCCGGCCGGGGCGATCACGCAGAGCAGCGGCAGCAAGAAATATGTGACGACCTGCGCCGACACCTTCTATCCGGCCAACGGCGCCGGCGCGACGATCGACGTCAGCGCGATGGACCAGCTCTACCTGGAAATGGACGTGCCCTCGGGCAATCCCAAGGTGCTGAAGTCGAACGACCCGGCCACCTCGAACCGGCTCTATATGGGCGTCAGTCCAACCGACATGCCCGAGGTGGCGACGGGCCAGACCGTCAACATCTTCACCGCCGTGCCCTGCGGCCAGCCCGGCTACCAGGCCTGGGAAGACGGCGGCAATCCCGTGCCGGCGGCCGTCAGCAATGCCGACTTCTTCTACACCGTGCAAGGCAAGTGCGACTACAACCAGCGCCCGTCGGCGACGGTGCTGACGCAGTAGCGCGAAGCGCCGCGATCCTTCACACCCCCCTCTGGCCTGCCGGCCATCTCCCCCGCAAGGGGGGAGATTGGCAGCTTCGCCGGCGGCGCGCCTCCTTGCAGCGTTGGCGATTGGCAAAGGCCAACACGACAGCTGATCTCCCCCCTTGCGGGGGAGATGGCCGGCAGGCCAGAGGGGGGTGCTGTCCCGCCAACGTCGCGCATTGACGCCATTCAATCACAAACCGGTGAAGCCTGTAACGAAGCGGTCCGGCGCGGCGAAGTTGGAGCATGACCCGCCGCAACGGAGACTTCCCCATGACTGGACGCAAGGCAAAAGCCGGCAAGGCAGCGCTCGCCGGCGCGGCGCTGATTGCGCTGGCGGCAAGCTCGGCGACAGCGGCGGCGCAGCCGCTGACCGTGGTCGAGCTGTTCACCAGCCAGGGCTGCTCGTCCTGCCCGCCGGCCAACGCCAATCTGATCAAGGTCAAGGACCAGCCCGGCGTGCTGGCGCTGTCGTTCAACGTCACCTACTGGGACTATCTCGGCTGGAAGGACAGTTTCGGCCGGCAGGAATTCACACAGCGCCAGTTCGCCTACGAACCGGCGCTCGGCCATGACGGGCCGTTCACGCCGCAGGTGGTGGTGAACGGCAGCGCCGACGCCGTCGGGGTCCGGCCCGGCGAGATCGAACGGTTGATTTCGGCAAGCTCCCGTGCCGAAGGCCCGGCGCTGGCGCTTGGGCAAGGCAAGGTGAGCATCGGCGCCGGCATGGCGCCGGGCGGCAAGGCCGACATCTGGCTGGTGCGCTACGACAAGCGCGTCGTCGCGGTGCCGGTGGCGCGCGGCGAGAACAGCGGCCGCACGCTGCCGCACGCCAATGTCGTCCATTCGCTGGAGAGGCTGGGCAGCTGGAACGGCAGCGCGACGACGTTGCCGCTGCCGGCGGCGGGCGCCGGCCTCAACACGGCGGTGCTGGTGCAGACGCCCGGCGGCGGGCCGATCCTCGCGGCGGCCTCGGACTGATCAGCATTTTTCCGCGCCGAAGCCGCAGACGGCGGCAGCGCACCAACGGGCTCGCACGGCGCGCCACAACACAAGGAGACCACCATGACCAAATACCTGACGCTGCCGGCGCTGGCCTTCGCGCTTGCCGCAACCGCGCTGGTTGCCGGGGCCCGCGCCGACGACGCGACCAACGCCATGAAGCCCGCCAATGCGATGGCTACCGAGGCGATGAAGCCGGCAGGTGCCATGAAGCCCGATGCGACGGCGACGGATGCCATGGCGGCCAACGCAATGAAACCGGCCACCGATGCGATGAAGCCGAATGCCATGAAGCCGGTCGATGCGATGGCCCCGGCTCAATCAATAAGTGAGGCGGTCCCCGCCTCTCGCGGGCGAGGCCGAACAACCGCCAAGGGCGCGGCTGTCGCAAGCCCAAGTTCCTCGCCCCGCAGAGCGGGGGAGAGGTGGCTCGGCGAAGCCGAGACGGAGAGGGGGAGCGCCGTCGACGACACGAACCGCCGCACGGCAAAGTGAGCACCCAGTGGCAGCTTCCATCGTATATACTGGAACCAAACCAAGGAGATCAGACATGAACGGCATCAAGACAAGGGCCATGCGGCGATCGCCATTCCTTGCCCGCGGCGCCCTTGCGGCGCTCGGCCTTGCGGCCGTGGCGGCCGCCGGCTTCTGGCAGACGCCGGCCCGGTCGGCGGAAGAAGCGGTGGTGATCCCACCGCCGGCAATAGACGAAAAGGCGGCGGGCGGGACCGAGAAGGCCGTGTTCGCCGGCGGCTGCTTCTGGGGCGTGCAGGGCGTGTTCCAGCACGTCAAGGGCGTCAGCAAGGCCGTCTCCGGCTATGCCGGCGGCAGCGCCGAAAACGCCGTCTACGAGATCGTCGGCAGCGGCCGCACCGGCCATGCCGAGTCGGTCGAGATCACCTACGATCCCTCGCAAGTGACCTACGGCCAGCTGCTGCAGGTGTATTTCTCGGTCGCGCACAACCCGACGCAGCTCAACTATCAGGGCCCTGACCACGGCACGCAGTACCGCTCGACGGTGTTTGCCGAAAATGACGAGCAGAAGAAGATCGCCGAGAGCTACATCGCCCAGCTCGACAGGGCCAAGGTGTTCGGCAAGCCGATCGTGACGACGCTGGAGACCGGCAAGACTTTCTATCCGGCCGAGGATTATCATCAGGACTTCCTGACGCTCAACCCGACCTATCCCTACATCGTCTACAACGACCTGCCGAAGGTGGCTAATTTGAAGGCGCTGTTCCCCAAGCTCTACAGCGAAAAGCCGGTGCTGGTGCTGGCGGCAAGCAAGAGCTGAGGTTTGCTGAGGGGGGCGCGAAGGATCGCGGCGCCTCCTAGCTTAGCGCTCAATCATACGTCAGATCCGTCGCCTTTCCGCCGAACACGCGGTAGGCGTAGAAGGAATAGAAGATGATGATCGGGAGCACGACGACGACGCCGGCCAGGATCACCGCCAGGCTCTCCGGCGCCGAGGCGGCCTGCCAGATGGTCAGCCTGTCGGGCACGACGAAGGGATAGAAGGACCAGGCGAGCCCGGCAAAGCCGAGCGCGAAGATGGCGGCGAGCGTCAGGAACGGCATCAGCGCGTGGCGGTCGCCGGGCTTCGGCAGGTGAAAGGTCTGCCGCCACAGCCACAGGAACAGCAGCGCCGAGACGATGGGCAGCGGCGAGAGATAGAGGATCTCCGGCCACAGAAACCATTTGTCGAAGATGCGCGGGCTGGCGAAGGGCGTCGCCAACGACACCGCGACCATGCCGAGCGCCGTCAGCACCAGCGTGGTGCGCAGCCAAAGCACGGCTTTGCGCTGCAGATGGCCCTCGGTCTTGTAGATCAGCCAGGCGGCGCCCATGGCGGCATAGGCGGCCGACAGGCAGAGCGCGACCAGCGCGCCGAAGGCGACGCCACCGAAGCCGACGTCGAGGCCGAGCACATAGACGCCCAGCATATAGCCCTGCGCCAGCGCGGCGATGGTGGAGCCCAAGAAAAAGATGCGGTTCCAGCGGCGCTTCTTGCCGGCCGGCACCTTGGCGCGGAAATCGAAGGCGACGCCGCGCAGGATAAGCCCGACCAAAAGCACGAAGACCGGCAGGTAGAGCGCGGTGAGGATGGTGCCATGCGCCATCGGGAAGGCGACCAGCAAAAGGCCGACGGCCAGCACCAGCCAGGTCTCGTTGGCGTCCCAGAACGGGCCGATTGCCGCGATCATGGTGTCCTGCTCGGCGTCTTCGGCGCCGGCGAACAGGATGCCGATGCCGAGATCGAAGCCGTCGAGGATGACGTAGATGAGGATGGCGAGGCCCATCAGGCCGGCGAAGATCAGCGGCAGCGCGGTCGGCCAGTCGAAGCTCATGTCAGGCGCTCCCTTCCTGGGCGGCCGGCTGCGACAGCGCCGCATTCATGACGCCGGGCAATGGCGAGGTGTCGCCGTCCTTGGCCGCTTTCAGCGCCAGATGCACCAGCACGCCGAGATAGGCGATCAAGAGCAGCACATAGAGGATGAGATAGATGGCCAAGGTCAGCGCGACATGGCTGCCGGCGACAGGGCCGACGGCGTCGGCCGTCCTCAGGACGCCGGTGACCAGCCAAGGCTGGCGGCCGATCTCGGTCGTGTACCAGCCGGCAAGCGTCGCCACCCAGCCGGAGATCGTCATCGGCACCATGATCAGCGCCAGCGGCTTCGGCAGGCTGTGGCGGCGCTTGAGGAAGAAGGCGGCCGACCAGGAGACGACGAGCATCAGGAGGCCGGTGCCGACCATGATGCGGAACCCCCAGAACACCGGGAACACCGGCGGATGGTTGCCGGGATAGCCGTTCAGCCCCGGCACGACGCCGCTCACGCTATGGCGCAGCACGAGGCTGGCGCCGCCGGGAACGGCGAGCTCGAACCTGTTTTCCTTGGCCGCCTCATCGGGGAGCGCAAACAGAACCAGCGGCACGTTGGGGCCGGTGTTCCAGTTGGCTTCCATCGCGGCGATCTTCTGCGGCTGGTGCTCCAGCGTGTTCAGGCCGTGCTGGTCGCCGGCAAAGATCTGGATCGGGATCAGGATCGCGGCGGTGAAGACGCCGGTGCGCAGCGCCTTCCACATCGATTCCGAGCGATCGCCGTAGAGATAGCGCAGTGCCGACAGGCCGGCGATCAGGAAGGAAACCGTCAGCCCCGAGGCGAGCAGCATGTGGACCAGCCGGTAGGGCATGGAGGGATTGAAGACGATCGCCCACCAGTCGAGCGCATGCGCCTTGCCGTCGCGCATCTCGAAGCCGGCCGGCGTCTGCATCCAGGAATTCAGCGCGATGATCCAGAAGGCGGAAACCGTGGTGCCGCCCGCCACCAGCACCGTCGCCAAAGTGTGGATGCGGTTGGAGACGCGGCGGAAGCCGAACAGCATGATGCCGAGGAAGGCGGCCTCGAGGAAGAAGGCGGTCAGCACCTCATAGGCGAGCAGCGGCCCGGCGATGTTGCCGACGGTTTCCATATAGCCCGGCCAGTTGGTGCCGAACTGGAAGCTCATGGTGACGCCGGAGACCACGCCCATGGCGAAGGAGAGCGCGAAGACCTTCACCCAGGTGAAATAAGCGCGCATCCAGGCGGAGTCGCCGGTCCTGTTGTAGCGCAGCTTGAAGAACAGCAGCACCCAGCCAAGTGCAATGCTGATCGCCGGAAACAGGATATGGAACGAAATATTCGCGCCGAACTGGATACGCGACAGAATAAGCGGGTCCATGGCTGGCTCCGGCTGCTGCTTGTTCTTGGAGAGTAGGCCGCAAACACGCCCCGGTCAAAGCGGCGCGGCGCCGCGCGAGGCGCGTTGTCGCAGCAAGTGTGAACAATCCGTCAGGCGTTTTGGCCGGGCGCGGTGGCCAGAACTGTCAGGAGGGGCATTGACTTCCGGCCGCGCGAACCGACATTCACGGCATTCCACCGCGCAGCACGATTTCCGATAGCCGTTTTCAGCATGTCCGCCATCATCTCCATTTCCGGTGTCACGAAAACCTATGCCACCGGCTTCAAGGCGCTGAAGGAGATCAATCTCGACATCGAGCGGGGCGAGATCTTCGCGCTGCTCGGACCGAACGGCGCGGGCAAGACGACGCTGATCTCGATCGTCTGCGGCATCGTCAACCGCTCCTCCGGCAGCGTCAGCGTGGACGGCCACGACATCGGCCGGGACTATCGCGCGGCGCGCAGCCTGATCGGGCTGGTGCCGCAGGAACTGACCATCGATGCCTTCGAGACGGTCTGGGCGACGGTCAATTACAGCCGCGGCCTGTTCGGCAAGCCGGCCAACAAGGATTTCGTCGAGAAGGTGCTGCGCGATCTCTCGCTGTGGGAGAAGAAGGACGCCAAGGCAATCACGCTTTCGGGCGGCATGAAGCGGCGGCTGATGATCGCCAAGGCGCTGTCGCACGAGCCGCGCGTGCTGTTCCTGGACGAGCCGACGGCCGGCGTCGACGTCGAGCTGCGCCAGGACATGTGGGCGATGGTGCGGCGGCTGCGCGAGGACGGCGTCACGATCATCCTGACCACGCACTACATCGAGGAGGCCGAGGCGATGGCCGACCGCGTCGGCGTCATCAACCGCGGCGAGATCATCCTGGTCGAAGGCAAGGCCGAACTGATGCGCAAGCTCGGCCGCAAGCAGATGACGCTCGAATTGCGCGCGCCGCTCAGGGCGATCCCGGAGAAGCTGGCGGGTTACGCGCTGGAGCTCTCGCCGGGCGGCGGGCAGCTCACCTACACCTATGACAACCAGAGCGACCGGCCGGGCGTCGCCTCGCTGATCCGCGATCTCGAAGCGGCCGGCATCCAGTTCCGCGATCTCGACACCAAGAACAGCTCGCTCGAGGAGATCTTCGTCAACATTCTGAGGCAAGAGCCATGAACCCGCGCGCTGCCATGAACCTTCGTGCCGTGTGGGCGATCTACCGGACGGAGATGGCGCGTGCGTTCCGCACCGTGCTGCAGAGCATCATTTCGCCGGTCATCTCGACATCGCTCTACTTCGTCGTGTTCGGCTCGGCGATCGGCTCGCGCATCACCGAGATCGACGGCATCAGCTATGGCGCCTTCATCGTGCCGGGGCTGATGATGCTGTCGCTTCTAACGCAGTCGATCTCGAACGCCTCCTTCGCCATCTACTTCCCGAAATTCGTCGGCTCGATCTATGAGCTGCTGTCGGCGCCGGTCTCCTATCTCGAGATCATCATCGCCTATGTCGGCGGTGCCGCGACCAAGTCGATCATGCTCGGCCTGATCATCTTAGGCACCGCGGCGCTGTTCGTGCCGCTGAGGATCGAGCATCCGTTCTGGATGGTCGCCTTCCTGGTGCTGACGGCGGTGACCTTCAGCCTGTTCGGCTTCATCATCGGCATCTGGGCCAAGACCTTCGAGCAGCTGCAGCTGGTGCCGCTCCTGATCGTCACGCCGCTCACCTTCCTCGGCGGCAGCTTCTATTCGATCCATATGCTGCCCGGCATCTGGAAGACGGTCACGCTGTTCAACCCGGTAGTCTATCTGATCAGCGGATTCCGCTGGAGTTTCTACGGCAAGGCGGACGTCTCGGTCGGCGTCAGCCTCGGCATGACGCTGGTGTTCCTGGCCGCCTGCATCGCGATCGTGGCCTGGATCTTCAAGACAGGGTACCGGCTCAGGAATTGAGCAAGGGCGGTTCCTCTTCCCCGCCCTTGGCGGGGGCGAGGAAACAGCGCTTCAAATCGCCTTGATCAGACGCAACAGCCCCAGCATCTCCATCAGCGTGCCCTTGCGGAAGGCGATGTAGGTCGGCTCTTCCACGCCGTGGAAGCGACGCTTGAAGGCAGCCTGGCCCTGCAGGTTGAAGCGCGAGCGGTTGACCCAGGGCGATCGGTAGGCACGCTGGAAGGTGCTGCGCCAGAAGCTCGATTCGGCAAACCCGCTCGGCTCGACGTCGAGCAGCGGCGACAGGCCCAGCGTGACCACCGAGATGCCTTCCTCGCGGAAGCGGTCGACGGCAAATTTCGTCAGGCCGATTTCGGCATGGGACGTGGCGTCGACATGCTTGCGCTTGAAGGCCGTGGTGTAGCCGATGATCTTGCCGCCGCTGAACAGCGGATCGAAATCGAGCAGGGCGACGAGCTCGCCGTCCGGACCATGCAGGACGAAGCGGCGCATGTCGGCGCCGAGATGCTCGGCGAAGGGACGGTTGAGAAAGCCCATCTCCCAGCGTTTGACGATGCGCTCGCGGCGCCAGTTTTCGGACAGCCTGGAAACCTCGTCGAGAAACAGGCCGCGTCTGTCCTCGGCGAAGGTGAAGCCCTTCTTCGTCAGCCAGCGCTCGGAATAGCGCACGGTCTCGTTGCGCCTGCCGGAAAAATCATGCGCCGGCAACTGCAGCCTGGTGTCGATGCCGAGCCGGTTGACCTGATAGCCGAGGCCGGCCAGCACCTTTGCCGTCGCAGCGCCGATCTGCACGAACCACGGACCGCCGGCCGCCTCGACGAAGCGCTTGATGTAACCGGGCCGGTCCGACGGATGCACCACCGGATCGCCGAGAGCGAAGTGATGCTTCATCTTGGTGCCGAAGGCGATGTAGCCGTCGCCGTCGCTGAAATAGGAGAGTTTCTGCTGAACGGCGGTCGAATAGGCGAGCGAGAAGTCGCCGTGCCGACGAACCAGCGCCAGGCGCTCGAGATGGGTGAGCTCGCGCCGCTGCACCTTGGGCGCTGCGGCGTCGAGAAACCTGTCGATGTGGATGCGCAGTGGGGGCACGGCCGGGTTTCCGCTTAGCGATAGGTGGAGACCCTCGAATCAGTCGCCTGGCGCGACGTAACCACCTGTCGCGCCAGCGCCATATAGGATGCAATCGGGCTGGAATGAAGGCCAAAAGTCGGCGACGACAGTGGCCGACGTCACCACCACCGGCGGTGACGTGATGCTGTGGTCATTCTGGAAATCAGCACGTCGGGGAGGCTTCGGCCAGTCCCCAACGTCTGTGACGGTGCCCCGTCGAGCGCCTCGGCGTGTCAGACGGCGATTTTGCCGCCGCCCTGCCTGGTGATGGCGACGACCGAAGGCCGCACTGGCATGTCCGGCTTGAAGTCCGGCCAGCGCGTCGATGGGTCCTCGTAGTAGGACGGGCGGCCGAAGCCTTCCCAGTCCTCGCCGCCGTCGCCCGGATGCTGGACGGCGACGAAGGCGGTCTGGTCGTTGGGCGCGAACAGCGGGCCGCACATTTCGGCGCCGATCGGCACGCGGAAGAACAGCTTCGAGGTCGCCCGCGCGGCGCCTTCGGTATCCACGGCCCAGAGGCCGTCGGTACGGCCGGTGGCCTTCGGGCCCTGGCCGTCGGTCGCGACCCAGAGCCGGCCGGCCGAATCGACCGCGCAATTGTCCGGCATGCCGAACCAACCATTGGCGGTGGTGGCGGTCGAGAAGGTGGCGCCGACATCGGCCACGGAAGGATCGCCGCATTTCAGCAGCACTTCCCATTTGCCCTTGGCGGCGGCGAAGTCGCCGCCGTCCTCGACGATCTCGATGATGTGGCCAAAGGCGTTTGCGGCGCGCGGGTTGGCGGCGTCGACCTGGTCGGCCTTGCGCTTCGAATTGTTGGTCAGCATGACATAGACCTTGCCGTTGCCGGCATTGGGCTGGATGTCTTCCGGCCGGTCCATCTTGGTGGCGCCGAGCAGGTCGGCGGCGCGGCGCGTCTCGATCAGCACGTCGGCCTGGCTGGCGAAGCCGTTCTCTCCCGTCAGCGGACCTTCACCGAACACGATCGGCATCCATTCGACGGTGCCGTCCTCGGCGAACTTGGCGACATGCAGCGTGCCGTCGTCGAGCAGGTTCATGTTGGCGGCACGGTCGTTTGCGTTGAACGCGCCCTTGGTGACGAACTTGTAGACATAGTCGAAGCGCTCGTCGTCGCCGAGATAGAAGACGACGCGGCCGTCCTTGGCGACGATCGATTCGGCGCCCTCATGCTTGAAGCGGCCCATGGCCGTGCGCTTCCGCGGCACCGAATTCGGGTCGTTGACGTCGACCTCGACGATCCAGCCGAAGCGATTGGCTTCGTTCGGCTCCTTGGCGAGATTGAAGCGGTCGTAATGCGCGCCCCATTCATAGGCGCCTTCCGGAATGCCGAGCCGCTTGTAGTTGGCCGCTTCCCTGTGACCCTCCGGCAGGTCGCCCGAGAAATAGCCGTGGATGTTTTCCTCGGCCATCACATAGGTGCCCCAGGGCGTGACGCCGCCGGCGCAATTGTTGAGGGTGCCGATGACCTTGGTGCCGGACGGATCGGCATTGGTCTTGACGCGGTCGTGGCCGGCGACGGGGCCGGAGAGCGCCATCTCGGTGTTGGAGGTGATGCGGCGGTTGAGCTTGCCGTCGCGCACGACCTGCCATTTGCCGCCCTCCTTGCGGATCTCGACAATGGTGCCGCCGTGGGCGGCCATCTCGACATCGACCTGCTCCTTGCTCAGCGGCGCGACCTCGGCGGTCTTCTTGCCGTCCTTGTCGACGATCTTGACGATGCCGGGAAACATCAGGTGCGGGTTGGTGTATTCGTGGTTGACGACCAGCAGTCGGTGCTCGGCCGAGCCGTCGATAGCGATGTAGCCGACATAGTCGTTGTTGTAGCCGAACTGTTTGGCCTGAGCATCGGCCGACTGCTTGGTCGGGTCGAAGTCCGGTGAATCGGCAAAGAGCGGATCGCCCCAGCGCAAGAGCACATCGGCATCGTAGCCCGGCGCGACATGGTGCTTGTCGTCGATGCCGGCCTCGAGCTCGTCGAACTTGAAGGCGGAAGCCTCACCGGCACGCGCTTCGTCGGCTGCGACCAGCGCGAGCGGGCTGACGGTGGCGGCAATGGCCGAAATGGCCAGGGATCCCTTGAGGAAGCCGCGGCGCGAGAACCGCGCGGCAATGATCTCGCCCATGGTGCGGTTGTCGGTGGGATTGACGGGCGGACCGTCATTGTCCTCGAGCTGGCTGGTGCGGAAGCGGGTTTCAGGGGAATCGGTCATGAGCTGTCCTCTGGCTGCTTGAGATGGCTGGGTCTGCGACCTTGGGACCCGTATAGCCGGAGGATCACACTTTCGTGACAGCGCAGGGGTTGCAGCGCTGCTTTGCCGGCTGATGCCCGGGAGCGGCTTGCCCGGCTCGCGCTCAGCTTGACGGTTTCGCGCGGTTGGGAAACAAGGACGCAGCAGGCACGGCGACGCCGGTTCGGAGGGACGAAGGTGAGTTTCTGGGGATTGGCGCAGCTCGGCGTCTCGACGGTGATCTTCCTGTTGGCGGCAACCGCCGCCAAGCAATGGGGACTGGCGCCGAGCCTCGGCAAGATCGTGCTGACGCTGGCGCTCTACTCGCTCGGCAACCTGATCATGCTGAGGCTGATCCGCGAGTTCGGCATGTCGGTGTCGTTCAGCCTGTCGGCGGTGATCCAGCTGGTCTCGGTCAATATCGTGGCGTTGCTGTTCTTCGGCGAGCGGCTCAATGTCTTTCAAGCGACCGGCGTCGTGCTGGCGATCGCCGCCGTGGCGCTGATCACGCTCGGGCCCTATATGCAGCGGCTCTGGGCCTGAGCGAATGAAATCCGCCGCAAGCGCGCTGCTCAACAAGATCGAGTTTCCGGTGCTTCTGGCCGGGCTGGTGATCGCCGGCGGGCTATGGGGATTGCTGGAGCTGATGGAGGTGGCGCGGGCAACGACGCCACATGGCTTCGACACTGATATCCTGCTCGCTTTCCGCCATGCCGGACAGCCGGACAGTCCGATCGGCCCGGCGTGGCTGGAAGGGGCGGTGCGCGACATCACCGCGCTCGGCAGCACCAGCGTGCTGGTGCTGATCACCGGCGCTGTCATCATCTATCTTCTGCTGATCCGCCGGCCGACGACGGCGCTCTTTGTGTTCGTGGCGGTGGCGGGCGGCCAAGTCGTTTCCAGCTTGCTCAAGTTCGAAGTTGACAGGCCGCGGCCCGACCTCGTCTCGCATCTGGTCGACGAGACTTCGCTGTCCTTCCCGAGCGGCCATGCCATGCTGTCGGCAATCACCTATCTCACGCTCGGCTCGCTGGCGGCGCGGTTCCTGCCGGACCGGACCACAAAGATCTTCGTCCTGTGCCTCGCCGTGCTGATCACGGTGCTGGTCGGCACCAGCCGGGTCTATCTCGGCGTGCATTGGCCGTCGGATGTGCTTGCCGGGTGGTGCGCGGGCTTCGCCTGGGCCATGCTGTGCTGGCTTGCCGCGCGCCTGCTGCAGCGGCGCAAGGTGGTGACCGACAGCGAGTAGCCCATGTTTTATCCATCGTTGATGATGCTTGAACCATCATGATATTTGTATTATCCATTGATACTGCAGACTCAGACAAGGGTTCTGGCCGATGATTACTGCCGCGCAGATGCGCGCCGCGAGGGCGTTGGCCGGTATCGACCAGAAAACGCTTGCCGAACGAGCCGGCGTTTCGCTTCCAACGATCCAACGCATGGAGGCGAGTGAAGGCGTCGTCAGAGGCGTGGTCGACACGCTGATGAAGGTCATCCAGGCGCTGGAAGAGGCCGGGGTGGAACTGATCGGCGAGAACCAGGCCAGCGAGCGCGGCGGCAGGGGCGTGCGCCTCAAGGCCACCGTGGCGCAGAACTCGCAGGGCTGAGTCGCGACCGCATCGGCCCGAAATCGGCTCGATTTCGGAAAGCACGATGCGGCGTCGCAGGTTTTCGCGACGGCGACCGCCGACACCAAAGCCGACGATCCCGCCGCCTCGGTCTTTGTTTTGTGCCTGTCGTTATCCCCAAAACGCTATGAACTTTTGGGCGACATGCACTGGAGCGGAAGGCAGTCCATGGATCAGGTCCGGCGGGCAATGCATCACCACGCGCGACCGACATTCGCCGAGCTTTTCACGCCGAAGCTGGTCACAGTGCTGCGTGAGGGCTACACGCTCGCGCATTTGCGGGCCGATACGGTCGCCGGACTGACAGTCGCCATCGTCGCGCTGCCGCTTTCGATGGCGATCGCGATCGCGTCCGGCGTGACGCCCGAGCGCGGGCTCTACACCTCGATCATCGGCGGCTTCATAATCTCGGCGCTCGGCGGCAGCCGCTTCCAGATCGGCGGCCCGGCCGGCGCCTTCATCGTGCTGGTGGCGGCGACCGTCGCCCGCGCCGGTGTCGACGGCCTGCTGCTCGCGACCATGATGGCCGGGGTCTTCCTGCTCGTCATCGGCTATCTGAGGCTCGGCACCTACATCAAGTTCATTCCCTATCCGGTGACCGTCGGCTTTACGGCCGGCATCGCCGTGATCATCTTCTCCGGCCAGATCGTCGAGCTGCTCGGCCTCAAGCTCGCCGGCAAGGAGCCCGGGCCGCTGGTGCCGAAGCTGATTGCGATCGGCGAGGCGGCCGGCACGATCAATCCGGCGGCGGCGTTCGTGGCGGTGCTCACCATCGCGGCGATCGCCCTTCTCAAGCGCTGGCGGCCGAAATGGCCGGCGATGCTGATCGCCATCGGGCTGGCCTCGCTGGTGGTGACCCTGTTTGCGCTGCCGGCGGAGACGATCGGCACGCGTTACGGCGGCATCCCGCGCAGCCTGCAGTGGCCTTCCCTTCCGCCGGTGACCCTGGCCAAGATGATCGACGTGCTGCCGGACGCCATCTCCTTCGCGCTGCTCGGCGCGATCGAATCGCTGCTGTCGGCGGTCGTCGCCGACGGCATGAGCGGGCGCCGGCACCGCTCCAACTGCGAACTGGTGGCGCAGGGCTTCGCCAACATCGTCTCCGCGCTGTTCGGCGGCATCTGCGCCACCGGCACCATCGCCCGCACCGCCACCAATGTGCGGGCGGGCGCGCACGGCCCGGTCTCGGGCATGCTGCATTCGCTGATCCTGCTCGTCCTGATGCTGGCGGCGGCGCCGTTGGCGAGCTACATCCCGCTTGCCGCGCTGGCCGGCGTGCTAGCCGTCGTGTGCTGGAACATGTTCGAGAAGCAAGCCTTCGCCACGCTGCTGCGAGCCTCGCGCGGCGGCGCGCTGGTGTTGATGGCGACATTCCTCATCGTCATCTTCCGCGATCTCACCGAAGGCATCGTCGTCGGCTTCGTGCTGGGGTCGATCCTGTTCATCGACCGCATGGCCAAGTCGATCGCCGTCGAAGCCGACCAGACGCTGGTGCCGGAAGACGTCGCCGATCGGCCGAGCGCCTATGATTCCAGCGAGGCGGCCGATGCCGACACCGTCGTCTATCGCATCTCCGGCGCCTTCTTCTTCGGCGCCGCCTCGACCGTCGGCGCGGTGCTCGACCGCATCGCCGACCAACGGCGGAACTTCATCCTCGACTGCTCGGCGGTGCCGTTCTTCGATTCCACCGCCGCCAATGTCATCGAGGGCGCGGCGCACAAGGCCAAACGCGCGGGCGTTCGCTTCATCATCGCGGGTGCTGCGCCGCAGACCCGGCGCATGCTGATCAACCACGGTGTCAAGCGGCCGCTGGTGACCTATGCCGCCTCGATCCGCGATGCGCGGGCGCAGCTTAAAGGAACGTAGGGGCCGCTGCTTCCCTCAAACCGTCGCTTCGATGGGCTCGGCAAGTTTGGGGTTGGCGCGCGCGGCGATCAGGCAGCCGGCAACGATGAGGCATGCCCCGATCAGCGTGGTCCCGGCCACCTCCTCGCCGAAGAAGAACCAGCCAAGCGCGATCGCCCAGATGAAGGCCGAGTATTCCGTTGGGATCAGATATTGCGCCTCGGCGCGGGCGTAAGACCAACTCATCAGGAACTGGCCGGTGAGCGACAGCATCGTCACGCCGGCGAGCGGAAGCCAGAGGTCGCGCGGAAGCGCGACGGCAAGCCACGGCGCGGCGAGGCCAAGCATGATCGCGACGCAAAGATTCTGGAACAGCATGATCTCGACCGGCTTGGCCAACAGCGCCTGCTGCCGGGCGAGGATCAGGTTGTAGCCATAGAACACCGTCGACACGAGCACGGCCGCCGTACCGAGCAGGGCATCCTGCGAATAGCTCGCCTGCCCGAATTGGCCCGCCAATATGATGGCGACGCCGGCGATGCCGGCCAGCGACGCCCACACGGCCTGCCGCCGGATTCGCTCGCCCAGCAGCAGCGCGGCGAGGAAGAGGGCAAACAAGGGCGCGACGAAACTGAGCCCGACCGCCTCCGCGAGCGGCAGCCTGGCGAGCCCCCAGAAGAACGAGACGAGAACGACGCCGACAATCGCCGCGCGCAGCGCATGCAGTCCCAGCACTCGAAGGGTCGGTCTCGAGCGCGTCCCTGCCGACCAGGCCGCGCCCGCGACAAGGGCTGCGACCGTGCTGCGCCACAGCAGCGTATTGTACACGCCGACCGCTATGACCAGGGACTTCATCGCCGCATCCATCCCGGACAGCAGGAAGATGGCGAGCGCGCATACCAGCACGGGGATCATCGGGGAAACGGCGCCGGTCGGGCTGGGTGTCTTCACGGCTTCGCTCATGTGACGGATCACAGCCGGATATCGGGGAGCGAAAGGCAAAGCCAGATGGCAGACCCGTCGATATGGCGGTCCAATGCCGATCGGCGTCGTTCCCGTCACGATGGCCGTCAGTCGATCTTCAGCGCCGCGATCTCGCCTTCGTTCATCAACGGGACATAGATGGTCGAGTTGCCGTTGCTGCCGATGTCCGCGCTGCCGGGCTTGAAAGTCGCGACCACCTCCGGTGTGCCGCCGGCCTTGTAGCGGTAAAGTGTGCCGGTCATGTAGGCGGTGGCATAGATGCTGTCGCCGATGGCGATGACACCGTCGAGGTCGGCGAATTCTTGAGCCCCCGGCAAAGGCGTCACCGTCCTGCTGGCAAGGTCGACCGACAGCAGGCCGCCCGGTCGCGCGGTGCTGAAATCGGGCTTGATGCCCTTGCCCCAGGACGCGACGACGAGCCTTGCGCCGTCGGCGAAGATGCCGTTGGGAGAAGCCAGCAGCGCGTCCTTGACGAACAACTCCGGCTTGTCGCCGCCGATGCGGTAGATCGCGTCGGCCAGCATGTCCGTGACATAGACCTTGCCGGAGGCGTCCGATGTCATGTCGTTGAGGAAAACGGCGTTCGGCACCTCGATGCTCGCGACCAGCCTGCCGCTGGCCAGGTCGACGACACGGACCTTGGTGATGTCGGCGACATAAAGCCTGCCGCCGGCGATCGCCATGCCCTTGGGCGCGTCCATGCCGTCTGCCCAATGGCGGGTGACGACCTTGCCGTCCGGGGACAGCAGCGACAGGTAGCCGTTGCCGTCGGCCTCGCCGGGGTTGCCGGCGATGTTGGAGACGACGATGCGGTTGCTGGCGGCATCGAACAGGGCCGATTCCGGCTGCTCGAATCCGCCGGCGCGCCAGATTTCGCCGGCCTCGGCGGCGGTGACCGTTGCTGCGCCGAGAAAGGCGAGAATGGTCGAAGCGATCAGGGTCTTCATGGTGCTCTCCTGTTGTGACGGCGGAGAGCTAGGTTTTCCGATACTTTTCTGGAAGTACCGTTGCCGCTAGTATCGAAGATCGATACGAAATCGCAGAAACGAGGTGCATTCCATGAACGCTCCGATCTTCGAGGCGCTCAAGCGGACGCTGAAGGCGAAGGGCCTGACCTATCGCATGCTGGCCGAACGCATGGGCGTTTCCGAGCCGACGGTGAAGCGCATCTTCCACGAGCGCAACTGCAAGCTCGACCGTCTGATGGAGATCTGCGCCGCCGCTGAGGTGGAGCTGGAGAACGTGCTCGGCTCGATGAACCGGGGGCCGGGGCCGGCCAACCACGTCGCGCCGGAGATCGAGCGCAGACTGGCGGCGCGGCCGGCGCTGCTCTTCGTCTTCATCATGTTATCGGAGAAATTCACCCCCGAAGGCATCATGCGCTCGCAGGGTCTGAGCGAGGCCTCGATGTTCCTCTATCTGCGCGATCTGGAGGAGCTCGGGCTGGTGGCGCTCGGGCGCGGCCTGTCGGCGAGGCTGCTGGTCGAAACGCCCATCCAGTGGGATTTCGAGGGGCCGCTGAAACCGCATTTCGAGACGACCAACAAGAACTTCATCGGCTGGGCGATCGGCCATCTGGACAGGCAAGCGACGTTCGTCAGCTTCTCGCGCAGGATGCGGCCCGAGACGGCAGAGATGTTGCGGCGCGAGGCGGAGGAACTGGCCGAGCGCGCCAGGCTGCTTGCCCATCACGACCAGCACACGACTCCCGAGGATCAGCTCATCGGCTACAAATGGACCTTTGCTTTCGGCGCGACCCCGTTTCCGGCGATCATGCCGATCGGGCCGCACCCGAGAGATGCCAGCGCCCGGCGCACTGCCGGGAAGCCCAGCGTGCCGGCCTAGAGCAGTTCATCGCAATTCCGGACGGAAAACCGTTTCACACTTTTCCCGGAATTGCTCCAGCTATTCCGCGGCCTTGGCCTCGGCAATCTTGTCCTCCCAGGTTACGGCCCGGTAATCGAAGCCGTACTCCAGCGTCGGCTTGACGATGCGGAAGAAGGGCGACAGGTCGAAATCGCGCGGCGTGTAGAGCGAATGGTGGCGAATGTGCAGGATTTCGCGGCGCATGTAGCTCGACTGTGCCGAGGCACGTCCGGGCGCGCGGGTGATCTCGGGCAGGACCGGATAGCGTATCTGGCCATAGGCCTCGGCGATCAGCGTCGAGCAGATGGCGCGTGTCGGGTCGCCGGAGCCGAAGGCCAGCATGCGGCGGCGCCAGCGCACCGGCACCGGCGGCATCGGCATGAAATAGCGCAGCATGTCGAAGATGTTCTTGAGGTCGTACCGGAGACCCAGCTTGCCGATCATGAAGGCGACGACCTTGTCGCGATCCTCCGGGGTGAGCCCGCTCGCGCGGCAGATGCGCGTGTTGTAGGTGCGGTAGCGCGACAGCGGCACGGCGACGCAACCCTCGCCGAGCGTCACCTCGATCAGGCGCGGGCGTTCCGACCCGTCGTCCGGTTCGGCCAGGACGTCACCGACATAGAAGGCGGCATGCGACCAGGTCGACTGGGTCAGATACTTGATGACCGCCGAGATCTTCTGGTTGCCCTCGATGAGCAGGATGTCGCCGGGCTGCAGTGTGCGGCGCAAGGTTTCGGCATCGGACGGCGTATAGGGCTCGTAACCCGAGGACTCGTCCTGCAGGCGGCCGGCAAGCCAGCGGCCAATTCGATCGAGAAGGGTGTCGGCTGGCGCACTCATGCCAGACAGCGATTACCACAAGCCGGCTTTCGAGACCACAATCAGGCCGTGGCCGCGCTCGTTTCCGCCGGAGGCGCCGTGAGATCGCCCCGCGCCTTGCGCGCCAGCTTCCTGGCCGAACGCCTGGGGCTGTCATCGAACAATTCCGCGGCCTCGGCAAGGCAGGCCCTGGTCAGGCTCTTCTGCGAGCGTTTCAGGAGCTTGCGCAGAAGCCTGGTCTCGCCGGGCGGCCCGAGCGGCTCGCCATCGGCCTCGAGCAACGCGCGCATGACGAAGACATCGTGCAATTCGCCGAGCAGCTCGCCGAGCTTGTCGACCGCTTTGCGGCGGGCCTTGATCGGCGTCGGCCACAGGCGACCGAGCAGCGACAGATGCATGGAGTGCGTCTTGGCCGCCGTGCGCAATTCGTGAAAGTCGTCGGCCCCGCCGCGCGAGCCGGCCTTGTCCAGGGCCTTCCTGGCTCGCCGCAAGGTGGCGCGCGCGCCCTCGGCCAATATGTCCGCCGCCCGCTCCGGCTGATCGGGAAGCGACAGGCCGTCGGTCCGCTCGAGCCCTTCCTGACAGGCGGCTATCGCCGCGTTTATGGCGGCGTCAAGGCCGGGCCCGGCATGAAGCTCGTGCTGGCGCAACACCAGCCGCTCGCGCACGGAATCAAGACCGCCACCAGCGCTCTGTTTCGGAAAGGCGTCCGACAGGCGATCGAGGGTCTCGATCAGAGCGGTCGCCTCGCGCGGGCCGGCAAGCAGCGCCGAGACCTGCCTGTAGCACTCGTTTTCGGTCTGCCAGAAGGATTCGTCTCCGGAACGAACCAGGCGCAGCAAGGCGCGGATGCTCTTCAGCCGCTTGCGGCACTTGTGCAGCCCCTGCTCCGGCATGTCGCGCGCCTTTTCGAGATGGCCGAGCGCCTTGCCGATCTCTGCGGCCAATATGCGCCGGACCTCGCCGGTCAGCGGAAGGCGCGGATCAATGCGAAAGCTCATGCGGCGATCTCCGGAATTCCCCCGAGGGCGAGCGACGCGTTGTAGAACCTTTGTTCGCCGGTGACCTCGCGACCGAGCCAGTCCCGCAGCATTTCGCCCGGTACGTCCTCCGGCGTTTCCAGTTCCGCGACCACCAGACCGGCGAGAACTCCCCCGAAGACATCGACTTCATAAAGATAGCCGCGGTGCCTAACATGGTGGCGTGTCTTGTCGATGACACGTCCGACGGCGAAGGCCATCGTCTCCTCGGCATCGGCCAGCGGGATCGGATATTCGAACTCGTCGCGCTCGCGCGCGCTGCTGCCGAACTTCAACGTCAGCCGGGCGGAGTTGTCATCGCTGATGCGCACCCGCACGGTGCGCCCCGGCGCCGCCGCAAGATAGAACTGGCGGATGCGAATATGCGCCTCGGCCCGATCGCGCCAGGCGGAACTGGCGACCAGGAACTTGCGTTCGACTTCCTTGACCATGGCCGCGCACTAAAGCGCGCGTGAGCCGACATGGCAAGCCGAAGCTGTAGACGACTTGACTTTAATCAATCGATTGATTAAACAGCGCCATGGGCAAGAAAACGAAGCCTGGAACGACGTTGCGCGAAGCATCTCCCGCCGATCAAACGCGGGCGGCGCTCGTGCATGCCGCCCTCAAGCTGTTCGGGCGGCAGGGCTTCGACGGCACCTCGACGCGCGAGATCGCCGCCGAGGCCAAGGCCAATATCGGCTCCATCGCCTACCATTTCGGCGGCAAGGAAGGCCTGCGCGCCGCCGCCGCCGACTACATCGTCGAAACCATCCAGGGGATTGCCGGCCAGGCGCTCGGCGCTGCCCGGGCGGCGGCCCCCGCCAGCCCCGAAGCCGCGCGGGCTCAGCTCTTTTTCGCGCTGGAGCGGATGGTCGGCTTTGTCGTGGCAAGTCCCGAGGCCGGCGAGATCGTACAATTCGTACTGCGCGAGCTTTCCCACCCGACGGCGGCGCTCGACCGCATCTACGCCGGCGTGTTCGAGCCGACGCACCGGCGGCTGTGCCAGATCTGGGAGCAGGCGACCGGCGAGCCGGCCGAGAGCGAGGCCACCAAGCTCACCGTGTTCACGATGATCGGCCAGGTCATCTATTTCCGCATCGGCCGCGAGGCGGTGCTGCGCCGGATGGGGTGGCGCGAGATCGGCAACGCCGAAGCCGCCAAGGTGGTGTCGGTCGCAACGAACAATCTCAAGGCCATGCTGGCGGCACGCGATCCAGCCGTCGCCAAGGAGCGCAAATCATGAGCTTCCTCTGTTCGCTACCGCTCGCGGCCCAGCTGTTCGGCGCCTGCGCCCCGGCGGCGCCGCTCGCCGTCGGCTATGTCGAGGGCGAGTATGTGCTGATGGCGCCGATCGAGGTGGCACAAGTGACCACGGTCAACGTCAAGCGCGGAGACCGGGTGACGACAGGCACGCCGGTGGCGACGCTGGAAAATGCCGATGCCGAGATTGCCGTGGCGCAGGCCCAAGCCGCGCTCGCCCAGGCGCAGGCGCAGCTTGCCGACCTCAAGGTGGGCAAGCGCCCGGAAGAGATCGCGGTGCTCAAGGCGCAAGTGGATATGGCGAAAGCGCAGGCGGCGGACGCCAAACGCAAATATGAGCGCGCCAGCGACCTCTACAAACGCGGTACCGGCACGCAGGCCGACTATGACACCGCCTCCGCCTCGCTGGAGACCGCCAATGCGCAGGTCGGCCAAGCCGAGGCCAATCTCGCGGTCGGCGGCCTGCCGGCTCGATTGGAGACGATCAAGGCCGCGGAGAACCAGGTCAAGCAGGCGCAATCGGAACTGGGGCAGGCGCGATGGCGATTGTCCAAGCGTGTGCTGGCGGCGCCATCGGCCGGCCGCATCGACGACGTGATCCGCAATCCCGGCGACACAGCCGGTCCGACCGCCCCGGTGATTTCGATGCTGCCGGACGGCGCGGTGAAGCTCAGCGTCTATGTGCCGGAGACCGCGTTCTCGTCGGTGAAGGTCGGCTCGCTGCTCAGGGTGCGCTGCGACGGCTGCGGGCCCGACCTCAAGGCGCGCGTCAGCTATGTGTCGCCCGATCCGGAGTTCACGCCGCCGGTCATCTACTCGCTCGAGAACCGGCAGAAGCTCGTCTATCTCGTCGAAGCGCGGCCGGAAGGCGATGCCGGGCCGCTGCAGCCCGGCCAGATCGTCGACGTCGATCTGGCGGATCTCAAGAAATGAACGTCATCGACGTCCGCGGGCTGGTCAAGCGCTTCGGCAGCAAGACCGTCGTCGACCATGTGACGATGACGGTCGCCGAGGGCGAGATCGTCGGCTTTCTCGGGCCGAACGGTTCGGGCAAGACGACGACGATCCGCATCATGTGCGGCCTGCTGACGCCGGATGAGGGCGAGGGCGAGGTGCTGGGATACGACATCCGCGCCGAGTCGCTGAAGATCAAGCGCGAAGTCGGCTACATGACGCAGAAATTCTCGTTCTACGAGGATCTGACCATCGGCGAGAACCTCGAATTCGTGGCGCGGCTCTACCAGCTGAAGCCGGTCGAGGAGCATGTGTCCAGGACGCTGGAGGAGCTCGGGCTGGCGACACGCCGCAACCAGCTGGCCGGGACGTTGTCGGGCGGCTGGAAGCAGCGGCTGGCGCTCGCCGCCTGCATCATGCACCAGCCCAAGCTGCTGCTGCTCGACGAGCCGACGGCCGGCGTCGACCCGAAGGCGCGGCGCGAGTTCTGGGACGAGATCCACCGGCTGGCGAGCGGCGGGCTGACCGTGCTGGTCTCCACCCACTACATGGACGAAGCCGAGCGCTGCCACCGCATCAGCTACATCTCCTATGGCAAGATGCTTGCCACCGGCACGGTGGAGGAGGTGGTCGAGAATGCCGGGCTCACCACCTTCGTCGTGCAGGGGCCGCGGCTCGACCGGGTAGCCGAAGCGCTGCAGGGCCGTCCGGGCGTCGACCAGGTGGCGCCGTTCGGCGCGACGCTGCATGTCGTCGGCTCCGACAAGGCCGCCCTCGAACAGGCCCTTGCCGATGTCGAGAAGCAGCACAAGGGCGTGACGGTGACTCCGGGCGAAACCAGCCTGGAGGACGTGTTCATCCAGTTCATGTCCGGCTCGAAGGACAACATGGCATGAAAGATGGCTTAAGAGCGGTCTTCTCCTTCGCCAGACTCGGCGCGCTGCTGATCAAGGAGTTCATCCAGATGCGGCGCGACCGCGTCACCTTCGCCATGATGCTCGGCGTGCCGCTGATGCAGCTGGTGCTGTTCGGGTTTGCCATCAACAACGACCCGAAGAGCCTGCCGACGGCGTTGGTGGCGATGAGCAACGACAAGTACACGCGCGCCATGGTCTCCGCCCTGCAGATGACCGGCTACTACCGCTTCGACCGTGTGGCCGAGAGCGCGGCCGAGGCCGAGGCGCTGATGGCCAAGGGCGCCGTCTCCTTCGTCGTCACGATCCCGGCCGACTTCTCGCGCCGCGTCGAGCGTGGCGACAGCCCGCAGATCCTGATCGAGGCCGACGCGACCGACCCTTCCGCCGCGAGCGGCGCGATTTCGACGCTGAGCACAGTGGCGGGCCAAGCCCTGCTGCGCGCCCAGGGCATGCAGGCGACGGCGTCGGAGAATGCCAGGCAGCAGCTGCAGGTGGTGGTGCACCAGCGCTACAATCCGGAAGGCATCTCGCAATACAACATCGTGCCCGGCCTGCTCGGCGTCATCCTGCAGATGACCATGGTGATGATGACGGCGATGGCGCTGACGCGCGAGACCGAGCGCGGCACGATGGAGAACCTGCTTGCCATGCCGTCCAGCCCGGCCGAGATCATGCTCGGCAAGGTGCTGCCCTTCCTCGCCGTCGGTGCCGTGCAGGTGGCGGTGGTGCTGGTGGCGGCGAAGCTTCTGTTCAGCATACCGTTCGTCGGCAGCCTGACGCTGCTGCTCTCGTCGGTGCTTATCTTCGTGCTGGCGCTGGTGCTGCTGGGCTACACCATCTCGACCATGGCCCGCTCGCAGATGCAGGCGATGCAGCTCACCTTCTTCTTCTTCCTGCCGTCGCTGCTGCTCTCGGGCTTCATGTTCCCCTATCGCGGCATGCCCGGCTGGGCGCAGATCCTGGGCGAAGTCTTCCCGCTGACGCATTTCCTGCGCATCACGCGGGCCGTCATGCTCAAGGGCGCCGACGTCCCGGCGGTCGCGGCGGAAATCGGCTGGCTGTTGCTGTTCGTGGCGGTGTTCGCCGGCACCGCGCTGCTGCGCTTCCGGCGGACGCTCGATTGATCGTTTCTGGGTGCAGACGTTTTAATGCCGGCTGGACAGCGCCCCCCTCTGTCCTGCCGGTCATCTCCCCACTTGGGGGGAGATTGGCTGTTTCTGCGCCTCACTCATTCTGCAACGTTCGAGGTTGGCGAAGGGCGGCGTGAAGTCTGATCTCCCCCCAAGTGGGGAGATGGCCGGCAGGCCAGAGGGGGGCGCGAAGGATCGCTGCGGAACCTGGATCGCGGCACTCTTCGGCTACACCTAACCCGCAGCCATAATCTCCGCATACACACTGAGATCGACATTGCCGCCCGAGAGCACCACGGCGACGCATTTGCCGGCGAGGTCGATCTTGCCCGACGAAAGCGCCGCCAAGCCGACTGAGCCGCCGGGCTCGACCACCAGCTTGAGATGGGTCATGGCGTCGCGCATGGCCTGCCTGACGGCGTCTTCGGAGACGGCGATGCCGCCGGCGAGATAGCTGCGATTGATCTCGAAGGTGAGCGCGCCTGGTTCGGCGACCAGCAGCGCATCGCAGATCGAGACGTGGCCTGGCTCGTTCGACACCCTTTCCCCCTTGGCAAGCGAACGTGTCGTGTCGTCGAAGTGCTCGGGCTCCGCCGCCCAGACAGACGTGCCGGGCAAAACATCCTTGACGGCGATCGAGATGCCGCTCGACAGACCGCCGCCGCCGCAAGGGATAACGACCGCGTCGAGCTTGGCTCCAAGCGCGCTTGCCTGCGCCACGAGTTCAAGGCCGATCGTGCCCTGGCCGGCGATGATGGCCGGATCGTCATAGGGCGGGACGAGCACCATGCCACGCTCGACATAGGGGCGAACCACCGTCGCGCGGTCCTCGCGGTAGCGGTCGAACGGCACCACCTCGGCGCCCATCTTGCGCACATTGGCGATCTTGATCGCCGGGGCGTCGGCCGGCATGGCGATGACCGCCTTGACGCCGAACATCGCGGCGGAAGCGGCCACCCCTTGCGCGTGATTGCCGGAGGAGAAGGCGACGACGCCGCGGCCGCGCTCTTCCTCGCTCAGCGAGGACAACTTGTTATAGGCGCCGCGGAACTTGAAGGAGCCGGTGCGCTGCAGCGTCTCCGGCTTGAACAGGATGCGGCCGCCATAGCGGTTGTTGATCTCCGGCGATTCGATCAGCGGCGTTTCGACGATCAGGCCGGAAAGCCGTGCGGCAGCGGCGCGGATGTCGGAAATACCGGGCAGGGTGGTCATGAGTGTGGCCTCGCGGAAAATGACGCTTCGATGGTGCACGGAAACCGTGGCGGCGCGCCAACGAAATAATGTAACGGTTACAATGTTTGGCTGAATACAATCAAACGTTGGCGCCGCCCCTCATCTGGCTGCCGCCATCTTCTCCCCGTGAACGGGGAGAAGATCCTGTCATCGCTGCGTTCGCCAATGACCGGCGTTGCAGCTAGGGCGCGGTGGTTGCGGCCAGCCCTTTCTCCCGTTCACGGGGCGCCAGGGACAAATGAGGGGCGGCGCCAACGATGGCGACCAGCGACGGCGACGGCCCTCCGCTTCGGCTTCGTCCGCTGCGACGGACCCCTCCTCACCCCAGCAACGCCCGGGTCCTTTTCTTGCCGCCGGCCTTGCGCCAGCTGTTGAAGCGGTGGGTGGCGGCGGCAAAGGAGATCTTCATCTGCTGGGAGACCGAATAGCGCGACTTGCCTTCGTCGAACATGCGGTAGCAGCACTCGACACCTTCGTCGGTCAGCTTGCCCTCCGGCGTCTTGTTGTGCGGATTGGCCGGATCGAATCTTTCGACCTGTTGTTCTACCAGCCCCTTGAGGCGCTGCAGATCGGCCTCGATGCCGGCGATGAGATCGAGAATGGGTTTGGGATCGAATGCGTGCGGCGGCTGCTTTGGCGTCATCCTAGCTTCCTTTGCGGCTGATGCCGGCTATATAGGTGAACATTCGGCAATAAGGAAGGGCGTGGCGGACGCCGGGGTCGATAAATCCCTGGATCAACGAATTCTGCCTGCGCCGCAGCACCCGCGATTGACCCTCGCCATCCAAGCCCCTAGTTTAGAACAATTCTAAACTAAGGTGATTTCCTCATGCTTTCCCGCGTTTTCGGCTTTGGCCGCCGTTCCTTCGATTCACTGTCGGAGCAGGAGATCCTGGCGCTGGCGATCTCTTCCGAAGAGGACGACGGGCGCATCTACCGGGCCTATGCCGACGGACTGACGGCAGACTTTCCGCAATCGGCCAAGGTCTTCGAGGCGATGGCCGAGGAAGAGGACGGCCACCGCGACTCCCTGATCGAGCTGCACCGCAGGCGTTTCGGCGAGCGCATTCCGCTGATCCGGCGCGAGCATGTCAGGGGCTATTACGAGCGCAAGCCGGACTGGCTGGTGCGGCCGCTCGGCATCGATCATGTGCGCCAGCAGGCCGAAGACATGGAGCGGCAGGCCTACCGCTTCTATGTCGAGGCCGCCAAGCGCACCACGGATGCCTCGACGCGCAAGCTGCTCAACGATCTGGCGGCGGCCGAGCTCGGCCACGAGAATTCCGCCCATGAACTGGAGGAGACGCACGTCCCGGGCGCGGTGAGAGAAGAGGAGGCGACGGCCGAACAGCGCCAGTTCATCCTGACCTATGTGCAGCCGGGGCTGGCCGGACTGATGGACGGATCGGTGTCGACGCTGGCGCCGATCTTCGCTGCCGCCTTCGCCACCCATCAAACGTTTCAGACCTTCCTGGTCGGCCTGGCCGCCTCGATCGGCGCCGGCATCTCGATGGGCTTTACCGAGGTGGCCTCCGACGACGGCAAGCTGTCGGGCCGCGGCTCGCCGGTGAAGCGCGGCCTAACGGTCGGCATCATGACGACGCTGGGCGGGCTTGGGCACGCGCTGCCTTACCTCATCCCCTATTTCTGGACGGCGACGATCGTTGCCGCGATCGTCGTGTTCTTCGAACTCTGGGCGATCGCCTTCATCCAGAACCGCTACATGCAGACGCCGTTCTGGCGCGCCGCCTTCCAAGTGGTGCTGGGCGGCGCGCTGGTGTTCGGCGCGGGCGTGCTGATCGGGAATGCGTAAGGGCCGACTCTCCTTCTCCCCTTGCGAGAGAAGGGAGTGCCGCGTTTCACCCATTCACCGCGCGACTATCCTTCGGCGCCTCGGCCCTTTCAGTGAGCCCGTAATCACGCACCACATGGGCGATGCGCAGACGATAGCCGGCAAACAAACCGCCACGGCCGGCCTTCTGCGCCTGCCGGTGCTCCTCGGTGTTGCGCCAGGCCTGGACCGCTTCCTCGTCGCGCCAGAAGGACAGCGACAGGACGCGTTTGGGGTCGGCAAGGCTCTGGAAGCGCTCGATCGAGATGAAGCCGTCGATGCCGTCGAGCAAAGGCCTGAGGTCGGCGGCGATGCCGAGATAGGCATCGCGCTTTCCTTCGGCTGGCTCCACCTCGAAGATGACTGCGATCATGCCTCTATCCCTTCCCTGACGGTGACGTCGGTGCGAAAGACCTGCCTCGGCCCATGCGGCCCGGACACCAGCTTGAGAAAGATGCGGTCTTCCTTGAGGATGAACTTCTCACGCTGGGCGAAGGCGTAGTTTGCCTTGCCGGCCGGGTCCGCGGCAAGCCGAGCGCGATAGGCTTCGTAGGCCGCTAGGTTCTCGATATTATAGGCGGCGTAGGCGGTAGTCGCCGAACCCTCATGCGGCGCGAAATAGCCGATGAGGTCGGCGCCGCAGCGCGGGATGGCCTGGCCCCAGGCACGCGCATACTGCTCGAAGGCCGGCTTGCCGAACGGGTCGATCTGGTAGCGGATGAAGCAGGTGATGGTCATTTTGGTCTCCTCGCAGGTTGGGTTGGCGACAGTTCGACCACCGTCGAAACATCGCATGCATTGGTGTGCTAGCTTTGCTGTGAGGAGTGTTCGCTGCTTTCGCGTCCGCTCCTTGAACTGAAACGAGAATAATGCTTTTCTGACAGGGACGCTTCGACAGGGATCGAACTATGCGCGAGGGACCCGATATTGCCCGCATCGCCAGCCTGATCGGTGATCCGGCCCGCGCCAACATGCTCAATGCGCTGATGGGCGGCACGGCGCTGACCGCGTCCGAGCTGGCGCTGGAGGCCGGTGTGTCGCTGCCCACCGCTTCCTCGCACCTGTCGAAGCTGATGGATGGCGGACTGCTGACGTTGGCGAGCCACGGCCGGCACCGCTACTACGGGCTCGCCAGTGCGCAGGTGGCGGGCATGATCGAGGCGATCATCGGCGTCGCGGAGGCTGTCGGTCCGAAGCGGGTGCGGCCCGGGCCGCGGGATGCGGCGATGCGCGTGGCGCGGGTGTGCTACGATCACCTTGCCGGCGAGCAGGCGGTGGCAATGCTCGACCGCCTGGTCGACCGGAAGATCCTGCTGCGCGAGGACGACCAGATCAGGCTTTCGCCGTCCGGGGCCTCGCATTTCGCCGCGCTCGGCATCGAGATCGATGCCAAGGCGCGGCGGCCGGTGTGCCGCGCCTGCCTCGACTGGAGCGTGCGGCGGTCGCATCTTGCCGGCACGCTCGGCGCCGCCATCCTGGACAAGATCATTGCGGTGAAATGGGCAAGGCGCGAGGAGGGCAGCCGCGCCGTGGTGTTCTCGCCGAAAGGCAAGCAGGCTTTCGAGCGCGTATTTCTGCGCTGATTTCGCTGCCGAAACGAAAAATTGATTTTGCGCAATTCGGGACGTAAACCGCCGCGCACTTTTCCTGGAATTGCCCTAGCCCCGTTTCAGCGGCTTGCCCAGCTTGAAGAACTCTTTCCACGGATCGGCCTTGTTCAGCTGCTTCAGCGTCGTCGCGTCGCCGATCGGAAACGCGTTCGGCGGCAGGCCGGCCTCGATCTCCGGCCAAGTCACCGGCATCGACACCGTCGCGCCCTTCTTGGCTCGTGAAGAGTAGGGCGCGACCGTGGTGGAGCCGCGGCCGTTGCGCAGATAGTCGACGAATATCCTTCCGGTGCGCGCCTTCTTCGACAGCGTTGCGGTATAGCGGTCGGGCGAAGCCTGCTCCAGCGCGCGGGCGAAATGATGCGCGAAATCCTTCACTTCATCCCAGTCGGCCGACGGCTTCAGCGGCACAACGACGTGAAAACCCTTGCCGCCGGAGGTTTTGACCAGGTTGAGCAGCGACAGCTCGTCGAGCTTCGCGCGGATGTCGAGCGCCGCATCACGCACAGCCTGAACGCCGATGCCTTCGTCCGGGTCGAGGTCGAAGACGATCTGGTCCGGGCGGTCCAATTCGTCGACGGTGCAGCCCCAGATGTGGACCTCGACGACGCCGTACTGGACCAGCGCGGCGATGCCGTCGAAATCCTTGATGAACAGGATCTCCTCGCCGTCGGTCGGATCCTTGGTCCTGGCGATCTTATCGCTCATGCCGGGCGAAGCATGCTTCTGGAAGAAGCGCTGGCCATGGATACCGTCCGGCGCCCGCACCAGGCTCAGCGGCCGGTTGACGACGAACTGCTCCATGCGCGGCCAAACCAGCGCGTAGTGGTCGAGCAGGCCCTGCTTGGTGACCTTCTCGTCGGGCCACAGGAACTTGTCGGGATGCGAGAGCTTGACCGAGGTCCTGGCGGTCCCGGCCGCGGGCTTCGACGCAGCCTTGGCGCCGCTCGCCTTCCCTTCCGCCTTGCCGGGGGCTTGCTTCGGCTTTTCCTGCACGACTTCCTCCGCCGGCTTGTCCTCGCGCAGCCCCTGGAAGGCAGCGTGGCGGATTATACGGTCGGATGTCCAGCTGCGGAACTCCACCTCCCCGACGAGCTTGGGTTCGACCCAGGTGAGGCCCTTGCCCTTGGGCACGGCGGCCGCGAATGGCGAGGTCTTGGCCTTGAGGCCGTCGAGCTGCTTCTTCAGGTCCGCCGCGACCTTGCCGGAAAAGCCGGTGCCGACGCGGCCGGCATAATGCAGCTTGCCGCCTTCATAGTAGCCGACCAGCAATGAGCGCAGGCCGCGCCCGGTCTTGTCCGAAGGCAGGTAGCCGCCGATGACGAACTCCTGGCGCAGCGTGCATTTCGACTTGATCCAGGTGAGACCGCGGCCGCTGCGATAGGGCGCATCGGCGCGCTTGGAAACAACGCCTTCGAGGCCCATGCGGCAGACATGCTGCAGCATGACCTTGCCGGGCTCGTTGAAATGGTCGCTGAAGCGCAACGCCGAGTCCTCGGCTTGCTTGCCAAGCAGGTCGGCCAGGGCCTGCTTGCGCTCGACCAGCGGCTCGCCGCGCAGATCCTCGCCGTCCAGCCGCATCAGGTCGAAGACGTAGTAGACGAAGCGATCGGTGCGGCCGGCCGAGAGATCGGCCTGCAGCAGGGCAAAGGACGACACGCCGCTGTCGGCCAGGACGACGATTTCGCCGTCTATGACGGCATCGCGGCATTTCAAGCCGGCCAGCCCGGCCACCGCCGGACCTTCGAACTTCTTCGTCCAGTCGAGACCGGTGCGCGTCAGCAGCCTGACCTCGCTGCCGGCGATCTGCGCCTGCATGCGATAGCCGTCGAACTTGACCTCATGCACCCATTCCTCGCCCGACGGCGCGGTCTTTTCCAGCGTGGCGAGCTGCGGCTCGATGAATTCCAGGCGGGCAGCCTTGGCCTTGGCCGTGGCCGGCCTGTTGGAGTGCCAGACCTTCGGCTTGGCGCCCCTCGCGGTCTTGCCTTCGCCGACCTCCTCGACAGTGAGGCCGGACTTCACCGATTGCGGCGCCTCGGCGAGAATGTCCTCGCCGGGCCGGGCGGCGGCATCGTTGGACTTGATCAGCAGCCAGTTGTCGCGCTTCTCGCGCGGGCGCGGCTTCAGCCTGACCAGATGCCAGCGGCCATTGAGCTTGTGGCCTTCGAGTTCGAAGTCGATATGGCCCTTCTTCATGGCCTTGGCCGGATCGCCATCCGGGATCCATTTGCCTTCGTCCCAGACGATGACCGAGCCGCCGCCATACTCGCCCTTCGGAATGGTGCCCTCGAACGAGGCATAATCGAGCGGGTGGTCCTCGACATGCACGGCCAGCCGCCGCTCATGCGGATCGAGGCTTGGACCGCGCGTCACCGCCCAGCTCCACAGCACACCGTCATATTCCAGCCGAAAATCGTAGTGGAGCCGCGTCGCGGCGTGCTTCTGGACGACGAAAATGCCGCCCGTTTCCCCTTTCTTGCGGCGATCGACCTTGCCGGCCGGCTCGGCGGTTTTCCGAAAATTGCGCTTTGCGTGGTATTGCTCGAGGCTGGCCATGAGGCTGTGCTCCTATGCGGATTTGCGCTTGGAGGCCGACGCCTTCCTGCCCCGCCTCGCCGGCGCTGCGGCCTTCGAGGATTTCCCGGTCTTCGTGCTTGAGCCGCCTTCGGAGGAAAGGCTCTTCTTCAGCGCATCGAACAGGTTGACGACGTTGGAAGGCTTGGGTTCAGCCTTGGCCTTCGGCGCCTTCTTGCCGGCCTTCTTGGCGCGAACCAGCTCGAGCAGCGCCTCCTCGTACCTGTCCCTGAACCCGGCGGGGTCGAACTTGCCCTTCTGCTTGTCGATGATGTGCTCGGCGAGGTCGATCATCTCGCCTTCGGGCTTGCTGGCCTTGATGTCGTCGAAGACGCTGCCGGGCTCCCGCACCGTGTCGCCGTAGCGCAGCGTGGTCAGCACCATGCCCTTGCCGCGCGGCTCGATCACGGCGGGCCGCTCCCGCTGATAGAGCACGATGCGGGCGAGGCCGGCCATCTTCTTCTCGGCCAGCGCATCGCGGATCACCGCAAAGGCTTCCTCCGATACCTTGTCGGCCGGCGTGACGTAGTAGGGCGTGTCGAGATAGATCTGTTCGATCGAGGACTTGTCGACGAAGCCATCGAGATTGAGGGTGTGCGAGGACTCGATCTGCACCGCCTCGATGTCTTCCTCCTCGATGTGGATGAACTCGTCCTTGCCGACCTCGTAGCCCCTGACTTCGTCGCCTTCCTCCAGCGGCTTGCCGCTTTGCTGGTCGACATAGATGCGCCGGACACGGTTGCCGGTCTTGCGGTTGAGGACGTGAAAGGAAACCTTCTCGGCGTGGCTGACGACATTGGTCAGTTCGATGGCGCAGGTGACCAGGGAAAGCTTGAGATAACCGCTCCAGGCGGGGCGCGGCGCCATGGGGAACTCCTTGCATGATGATGCGAGTCGAACCGGAACGGTCAAGCACCGCTTCGGTTCCGGCGCGCGAAGGCCGGCGCGGCGCGCCGGCCTTGCATTCGGTCGGCAAGCCTATTCGGCAGCCTGCAGGTTGACCTTGCTTTCGGCGATCTCGGTGAGCTTGCGGTCGGTCGCCTGCTCTTCCTTGAGATTCTTGGCCAGCACATTGGCGCAGTCGCTGCGGCCGAGCTGCTTGGCCCAGGCGATCAGCGTGCCGTAGCGCGTCATCTCATAGTGCTCGACGGCCTGCGCCGAAGCGATCAGCGCGGCGTCGAGGACTTCCTTGTCGTCGACATCGCCGCTCACCTCGTCGGCCTCCTCGAGAATGCCGTCGATGGCCGGACAATTCACCGTCTTGGCCTTGACGCCGTGCAGCTCGAACACCTGCTCGACCCGCTCGATATGACCCTTGGTCTGTTCGAGATGCTTTTCGAAGCCGGCCTTCAACTGCGGATCGGTCGTCTTGTCGATCATCTTCGGCAGCGATTTCTCGATCTGCTTCTCGGCATAATAGATGTCGCGCAGCGTATGCACGAAAAGATCATCCAGCGTCTTGATGTCTTTCGAAAAGAAACCCATGGCGGTTGCCTTCCATGTCTCGTGTTGTCGGGAAGTTGCGCCGGCCCGGCCGGCGCCAACGCGACCGGCTCTCGACCGGCCTTGTCTGGTCAACGTAACCGTCTCGGGCAAGTTCCTGAGGCATGCAGGTCGAGCAAGGAAATTCCGACGTGCGCTTGCGATTTGAAACAGAAGCGCGCTCAAGCGACATTCAGACGAAACATATGTGATGCAAAAGTCACACGAGCCGGAAACGCGACAAAAAGCACCGAAAGACCGCGAATCAGCCGCAATCCAGCCATGAAGCAACGGGTTTCGGACCAGAAATTAACATCACGTTCACCGACTATTCACGCCTCGACGCTATATTCCCGAACAATTCGGACGGGACATCCGAAACGGGACAGGGACTGGTAAAATGAACTTCTGGAACCACATCGCCGGCTATGCCGCCGCCATTCGCGAATTCGTCGCGCCGACCTATCGGCCGGAGCGCTATTACATGCGCGGCCCGGGACCGGCCTGCGCGCGCCGCGGCAGCTCGCTCGGTGTCGGCACGCACTGACCACGATGCCCGACAGCCGCCACAACAGCCGGATCTGCAAGCCGGCCGCCGGCCAGCGCGCCACGACCTATCGTGACGAATGCCCGGCCGTCGCCGACGGCCGGCGTGCGACAACGCCGCGGCTTTGAGGCCGCAGCCGGCTGACTTAGTGTCTTAAGACATGGGCAGAGAGGCTGCCGAAGCCGCCAAGCCGCCCGACCTGAAACCTGCTCTTTTCCCGCCCACCGACCAGACCCTCTCGGCGATCGCATTCGCGGATCCCGCGCTATGCTCGCTGGCTTCAATCCTGGCAAGGCCGAAGCACGATCGCTTCTCCCGCCGTCTTGCCGAGGTCTCGGCAGCTCGTGGCCGTACACAACGTCCATCCCTGCCTGGTCGCCCCCGACGCCGCGAGCATCAGGCGCGGCTGAGGTCCGATCCGTGGCACGTAGCTCCACCAGCCGTTCCGCAAGACCGAACCTTCGGGCGGGTCCATGCCGGCCCCGGAGCCCTGGATCCGTGCCTCGATCAGCTGAAGCCCGGCAGGCGTGACTTTCCAGTCTTCCTGCCAGCGCGTCCGTTCCACCGAATGCGTCCACGACAGCGTGAAGGCGGCGACGGCAAGGGTCACCGTCTTGCCGGCAGCCAGGATGCACAGGCTCATAGGGAACCGGCCGCGGGCGCCCGGCTTGCGCGCCAGCAGTGCCAGCCGATCCACGCAAGCGCCAGGGCCCAGCCGGTCTCGTCGGTGAGCGGCAGTGCCGCGACCAGGAGCACGCCCGCGGCGAAGGCGACCAAGCGTTCCCACCAGGCCATGCGGCGCGCGAGGAAGCCGACCGCGGCAGCGCCCCAGAGCACGATGCCCATGCAGGCTTTGGCGAGGATGTAGGCGACCTCGACCGGATAACCGAACGAAGCGGCGATCGGGCCGGCATCCTGCAGCATCAGCGCCGGCGTGTAGACCGCCATGAACGGCACGACGAAGCCGGCGATGGCGAGCTTTGTCGCCTGGATGCCGATCTTCAGTCCGCTTTCCTTCGCCATCGGCGCGGCGGCGAAGGCGGCGAGCGCCACCGGCGGGGTAAGGTCGGCCATGATGCCGAAATAGAAGACGAACATGTGGCTGACGATCAGCGGCACGCCGAGCGACAGCAGCGCCGGGCCGGCGAGCGAGGAGGTGATGATGTAGTTGGGGATGGTCGGGATGCCCATGCCGAGCACCAGGCAGGTGAGCATGGTCAGCACCAGCGACAGGAACAGATTGTTCTCGCCGATGGAGATGATCCAGCCGATGAAGGTCGAGGCGATGCCGGTCAGCGTCAGCGTGCCGATGACGATGCCGACGATGGCGCAGGCGATGCCGACCGGCAGCGCGTTCTTGGCGCCTTCGGCAAGCGAGTCGACGCAGATGCGCAGCGTCTCGCGACCACCTCTGAAAGTGAAGCAGGCGGCGACAAGCGCCACGATGACGAGGCCGAGAATGTTGACGCCGAACCGCATGAAGGAGGCGGCAGCAAGCCCAAGCGCCAGCCAGAAAACGACGCGGAAGGCAAACGGCCCGATCAAGGCCGCCAGCGGCGTGCCGAGGATCAGCACGATGGTCAGCGCCAGGCCCATGGTGCCGGCGAAGATCGGCGTGTAGCCGGCAAACAGCAGGTAGACCAGCACGGCAAGCGGCAGCACCAGCGGCCAGTGCTGACGGACCGCGTCCCAGGGATCGGGCAGGTCATCCTTGGCCATGCCGTGCAGGCCCGCTTTGCCGGCCTCGAGATGCACCTGCCAGAAACAGGCGCCGAAATAGAGCAGCGCCGGAATGATCGCGGCCTTGACCACCTCGGCGTAAGGGATGTTCAGCGTCTCGGCCATGATGAAGGCAACCGCACCCATCACCGGCGGCATGATCTGGCCGCCCATCGAGGAGGTCGCCTCGACGGCGCCGGCAAAGGCCGGGCGGAAACCGAAGCGTTTCATCAGCGGGATGGTGAACTGGCCGCTCGCCACCACATTGGCGACGCCCGAACCGGAAATGGTGCCCATCAGCGCCGAAGAGAGCACGCAGACCTGGGCCGGGCCACCGCGCCAGGAGCCGACCAGGCCAAGCGCGAAATCGTTGAACAGCGCGATCATGCCGGCGCGTTCGAGAAAGGCGGCGAAGACGACGAAGATGAAGATATAGGCGGCCGAAACATAGACAGGCGTGCCGTAGATGCCTTCGGTGCCAAAGGCGAAGGTGTCGACCAGCTGCGCGAAATCATAACCGCGATGGATGAAAGGCGGCGGCAAATGATTGCCGACGAAGCAATAGGCGAGGAAGATGAAGGCGATGACCGCTAGCGGCAACCCCATCAGCCGCCTTGCCGCCTCGAAGACGAGCACCACCAGCAGCGTGCCGACGATCAGGTCGGGCGTGGTGAGAAAGCCGGAGCGGCGGATGAGGTCGGCATAGAAGACCCAGTTGTAGAGGCCGGTGGCGAAGCCCAGCACGCCAAGCGTCCAGAAACCTGCTTTGGCTGCCGCGCTGGTGGCGCGCAGATTGGCGATCAGAGCGAAACCGAGCAGCAGCAGGAAGCCGACATGCATGGCGCGCACCACCTGGCTCGGCAGGCTGCCATAGGCAGCGATGTAAATCTGGAAGACGGAAAAGGCGACGGCAATCAGGAACGCCGCCTTGCCGGCGATGCCGTCGCCAAAGCCCGGCGGCAGGCCTTCGAGAGTCTCTTCGACGGCTGGCGAAATGACGGTCGGAGTTTCGGCCATTCAGCGGGCTCCTGGCGGGCGGTATCCATGCCCGAAAAGGGGCAGGTGACGAGCGAAGCGAGGCGGAAGGGGTCACCTCAATTGCGTCGACCTTCATCTAAGAAGATGGAGCGCGTCGCAGAGGACCCCACCCGTCCATCGGCCTTCTGCGGCTTGTCCACCCTCCCCTCAAGGGCGAGGAAAATCGGCGCCTACTTCAGCAGCCCTTTTTCCTTGTAATATTTCTCCGCGCCGGGATGCAGCGGCACCGGCATGCCGTCCAGCGCCTTGGCCGGGTCGATCGCCTTGGCGGCGGCATGGGCGGCGGCGAGCTGGTCGAGATGCTCGAACATCAGCTTGGTCATCTGATAAGCGGTCTCGTCGGAAACGTCGGCCCGGGTGACGAGGAAATTGCCGACCGCGGCGGTCGCGACATCGTCTGTCTGGCCCTCGTAGGTTCCCTTGGGAATGACGACCGAAAGATAGGGCGAGCCGATCTTGGCGACGTCCTCGGGCGGCACGGCGACGACGTTGATCGGTATCGAGGTGGCGAGATCGCGGATCGAGGCGACGCCCAGGCCGGCCGATTGAAGCGTGGCGTCCAGCTGACGGTTCTTGATCAGCTCGACCGATTCGGCGAATGGCAGATATTCCACCCTGCCGAGGTCCTCATATTTCAGCCCGGCGGCAGCGAAGATGGCGCGGGCATTGAGCTCCGTGCCGGAGGCAGGCGCACCAACCGACAGGCTCTTGCCCTTGAGGTCGGCAAGCGTCTTGATGCCTGACTCCTTGCTGGCGACGATCTGGATGTAGTTGGGATAGATGGCGGCAATGCCGCGCAGCTTGTCGAGCTTGCCCGGGAAGCCGGCCTCGGTGTTGCCTTCCGCGGCCATCTTGACGGAATCGCCGAGCGCGAAGGCGATCTCGCCCTTGCCCTGCTGCAGCAGGTTGAGGTTTTCGACCGAAGCCTTGGTCGCCTGGACCTGGGTGCGGGCACCTTCGATGCCCTTGCCGTAAATCTCGGATAGCGCGACGCCGAGCGGATAATAGACGCCGGACGTGCCGCCGGTCAGCACGTTGATGAATTCCTGAGCTCGAGCCGACGCTGCGCCGAGGCCGAGCGACAGCGCCAAAGCGCCGGCGGCAATAAATTTGGTTCTGAAATAGAACATGGTGAACTCCTCCCTGTGACATCAATTCGGGGAGAGTTTAGACAGCAAGCGGTAAATGCCAACCCGCAATTGCAGTCATTAGACGAACGGTTAAGGAGCGGCGAAAACGGACGACAAACGCTCAATTCCGGCCTGTTTCGGTCGGCCACGCGGGGCACGGCTTCGGCCGCGAACGTCAATCCGGCGGCGCTGCGGTCGCGGCGATTTCAAGTGCCCTGGTGCTTGCGAAATCTCGGAACGAAGACAAAAATTTTCGCCAGCCTGTCGAAATCGACCGGGGCCGCGCGACTTTAGCTCGGCCCGCGACCACGCGGCCTTCGGAAAAAACGGGAGAAGACCATGCGATACATGCTTTTGATTTACAACGACGAGGCCGCGATGGCGAACACGCCAAGCGAAAAGACCTATCAGATCAGCGCAGCCTATGGCGCTTATACCGAGGCGCTGAAGAAATCCGGCGCATGGCTTGCCGGCGACCGGCTGCGGCCGACGCAGGCGGCGACCGTGGTGCGGACGGCCAACGGCAAGACCAATGTGCTCGACGGTCCTTATGCCGACACCAAGGAGCAGCTCGCCGGCTTCTACATGATCGAGGCGACGGACATCGACGCGGCGATCGAATGGGGCGCGCGCTGCCCGGCGGCCAGCACAGGGACGGTCGAGGTGCGGCCGATCTGGGAAATGACCGACTACCTGTCTAAGGCGGGATGAGTTTTCCGCGAACGCTCATCCCGCTTTATCTTCCTGTTTGAGCATGATCTTTTCCGAACCAGCGGTCCGCAAAGCGAAAATCGCTGCATATTTTCGGGTTCATGCATTGGAAGCGACGCTGTGATGGAGAATCGCCCGGACATGGCGCGGGCGGCGGCCGAAGCAGCCGCCCGCCGCAGCTACGGCAAGCTCGTGGCCTGGCTCGCCGCCCGGACGCGCGATGTCGCCGGCGCCGAGGATGCGCTGGCCGATGCATTCGCGGCCGCGCTCGAACGCTGGCCGCAGAACGGTGTGCCGGAAAAACCGGAGGCCTGGCTGTTGGCCGTGGCGCGACGACGAAGCGTCGATGTCGTCCGACGGCGGCTGACCGGCGAGGCGGCCAGCGACCATCTCCAGCTGATCGCCGAGGAGGTGGAGGCCCGCGTGAACCACGAAGAATTGCCCGACGAGCGGCTGCGGCTGATGTTTGCCTGCGCCCATCCGGCGATCGACGCCACGGTGCGGGCACCGCTGATACTGCAGACGATCCTCGGCTTCGACGCCGCGACGATCGCCTCTGCCTTCCTGGTGTCGCCGGCGACGATGGGACAACGGCTGGTGCGGGCAAAGGCTCGCATCCGCGAAACCGGCATTCCGTTTCGCGTGCCGGAGCGGGGCGAACTCGGCGAAAGGCTCGATGCGGTGCTGGAGGCGATCTATGCGACCTTCGCCGAAGGCTGGACCGACCCGGCGGGCACGGAGACGCGCCGGCGCAGCCTCGCCAGCGAAGGCATCTGGCTTGGCAGGCTGGTCGCCTCGCTCATGCCTGACGAGGCTGAGGCGCTCGGCCTCCTGGCGCTGATGCTTTTCGCCGAGGCGCGACGCGCGGCGCGGCGCAGTCCCGAAGGCGACTTCGTGCCGCTCGCCGAACAGGACGTTGCATTGTGGGACGGCGCGCTGATCGACGAAGCCGAGGCCCTGCTCGAACGCGCCGCAGCCAAAGGGATCATCGGCCGCTACCAGCTCGAAGCGGCCGTGCAGTCGGCGCATACGGCGCGGCGGCTGAGCGGCCGCACCGACTGGGCCGCGATCCGCCAGATCTATGACGCGCTGATGGCGATTGCCGCCTCACCGGTGGTGGCGATCAACCGCGCCGTGGCGATCGCCGAGGCCGAAGGCGCGGCCGAGGGCCTTGCTGCGCTCGACCGGATCGGCGACGACAGGCGGCTTGTCCAATACCAACCCTATTGGGCGGCGCGCGCCGAGCTGTCCGCCAGGCTGGGCAAGCTTGCCGAGGCCACGGAAGCCTTCGACCAGGCGATCGGGCTGGAACGCGATCCGGCCTTGCGCCGTCACCTGCAGGCCCGACGGGCGAAACTTGCCGGCAACTGAGACCTGCTCGCGGCTTGCCGCACAAGCGGTCGGCATTTCGGCCAGGCAGGGTGAGCCTTCTCGAGATGTAACGAATTGGCTCTCGGGCGCCTAAGCCCCCAGCCCGTCGAACAGGATCGTCGACAGATAGCGCTCGGCGAAGGACGGGATGACGACGACCAGGTTCTTGCCCTTGTTCTCCGGCCGTGAGCCAACGACGATTGCCGCCTGGAGCGCAGCGCCCGACGAGATGCCGACCGGCACGCCTTCGAGGCGGGCGACGAGGCGCGAATTGGCGACCGAGTCCTCGTTCGAGACCCTGACGATCTCGTCATAGATCGAGGTGTCGAGGATCTTTGGCGCGAAGCCGGCGCCGATACCCTGGATCTTGTGCGGGCCGGGCTGGCCGCCGGACAACACCGGCGAGGCTTCCGGCTCGACCGCCACGACATGCACCGAAGGCTTGCGCTTCTTCAGCACCTGACCGACGCCGGTGATGGTGCCGCCGGTACCGATGGCGGAGACGAAGATGTCGACCTCGCCATTGGTGTCGTTCCAGATCTCCTCGGCCGTCGTGCGGCGGTGGATTTCCGGGTTTGCCGGATTCTCGAACTGCTGCGGGATGATGGCGTTGGGGAGCGTCGCGGCAAGCTCGTCGGCCTTGGCGATGGCGCCCTTCATGCCCTTCGGCCCTTCGGTCAGCACCAGCTCGGCGCCGAGCAGCGCCAGCATCTTGCGGCGCTCGACCGACATCGTCTCCGGCATGGTGAGGATCAGCTTGTAGCCCTTGGCGGCGGCGGCGAAGGCAAGCGCGATGCCTGTGTTGCCGGAGGTCGGCTCGATCAGGGTCGTCTTGCCGGGCGAAATCTTGCCGGCCTCCTCCAGCGCCTCGATCATGGAAACGCCGATGCGGTCCTTGACCGAAGCGATCGGGTTGAAAAATTCGAGCTTGGCCAGGAGATTGGCGACGACGCCCTTCTCCCTGGCGAACTTGTCCAGCCGCACCAGCGGCGTGTCTCCAATCGTCTCGGTGATCGAATTGAAGATGCGGCCGCGACCGGGGATGCGCGCGGAGGTGACGGGCTTGTTCATTGGTTTTGCTCCCAAGGCAATGTAGAGGCAGACAGAATAGGGATTTCAGCCGCGCAAGATAGGCTGGGCGCCGAAAATATCCGAGTGGGGCGATTGCTCAAAACCGCGCCGCGCCGGAAATGCATTTTCCAGATTGGGCCGTTTTCGGAACGGATTCGCTGAAATGATGGCGGGTTGGGACGGCAGCTATTGACGAGCGGCGATCGCGGCTGCCGCCCCCACCATGAAGCCGGCGGCGGTGCGGTTCAACAGCTTGAGCGCGCGCGGCGACTTCAGGAACCAGCGCGCCTTGGCGGCGAGCGCCAGATAGGGCACCAGCACCACGAACAGAACGATTGCGGTGAGCGCGAGAAGGACGCCGTAGTCGGCCAGCGTGATCGCTTTGAGATCGACGATGGTGGGCGTAATGGCGAGATAGAAGATCATCGTCTTCGGGTTGCCGAGCGTCAGCGTCAGCCCGGCGATGAAGCTCGCGGCCAGGCCGCCCTTGCCCTTGCGGGCCTCGACAGTTTCGGGCGAGATGCCGGTGGTCCAGAAGCGCCAGCCTAGGAAGGCGAGATAGGCGACGCCCGCCCATTTGATGGCGAGGAAGACCATGCCGAAGCTCTGCGCGATGAAGGCGAGGCCGAGCACCACAGCGGTGAGATAAGTGACGTCGCCAAGCATAAGGCCGAAGAACATCGCCAGCGAAGAACGAAAGCCCGAACCGAGCGCACGGGCGACAAGCGCCGTGACGCCGGGCCCCGGAATGGCGGCGGCCAGGCCGAGGGCCGCGCTGTAGGCGAGAAATCCTGTCAGTGTCATGGTTGAGCCTGGAGCGTGGGGAGCGATGTCGAGCCGCCCTTTATCATGATACCGGGGCAACGGTAATTCCCTGACGGCGGGATTCGTTGCGCCAGTCCGAGTATGACGACGTCAGTCGGCAATCTCCGCTGTTGGGAGCGCCCGCTCAGCGTTGCTGGACATGTCTGAGATTGGTTGACATTCATGCGATCGTCAGCCACGGGCGGAGCAAGGCGCGACGCGACGCGGCGCAGACTCTGGGATGACGAGGTTCGGGTGGCTACCCGCCGTAAGTGATGCGCCAGATGGTGCCGTTGCCGTCCTCGGTGAGGATCAGTGCTCCGTCCTTGGCCACCGCGACGCCAACCGGACGGCCCCAGACCGCGTCATCGGCGATGACGAAGCCGGTGGCGAAATCCTGATATTCTCCGGTCGGCTTGCCGTCCTTGAATTTCAATCGCACCAGCTTGTAGCCGGTGCGGACATTGCGGTTCCAGGAGCCGTGCAGCGCGACGAAGGCATCGCCCTTGTAGTCGGCGGGGAAGTTGCCGCCTTCATAGAAGGCGATGGTGAGCGGCGCCGAATGCGCCTGCATCAGCACGTCGGGAACCGTGACCTTTTCCGCGAGATCGGGGCGTGCGCCCTCGTGGCGCGGGTCCTCGTTGCCGCCGAGATAATACCAGGGCCAGCCATAGAAGGCGCCGTCCTTGACGGCGGTGGCATATTCGAAGGGCACGTTGTCGCCAAGCTCGTCGCGTTCGTTGACGACGCACCAGAGCGCGCCGGTCGCCGGCTGAACGGTCATGCCGGAGCAGTTGCGCAGCCCGGTGGCGACCATCCGGCGGTTCCTGCCGTCGGGATCGAAGGCGAGCACATCGGCGCGGCCCTCCTCCGGCCCCCAGCTGGCGCCAAGCGGCTGCGATCGCGCCCATTCCTCGACCCCGCCCTTCGGCCTGGCGCCCATATCCTCGGCGACGTTCGAGCCCGAGCCGACCGACAGGTAGAGCGTCTTGCCGTCGGGCGAGAAGGCGATGTCGCGCGTCCAGTGATGGCTTGAAGGAATGTTCGAGACGATCGTCTCCGGCTTGCCGGAGGCTTGCATGTCGCCGTCACGATAAGCAAAACGAACGACGCTGTTGCTGTTGGCGACATAGACCCATTGCGGCTTGTCGCCAGGCGGATAGAAGGCGATGCCATAGGGGCGGGTAAGACGCTTGGCGAAGATCGCTTCCGCAGCGGGCTTGGCGCTGCCCTCGGCCAGGCGGTAGACGCGGACCTGGTTCGCCCTGCTGTCGGCGACGAAGAGATCGCCGTTCGGCGCAACGCGCACGACACGCGGGCTGTCGATGCCGGAAGCCACGAGCTCGACGGAAAAGCCGGGCGGCACGATGGGCTTGGCGCCCTCCGGGCGGTCGGTCAGCCCGCCGCCGTTCGAGGCGGAGTCGGTGACATAGGGCTGCTGCAGATCGTCCGGTTTGATGAGACGCCTCACGCCGGGACGATCGGCCTTCCAGTCACCGAAGGCTTGCTTGCCGGTCAGCAAGGGCTGGTCCGCCTGCTGCGCGAAGGCGCCGGCGGCCAGCAACAGTCCGAGAGCGGCCAGGCCCGCGATCCGGATCATGCTGTTCTCCCTGTTTGATCGCCGCTTTCGAACGGCTCATGCATCAGCGCAGAAACAGCTGGGATCAAGAGGCGTTCCATTCAATTGAAGCGCGTCGCGCCGAAACGGATCAGGCGACCCCCTTGTCTCTATGGATGTCGTTCTTTCAAGACCGCTGCACGCTTGGCGCGACATGCAGTAGGCGCGCACCAGAGTTCGGCCGGGTGGCCGCCCGTTTTGCGCACTGCTTGTCTCAAACCGCGTCTCCCAAGAACCGCTGTGCCCTTGGGGCGAAGCATCAGCCGTCCTCGGAGTCGAGATCCTCGTCGAGCTGCCTTTCCAGCTCGACCAGATCGGCCGGCAGCGGCAGGCCCATGGCGCGAAGCTCCATGAGCTTCTCGCGCAGCTGCTCCTGTATCTCGTGCTCGTCCTCGGGCTGGTTGACCATTTCCTCGAGCAACAGGCTGATCTGAGCCTTGAGCGATTCCAGCGCCATCTCCACCCTCCTTGCAGCGATATCCGTAATCTTTCGCTTACCGAAGCATGCGCGAAATCAGCTGCGCCGTATAGTCGACCATCGGCACGATGCGCGCGTAGTTCAATCGGGTAGGCCCGATGACGCCGAGCGCGCCGATGACGCGGGCATCCTTGTCGCGATAGGGCGCAACGACCAGCGACGAGCCGGACAGCGAGAACAGCTTGTTCTCAGAGCCGATGAAGATGCGCACGCCGGAGCCCTGCTCGGCAAGGTCGAGCAGCTGCAGCAGGCCGTCCTGCGTCTCCAGATCATCGAACAGATGGCGCAGCAATTCCAAGTCGGCCTGGGCGGTGACATTTTCCAGGAGGTTGGCTCGGCCGCGCACGATGAGCCGCGCCGGTAGGCCGCTGTCGGCGCCAGCCCAAACCGCGAGGCCCTTTTCGACCAGTTCCTGCGACAGCGTGTCGAGCGCCGCCCTGGTCTCGTCCTTGATGCGGCCGATCTCGACCCGCACCTCGGCGAGCGTCCGGCCGCGTATGTGAGCGTTGAGGAAGTTCGAAGCCTCGTGCAGCTGCGAGACGGTGATGCCTGCCGGCAGATCGACGACGCGGTTCTCGACGTCGCCATTCTGCGACACCAGGACTGCCAACGCCTTGGTCGGCTCGAGCTGGATGAACTCGATATGCTTCAACGCCACCTCGTTCTTGGCGGCAAGCACCAGGCCGGCGCCGCGCGACATGCCGGACAGCATCTGGCTGGCTTCGGTCAGCATATGCTCCAGCGTCGCGCCGGAACCGGAGGCACGCACCTGCGCCTCGATGGCGCGGCGCTCCTCTTCGGAGAGATCACCGAGCTCCATGAAGGCGTCGACGAAAAAGCGCAGGCCGGTCTGTGTCGGCAGGCGGCCGGCCGAGATATGCGGCGCGTAGATGAGGCCGAGTTGCTCGAGGTCGCTCATCACGTTGCGGATCGTGGCCGGCGACAGCGAGGAGGGCAGGATGCGCGACAGGCTGCGCGAGCCGACAGGCTCGCCGTCGCGCAGATAGGAATCGACAATGCGCCGGAAGATGTCGCGCGATCGGATGTCGAGCGACTGAAGCACGGGCGACTGCGACGCGGGATCGACTGCCTTGTTCATTCCAGCCAGAACCTCCGGTTCTCAAAAGATATAGACTCCCGGCCCTGCGGCGCAACCCGGCCCCTTTTGCTTCGCGCGCCCTTTTCCTTTGCGCCACGCACCGCATGCGTCTACAAGCCGCCGACGAATCCGGAAGAAGAACAGAAAGAGTCCCGATGCGCCCCTCCAAACGCCAAGCCGACGAAATGCGCGCCATCTCCTTCGAGCGCGGCGTCTCCAAGCATGCCGAAGGGTCGTGCCTGGTGAAGTTCGGCGACACGCATGTGCTGTGCACGGCGAGCCTGGAGGAAAAGGTGCCGGCCTGGATGCGCAATTCCGGCAAGGGCTGGGTGACGGCGGAATATGGCATGCTGCCGCGCTCGACCGGCGAGCGCATGCGGCGCGAGGCGTCCGCCGGCAAGCAGGGCGGCCGCACGCTGGAGATCCAGCGCCTGATCGGGCGCAGCTTGCGCGCCGTGGTCGACCTGCAGGCGCTGGGCGAGCAGCAGATCACCGTTGACTGCGACGTCATCCAGGCCGATGGCGGCACCCGCACCGCCTCGATCACCGGCGGCTGGGTGGCGCTCCATGATTGCCTGCGCTGGATGGAGGCGCGCCAGATGGCAAGCGTCTCGAAGGTGCTGAGGGACCATGTCGCCGCGATCTCCTGCGGCATCCATGACGGCCAGCCGGTCATCGATCTCGACTATCTCGAAGACTCGTCGGCCGGCACCGACGCCAATTTCGTCATGACCGGCAAGGGCGGCATCGTCGAGATCCAGGGCACTGCCGAGGGCGAGCCGTTTTCCGAGGAGCAGTTTGCCGCGCTGATGGGATTGGCCAAGAAAGGTATTTCGCGGCTGGTGAGCTTGCAGCAGATGGCGGTGGCGTAGGTTTCGGATGCCGAGCCCAGGCACCCCCCTCTGGCCTGCCGGCCATCTCCCCCTCAAGGGGGGAAATCGGGTATCAATCGCCAACATCGCAGAAAGGATGCCGACGCAGCCACAGCCAATCTCCCCGCTTGAGGGGGAGATGCCCGGCAGGGCAGAGGGGGGTGCCTCGTGACTCCCTCGGCGATTCTGGAATCAGCGCTCTACGTCACAGATCTAACCGCTGCCGAACAGTTCTATCGCGACATCCTCGGCCTCGAGGTGCTGGGCAAGGTCGAAGGCCGGCACGTGTTCTTCCGCTGCGGCAACGGCGTGCTCCTCCTCTTCAATGCCGAGGCAACCAAAATACCGCCGGCACCCGACGCCAAAGTGCAGGTGCCGCCGCACGGCACGGTGGGCGAAGGCCATCTCTGCTTCACCGCAAGCGCCGACGAGATCGCCGAATGGCGCAAGCACCTGGCGGCGAGGAACATCGCCATCGAAAGCGATTTTGAATGGCCGCAGGGCGGACACTCGATCTATATCCGCGACCCGTCGGGCAATTCGATCGAGTTCGCCGAGCCAAGGATCTGGGGCCTCTGATGCATTCTTCGCATTTTCATTCCCTGAGGGGACAGAAGATCGTCGTGGCCAGCCACAATGAAGGCAAGCTGCGCGAGTTCGCCGACCTGATGGCGCCGTACGGCTTCGAGGCGAAGTCGGCCAAGGAATACGGCCTGCCGGAGCCGGACGAGACGGGCACGACCTTCGAGGAGAACGCCTATATCAAGGCATATGCCGCTGCCAAGGCGACCGGTTTGCCGGCGCTGTCCGACGATTCGGGACTCTGTGTCGACGCGCTCGATGGAGCGCCCGGCGTCTATACCGCCAACTGGGCAGAGACGCCGGACGGCAGCAGAGATTTCGGCATGGCCATGCAGCGCACCGAAGTGGCGCTGCAGGAGGTCGGCGCGACCGAGCCGGCGCAGCGCACCGGCCGCTTCGTCGCCGTCATTTGTCTCGCCTTTCCCGACGGCGAGGCCGAGTATTACCGGGGCGAGGCCGAAGGCAGGCTGGTGTGGCCGCCACGCGGCACGCTCGGTTTTGGTTACGATCCGGTGTTCCTGCCCAACGGTTTCGACAAGACCTTTGGCGAGATGAGCGCGGAGCAAAAGCACGGCTGGAAGCCCGGCCAGGCGACGGCACTGTCGCACCGCGCGCGCGCCTTCCAGAAGTTTGCGCAAGCGCGATTGGATATGGCGCGCCTGGGATGAGCGGGATGACCATGCCGCTCGACCGCAGCCCAGGCTTCGGTGTCTACATCCACTGGCCGTTCTGCGCGGCCAAATGCCCGTACTGCGACTTCAACAGCCATGTTCGCCACCAGCCGGTCGACCAGGAGCGTTTTGCACGCGCCTTCGCGATGGAGTTGGCGGCCATGCGCGCCCGCACCGGCCCGCGCGAAGTGACCAGCATCTTTCTTGGCGGCGGCACGCCATCGCTGATGAAGCCGGAAACGGTTGGCGCGGTGCTGGAAGCGGTGGCGAAGAACTGGACGGTGCCCGCCGGGATCGAGGTGACGCTCGAGGCCAATCCGTCCTCGGTCGAGGCCGAGCGCTTCCGCGGCTATCGCGCGGCCGGCGTCAACCGCATCTCGCTCGGCGTGCAGGCGCTGAACGACAAGGACCTGCGCTTCCTGGGGCGGCTGCACAATGTCGCGGAGGCGCTGCATGCGATCGGGCTGGCGCGGGAAATCTTTCCGCGGCTGTCCTTCGACCTGATCTACGCGCGGCCTGGCCAGACGCCGGAGGCCTGGCGGGCGGAACTCGAAGAAGCGATCGGCCATGCCGCCGACCACCTGTCGCTCTACCAGCTGACCATCGAGGAGGGGACGCCGTTCCATGCGCTGCACGCGGCACGGAAGTTCATCCTCCCCGACAACGACCATGCCGCCGACCTTTACGCGCTGACACAGGACGTCACCGAGGCGCATGGGCTGCCGGCCTATGAAATCTCCAATCATGCGCGGCCGGGGGCCGAGAGCCGTCACAATCTGACCTACTGGCGCTATGGCGAATATGTCGGGGTCGGGCCGGGCGCGCATGGCCGCTTCGTCGAGAATGGCCGCCGCACCGTGACCGTCGCGGAAAGAATGCCGGAGACCTGGGCCAATCTGGTCGAGGCCAAAGGCCACGGCGTCACCGGCGGCGAGGTGCTGACCCGCACTGAGGAAGCCGACGAGTTCCTGCTGATGGGGCTGAGGCTTGCCGAAGGCATCGACCTCGCGCGCTACGAGGCGCTTTCTGGACGCGGCCTATCGAGCGCGAGGCTTTCGGTGCTGCAGCAGGAGGGACTGGTGGCGCCGGTCGGCAATGCCCGCCTGCGCGCCACCACCGCCGGCATGATCGTGCTCGACGCCGTGGTGGCGGATCTGGCGCGGTAACACCTTTGAAGAATGTTCTGTTCGTCTGCAGCCAGAACCGCCTGCGCAGTCCGACGGCCGAGCAGGTGTTCTCCAAGCGCCGCGACATCGAGGTCGAATCGGCCGGCACCAATCACGATGCCGACAATCCGCTGACGCATGAACTCGTCGCCTGGGCCGACATCATCTTCGTCATGGAAAAGGCGCATCGGGCCAAGCTGCAAAAGAAATTCCGGGCGAGCCTGAAGGGGGCCAGACTGATCTGCCTCGACATCCCGGACGACTACGCGTTCATGGATCCGGAACTGGTGCGGATTCTGGAGGCGAGGGTAGGCAGATATCTCTGAGGATGTGGCGCTTCCCCGCGCATTCGTCATTCTCGGGCTTCAACGGCATGGATCCCAGGGTCTGCGCGCGTCGCTCCGCTCCCGCCTTGGGATGATGACCGCGAACGTCGCCAGATGCTTCAAGCGTCGTGCTTCTGGCGGTGCTTGCCGCGGGTCTTATCCGCATGCGCCTCGCCGTTGCGGACCGGCTTCTGGTCCGCCTTGCCGCGGCGGGCGCCGTGCTGGGCGGCGATCGGATGTGGGGGAATGCCCTCGCGGGCGGTCTTGCTTTCAAGTCGGCTGATGAAAATGTCGAAGCGATTGGGCATCGTCCGGTCAGTGCTCCGTCGTGCTTTCGGTTTCGTTCGGGACGTCTTGAACCGCAGGGCGCGGAAGCGGCTTCATCACTTCCTCGTCCTTTGTCCTGGCGGCGGGTTCCCCATTCTCCGCACCGGCAACCCTTTCCGATCCGGCAAAGCGCTTGCAGCCCGAATAGTAGGGCGTGAAAGCGTCCTGTATGATCAGGCTGTCCATCCTGTCCTCCTCCTCGGGGAATCAGGAGTAAATCCGCCTTGCGCGGTTTGGTTCCGCATCGTGGCAAAGGCATGGCGATCGCCTTTGCATCGCCATCACGTTTTGCAACCGGAGATCAGCCGTGGCAAACAGACCTTGTTCTTGCGCAATTCCGGGCGGAAAACCGCTGCGCACTTGCTCGGAGGGGAGGGCTTCAATTGAGCAGCGAGAAACGCAGCTATGTGATCGGGCAGACCGAGATGCCGGCGCGGCCGCTGGAGCCGGCGCTCTATCTGGTGGCGACGCCGATCGGCAACCTTGCCGACATCACGCTGCGCGCGCTGGAGACGCTGGCGAGTGCCGATGTCGTCGCCTGCGAGGACACGCGAGTCTCGCGCGTGCTGCTCGATCGCTACGGCATCCGCCGCCGCACCACGGCCTATCACGATCACAATGCCGCCGAGGCCGGGCCGAAGCTGATCGAGGCGCTCGCAGCGGGGCAGAGCGTGGCGCTGATTTCGGATGCCGGCACGCCGCTGGTGTCCGATCCTGGCTACCGGCTGGTCGGCGAAGCGCTGGAGCGCGGCATCCGCGTCGTGCCGGTGCCTGGGCCTTCGGCGGCGCTCGCAGCGCTGACCGCTTCCGGGCTCCCCTCCGATGCGTTCCTGTTCGCCGGGTTTTTGCCGGCCAGGGCCGGGCAGCGGCTGACCAAGCTCGAAAACTACAGGCAGGTTGCGGCGACGCTGATCTTCTTCGAATCGCCGCGCCGGCTCGCCGAGACGCTTGCCGCGATGGTCGAGGCGCTCGGCGGCGCGCGCAAGGCCGCGATCGGCCGCGAGCTGACCAAGACTTTTGAGGAAATGCGCACCGGCACGCTTGCCGCGCTCGCCGATCACTATGCGGCGGCCGACACGCCGAAGGGCGAGATCGTGATCTGCGTCGGCCCAGCGGAAGCAATGGCGGACCAACCGGCCGACATCGACCGGCTGCTGTTGTCGCTCGCGGCCGAAATGCCGGCCTCCAAGGCGGCGGCGGAGGCGGCCAAGATGACCGGCGGCCAGAAACAGGCGCTTTACCGGCGGCTGCTGGAGCTCAGGGAAGTCAACGGTGACTGAGCGCGGCGTCGGCAATCGGCGCAAGGCCTATCGGCGCGGCCATCGCAGCGAGTGGCTGGCGGCGCTGGCGCTGATGCTAAAGGGCTACCGGATTCTCGCGCGCCGCCACCGCACCAGGCTGGGCGAGATCGACCTGATCGCCAGGCGCGGCGATCTGGTGCTGTTCGTCGAGGTCAAGGCGCGCCGCACGCTGATCGAGGCGATGGAAGCGATCGCCCACAGTTCGGAGCGCCGCATCGAGGGCGCCGCCGATCTCTGGCTGTCGCGCCAGCCGGATTATGGCCGGCTGTCGGCGCGCTTCGACATGGTGGCCGTGCTGCCCTGGCGCTGGCCGGTGCATGTCGAGAACGCGTTTTATGGCAGGAATTGAGCCATCCACTTCGCGGCGGTTTAGCCTCACCCCCAGATCATCAGCGCCACCAGGCCGAGCCCGCCGACCACCAGCCGCCACCAACCGAACAGCGAATAGCCGTTGCGTGAGACGTAATCGAGCAGGAAGCGCACGACGATCAGCGCGCTGACGAAGGCGGCGACGAAACCGACGGCGATGATCGGCAAGTCGGCCGAGGTCAGCACGTTGCGGTTCTTGAACAGGTCGTAGGCGAAGGCGCCGACCATGGTCGGCATGGCGAGGAAGAAGGAGAACTCGGCGGCCGCGCGCTTGTCGACACCCAAGAGCAGCGCGCCGACGATGGTGGAGCCGGAGCGCGAGGTGCCGGGGATCAGCGACAAGCACTGGAAGAGCCCGATCTGCAAATAGAGCCTGGTCGGGAAGCGTTCGACGTCACGGTAGTACGGCTTGAGATTCATGCGGTCGACCGCAAGCAGCACCGCGCCGCCGATGATCAGCATGATGCAGATCAGCCGTGGCGATTCGAACAGGAAGGTCTTGATGAAATCGTGCCCCAGCGCGCCGATGATCGCCGCCGGCAGGAAGGCGATCAGGATGCCAATGACGAAATGCCGGGTCAGCCGGTCATGGGGCAGTTCGAGCAGCATCTGCCAGAGGCGGCGGAAGTAGACGCTCAGGATCGCCAGAATCGCGCCGAGCTGGATCAGGATCTCGAAGGCCTTGCCGGTCGAGTGGAAGCCGAGGAAATGGCCGGCAAGCAGGATATGGCCGGTCGAGGACACCGGGATGAATTCGGTCAGGCCTTCGAGCAGTCCAAGCAACAGCGCTTCGACGATGGTCTGGCTTTCCATGGCAACCTCTGCTTTTCGAATGACGGCTTGGGAAAGGGCTTGCTTGTCATGGGACGGAAGTCCCCCTATAGGTCGCAGCACCCTGACAGTCCTGGAATCGGGCGAAGACTTACCGGCGCCAAAAACGATTCGCCAGTGTGGCAATCCGGAATTCGCCGCACCTGGGAGCCGCGCACTGTGCTAATTCCGGATTCTGAGCCACACTGTCAACTTTGAGTTCTAGTGCGGTTTCGGATTTGAAGTTCCTGGACGCGCTGATGCCATTGAGGGTACAGGAACTTCAAATCCACCACACTAGTGCGCCCTATCATCGCGGAACCATGCTGACGCTTTTCCACCATCCGATGTTCGCCACCTGCCGGTTCGTGCGCCTCGCCTTCGGCGAATATGGCGAGGAGCTGGCGCTGATCGAGGAAAAGCCTTGGACGCGGCGCAAGGAGTTTCTGGCGCTGAACCCGGCCGGCACGCTGCCGATCCTGCTCGCCGAAGGCGACGTGCCGATCATCGGCGCCATGGTGATCGCCGAATATCTCGACGAGACGCGCGGCGTGCTCAAGCGCGACAAGCGGCTGTTCGCCGAGGATCCAATGCAGCGCGCCGAGATCCGCCGGCTGACCGACTGGTATCTCAGCAAGGCCGAAAGCGAGGTTACCCGCCATCTGGTGCGCGAGCGCGTGCTGAAGCCGGTCATGCCGGAGACGGCCGGCGGCGGCTCGCCCGATTCGGCCGCGATCCGTGCCGCGCGCGCCAATATCCGCCAGCACATGAAGTATACCAACTGGCTGGCCGGCACCCGCCATTGGCTGGCCGGCAACAGGGTGACCTATGCCGACCTCGCGGCGGCGGCGGCGCTTTCGGTGCTCGACTATCTCGGCGAGATCGACTGGCGCGAGCATACCGCGGCGCGCGAATGGTACACGCGGGTGAAATCGCGGCCGGCCTTCCGGCCGCTGCTGTCGGATCGGGTGCGCGGCCTGTCGCCGGTGTCGCATTATGCGGACCTCGATTTCTAGCAGGGCAAAACTGCGCGCGCTGATCGACGCGGAGGCGCGGCGCGCCGGCTTCGAGGCTATTGCCGTGACCACGCCGGACGCGATCCCTATGGCGCCCGCGCGGCTGGCGGAATTCGTCGCCGACGGTTTTCACGGCTCGATGGGCTGGATCGCCGAGACGATCGAGCGCCGCGCCGAGCCCTCGACGCTGTGGCCGGAGGTGCGCTCGATCATCGTTCTGGCGATGAACTACGGGCCGGACCACGACCCGCGCGACGTGCTCGGCAGGCGCGACCGGGGCGCGATTTCGGTCTACGCGCAAAACCGCGACTATCACGACGTGATGAAGGGCCGGCTGAAGGAAATCGCCGGCAAAATCGTCGCGCGCGCCGGCGGCGACGTGAAAGTCTTCGTCGATACGGCTCCAGTGATGGAAAAGCCGCTGGCCGAAGCCGCCGGCCTCGGCTGGCAGGGCAAGCACACCAACCTGGTCAGCCGCGCGCATGGCTCATGGCTGTTCCTCGGCACCATCTTTACGACGGCCGACCTCGAACCCGACGCGGCGGAAGAGGACCATTGCGGTTCCTGCCGCGCCTGCCTCGATGCCTGCCCGACCGGCGCTTTCCCGGCACCCTACCGGCTCGATGCGCGGCGCTGCATTTCCTACCTCACGATCGAGAACAAGGGGCCGATCCCGCACGAATTCCGCGAGGCGATCGGCAACCGCATCTATGGCTGCGACGATTGTCTCGCCGCCTGCCCCTGGAACAAGTTCGCCAGCGCTGCCTCCGACGCCAAGCTTGCCGCGCGCACCGATCTGCGCGAGCCGCCGCTGTCGGAACTCTTGAAGCTCGACGATCCGGGGTTCCGGGCTTTCTTCTCGGGCTCGCCGATCAAGCGCATCGGCCGCGACCGTTTCATCCGAAACGTGCTGATCGCCGCCGGCAATTCGGGCGATACTTCGCTGACGCCGGCCGTGCAAAGCCTGCTCGAAGACGGCTCACCGCTGGTGCGGGGTGCGGCAGTTTGGGCCCTGTCGCGACTTCTCTCCAACCGCGACTTTAGAGACCTCGCCACCGCCGTGTTGCAGACCGAAGGCGATCCAGCGGTGCGCGACGAATGGTTTTCGGCGCTGCCAGACCGCGCAGAGCTTCACTGATGGGGGTTCATTGATGGGCGAAAGACGCTTCTTCATCTTCGGCGCCGGCTATTCCGGCAAGGCGTTCGCGCGGGCCAACGAAAGCGGTGCGCCGATCCTGGGCACCACGCGCTCGCCAGAAAAGTCCGATGGGTTGCGCCACGCCGGCATCGAGCCATTGCGCTTCGACGGTTCGCTGACGGGTGAGATCAGCGACGCACTGCGGCAAACGACGCATCTCATCGTCTCGGTGGCGCCGGATGAAGCCGGCGACCCCGTCCTCAACGCCAGCGGCGAAACAATCCGGGCGCAAATGCCGGCGCTGGAATGGATCGGCTATCTCTCGACCGTCGGCGTCTATGGCGACCACGGCGGCGCCTGGGTCGACGAGAGCGCCGAATGCCGGCCGGTGTCCAAGCGCTCTGTGATGCGGGTGGCGGCCGAACAGGCGTGGCTGGCCCTTGGCCGAGAGATCGGGAAACCAGTGGCGATCCTGCGGCTTTCCGGGATTTACGGCCCGGGCCGTAATGCGCTTGGCAATCTCGAGGAGGGCACCGCGCGGCGGCTGGTCAAGCCCGGCCAGGTCTTCAACCGCATCCATTGCGACGACATTGCCGGCGCGCTCTGGCATCTGGCCGACAAAAATCTCGGCGGCATCTTCAACGTCACCGACGACGAGCCGGCGCCGCCGCAGGACGTCGTCGCCTATGCCGCCAAGCTGATGGGCGTCGAGGCGCCACCCGAAATTCCCTTCGAGACCGCCGAGCTTTCGCCCATGGCGCGGTCCTTCTATGGCGAGAACAAGCGCGTCACCAACAAGGCGATCAAGGCGGCCGGCTACGAATTCCGCTTTCCCAATTATCGTGCGGCCCTTGACCGGATGTGGACCGACGGGAACTGGCGCGACGGCGAGCCGCGCAGCCCCATGAAACGCTAGTGATCGAAGCGCGGCCCGCGACATGATATGATTCGCGCCACGCCAGACCGCTGACGGATCGACTGGAGAGGGAACCGGCCTGATGACATTGCGATCGCTGCCCGACAGGAAACCCTTCCTGAGCGCCGCGCTTGCGCTTGTGACGCTGACCGCGTTGGCCGCAGGCGCAATCTCTGCCGAGCAGAAGGCAAAGGACCTGTTCGGCGCCAAGAAACTGCCGGCCGTGGCATCGGCGCAATCCTTCGGCTTCTATTCCAAGGGCTGCTTCAGCGGCGGCGTTGCGCTGCCGATGGAAGGTCCGACCTGGGAAGTGATGCGTCCCTCGCGCAATCGCCGCTGGGGCCACCCGGTACTGATTGGGTTGATAGAGAAACTGTCGCGCGAGGCCCTGGCCGACGGCTGGCCAGGTCTCTTGATCGGCGACATCTCGCAGCCGCGCGGCGGCCCGATGACGACCGGCCATGCCTCGCACCAGATCGGGCTGGATGCCGACATCTGGCTGACGCCGATGCCGAGGCGAGCACTGACCTATGCGCAGCGCGAGACGATGAGCGCCACCTTGATGGTGAACGAAAAGACACATCTGGTGAAGGAGGCGCTGTGGACCCCGGCGCATACGCGGTTGTTCAAGCGGGCGGCCAGCTATCCGGAGGTCGAGCGCATCCTGGTCAATCCCGGCATCAAGAAGAAGCTGTGCGACACGGTCACCGGCGATCGCTCCTGGCTGCGCAAGATCCGCCCGTTCTGGGGCCATGACTATCATTTCCATATGCGCATCGGCTGCCAGCCCGGCTCGATGGGCTGCAAGGCGCAGGAGGCGACGCCTGCCGACGACGGCTGCGGCAAGGCGCTGGCCTGGTGGTTCACCGAGGAGCCGTGGCGGCCGAACAAGAATCCGGATGCGCCGAAGGCGCGCGACCTGATGACGATGGCCAACCTGCCGAGAGAATGCCAGGCGGTGCTCGCCGCGGCCGATGCGCCGTCGCTGCAAGCAGTCACCTATCAGGGCGGCAGCGCCACCGCGGTGGCGGTGGCCGAACCCCAGCCGAGCGAGCCGGCGCAGACGATCTCCAGCGATGCGGCTGCGCTCCCGGCGCAAGCCAGCGCCTTCGCCCCCACACCGAAGATCGGTATCCCGCTGCCAAGGCCAAGACCGGGGAACTGACGCCGAAGCCATTTGGGCGGGCCAATTGTCGAAGTCAGCGCCGTGCCTCATGCCCTACCGTGCCCAGCGGATAGAGGGGTTACAGATTGAACCGGATACATAGGTAACAGTTCTCCCCCTATGATGCGGCCGCCGCACGATTGGCGAAACCGCCAACGAGCTTCCCTCTCCTCGTCCTTATATGGAAGAGGACGCCGGCAGGCAGGTGAGGGGCGGCGCCGACGCTGGATAGATAGGCACCGAAGCGGCTTTCCCTTTCCAGGGTCATGCGCTAGTCAACGCACAGACGACGGCGGGTGGCCCGAACAGGGACGAGCAGACAGAATGGCAGGCGAAGACGACACAGCGCTGCGGTTTCCGGTCTTGATCGGCGACATAGGTGGCACAAATGCGCGGTTTTCGGTCGTGCTCGACGCCAATTCGGAAGCGACCGAGCCGCAGATCGTCCAGACGGCCAATTTCAAGACCATCGACGAGGCGATCCAGGCGGCGGTGCTCGACCGCTCGTCGGTGCGGCCGAATTCGGCAGTGCTGGCGGTGGCCGGTCCGGTCGACGGCGACGAGATCCGGCTCACCAACTGCCCCTGGGTGGTCAAGCCCCGCCAGATGTTCACCAATCTGGGCTTGAGCGAGATCGTCGTGCTCAACGATTTCGAGGCGCAGGCCCTGGCCGTCGTGGCGCTGGGCGAAGAGCATATGGAAAAGATCGGCGGCGGCACGCCGGAGCCCAATGCCGGCCGGGTCGTTCTCGGCCCCGGGACCGGGCTCGGCGTCGCCGGGCTGATTTACGCGCTGCGCCACTGGATTCCGGTTCCAGGCGAAGGCGGCCACATGGACATCGGTCCGCGCACGCCGCGCGACTTCGAGGTGTTTCCGCATATCGACAAGCTCGATGGCCGCATCTCCGGCGAGCAGATCCTGTGCGGCCGCGGGCTGGTCAACCTCTATCGCGCGGTGGCCAAGGCCGACGCCAGGCCAATGCCGTTCACGACGCCGGCCGAGGTCACCGCGGCGGCGCTCTCGAAATCCGACGCTGTGGCGGAAGAGGCGCTGTCGCTGTTCGTCACCTGCCTCGGACGCACCGCCGGCGACCTGGCGCTGGTGTTCATGAGCCGGGGCGGCGTGTTCTTGACCGGCGGCATCGCGCAGAAAATCGTGCCGGCGCTGAAGGCCGGCAATTTCCGCGCCGCCTTCGAGGACAAGGCGCCGCACAGCGCCCTGCTGCGCGCGATGCCGGTCTATGTCATCACGCATCCGCTGGCGGCGCTTCTCGGCCTCGCGGCCTATGCCAGGACGCCGTCGCTGTTCGGCGTCCAGACGGCAGGTCGGCACTGGCGGGCGTAGCTTTTCGAGCTCTCGGAACCGCAGCGTCAGGTCCCGAACCGCGCCGCGACGAAGTTTCGCCATAGGCAAGGAGCAACCGGGGCGCTAAGAGAAGTGCCAAATCTTGCCGCCTCGGTCCTGCGAGAACCACGAAGCACTCCTGATTTGACAGCTCAAGCCCAAAACATGCTGAAGGTGCGGCCCGGCGAGGTTACGGCGGTGCTGCGCCGCATCCTCAAGGAAAACGGCAATGAATATCGCTGGTCCTATGTGGTCGCCGTCGCCTGCCTGCTGATCGTCTCGGGCACGACGGCCTTCACGGCGTGGATCATGGCGCCGATGGTCGACCAGATCTTCTACGAACGGCGCGGCGACATGATCGTCTGGATCTGCGCCGGCTTCATGGCAGCCTTCCTGCTGCGCGGCTTCGCCGGCTACGGCCAGGCGGTGACGCTGGCCAAGATCGGCAACAATCTGGTGGCGCGCTACCAGAAGCGCATCTTCGACCATCTGATGAAGCTCGGCGTCGGTTTCTTCAACGACACACGGTCCGGCCGGCTGGCGGCACAGGTCAATGAGAATGTCGGCGGCATTCGCGACCTGCTGTCGCTGACGCTGACCTCGATCAGCCGCGACGCGGTCACGCTGGTCGGTCTTGTCGGCGTCATGATCTACCAGGATCCGGTGTTGTCGCTGAGTTCGCTGCTGATCGGACCGCCGCTGATCTGGGCGGTCGTCTACATCACCCGCCGGCTGCGGCGCATCAACCGCGAGTCCGTGCTCATCAACTCCCGGCTGACCGGGGCCGTGCAGGAGGCGACCCAGGGCATCGCAATCGTCAAGGCCTTCACCATGGAGCAGGAGCTGGCACGCCGCATCGGCGTCATGGCCGACACGGCGGAGCAGCGGAACAACAAGATCGCCCGCGTCTCGGAACGGCTGTCGCCGATCTCCGACATTCTGGCCGGTCTGGCCGTCACCGCGGTGCTGGCCTATTCCGGCTATCGGGCGCTGGTACTCGGGCAGCCGCCGGGCGCGGTCTTTTCCTTCATCACCGCGCTGATCATGGCCTACGACCCGGCGAGGCGCCTAGCCCGCATGCAGGTCGGCATGGAGCGCGCGCTGGTCAACGCCCGCATGATCTACGAGCTTCTCGATCTCGAGCCGCAGCAGAGCGACGCGCCAAACGCGGCCGAGGCCAGGATCACCAGGGGTGAGGTGCGCTTCAACAATGTCTCGTTCGGCTATTCGGCCGACCTGCCGGTGCTGCGCGATCTGAGCTTCACCGCCGCAGCCGGCAAGGTCACGGCCATCGTCGGCGCCTCCGGTGCCGGCAAATCGACGCTGGTGGCGCTGCTGCAGCGCTTCTACGACGTCGACGGCGGCAGCATCGAGGTCGATGGCCAGGACATTGCCAAGGTGACCAAGCATTCGCTGCGCCAATCGATCGCCTATGTGGCGCAGGCGCCCTATCTGTTCGAGGGCACGATCCGCGACAACATCCGCTACGGCCGGCTTGCCGCCACCGATGCCGAGATCGAGCTGGCGGCAAGGCAGGCCGCCGCCGACGAGTTCATCCGCCAGCAGCCGCGTGGCTACGACACACCTGTCGGCGAGAACGGCGTGACGCTGTCGGGCGGGCAGCGCCAGCGCGTCTCGATCGCCCGCGCCATCGTGCGCCAGGCGCCGATCCTTTTGCTCGACGAGGCGACCTCGGCGCTGGACAATGAGGCGGAAGCGCGCGTCCAGGAAGCGCTGACCCATGTCATGGAAGGGCGCACCACCATCGTGATTGCGCACCGGCTGTCGACCGTGGTCAACGCCGACCACATCATCGTGCTGGAGGAGGGCAGGCTGGTCGAGGAGGGCACGCATGCCTTGCTGATGGCCGATCCGAACAGCGTCTATGCCCGCTTCCATCGGGTGCAGGGCAAGAAGGGCCTGGGGCTTGTCGATGACGCCAAGCCAATCCAAACTCCGCCCCCGCGCAGCCGCGCGAAGAAGGCGGTCGGGAGAAACGCATGAGCGAAGCAGGCGATATGGGCCTGGTGGTGGTCGGCGCCGCCGGCCGCATGGGCCAGACACTGATCCGCGCCATCCACACCATGCCCGGCGCGCGCGTTGCCGGCGCGGTGGAGCGGCCGGGCTCGCCGCATCTCGGCAAGGATGCCGGCGAGCTTGCCGGCATCGGCATCATCAACGTGCCGATCGTCGACGACCCGCTGCCGGCCTTCGCCAAGGCCGACGGCGTGCTGGATTTTACGGCCCCTGGCGCAAGCGTCGAGTTCGCCGGCTATGCCGCGCAGGCGCGCATCATCCATGTCATCGGCACCACCGGCTGCTCGGCCGACGACGATGCCAAGATCGCGGCCGCGGCGCGCCATGCGACAATCGTCAAGTCCGGCAATATGAGCCTCGGCGTCAATCTGCTGGCGGTGCTGGTCGAACAGGCCGCGCGCGCGCTCGACCCGCAGGATTTCGACATCGAGATCCTGGAAATGCATCACAAGCACAAGGTCGACGCCCCGTCCGGCACGGCGCTGCTGCTCGGCGAGGCGGCGGCCAATGGCAGAGAGATCGCGCTCGCGGACAACAGCGTGCGGGTGCGCGACGGCCATACCGGGCTGCGCAAGGCGGGCACGATCGGCTTCGCCACGCTGCGCGGAGGGTCGGTGGTCGGCGACCACAGCGTCATGCTGGCCGGCACCGGCGAGCGCGTCACGCTCTCCCACCACGCCGAGGACCGGGCGATCTTCGCCCGCGGCGCCGTCAAGGCCGCACTCTGGGCACGAGGCAGGAAGCCCGGCCTCTATTCCATGCGGGACGTGCTCGGTCTCGCCTGAGACGACCCGGAAAAACTTGTCATTCCGCAATTCCGGAGGGGAAAACCCGCTCTGGTGTTGTTCAACGAAGGAGCAAACATGTCGGGAACTCTCGTGCTCGTGCGCCATGGCCAGAGCGAATGGAACCTGAAGAACCTGTTCACCGGCTGGCGCGACGTCGACCTGACCGAGCAGGGCAATGCGGAAGCTCTTGCCGCCGGCGAGAAGCTCAAGGCACGCGGGTTGAAATTCGATATCGCCTTCACCTCCGACCTGAAGCGGGCGCAGGAGACGTGCCAGCACATCCTCGACGTGGTCGGCCAAAGCGATCTCGAGACCATTCGCCACCTGGCGCTCAACGAGCGCGACTATGGCGACCTTTCCGGCCTCAACAAGGATGACGCGCGCAAGAAGTGGGGCGAGGAGCAGGTGCATGTCTGGCGCCGCTCCTACGACGTCGCGCCGCCCGGCGGCGAAAGCCTGAAGGACACCGGCGCCCGCGTGTGGCCCTATTACCTGCACGACGTGCAGCCGCATGTGCTGCGGGGCGAGACCGTGCTGGTCGCCGCGCACGGCAATTCGCTGCGGGCGCTGATCATGGCGCTGGACGGCAAGAGCGGCGAGGAGATCGTCAAGCTCGAGCTCGGCACCGGCGTGCCGGTGATCTACAAGCTCAACGCCGATTCCACCGTGGCTTCGAAGGAAGTGCTGGCGGGGTGAGCCGGCGGCCAGCCGGGTTTGAAAAAAGCGCGTTGACACGCTTCGTTCGCCCGCTTACATGAGCCCGCACCAGCCCAGATGGCGGAATTGGTAGACGCGCACGGTTCAGGTCCGTGTTCCGCAAGGAGTGGAGGTTCGAGTCCTCTTCTGGGCACCAAATTCCCGTTTCAGACGCTCTGAAGCGATGAGCAAAAAGCCCGGATTTTCCGGGCTTTTTTGTGCCCTGCAACTCGTCCCGAGTTGAACCGTTCCTATCTTGTCGGTCAACCCGAGGTTCCGTGATGCCCAAGCCATTCAAGGAATGGAAGGTTCTGCCGCATGGCAGGCTCACTTCTGTCGACGACAATATTCTGACGGTGACCGGCGACATACCGATGCCCGTCGGCAACATGAAACGGCGCATGACCGTGGTGCGATTGCGCGACCAACGGCTCGTCATCTTCAGCGCCATCGCGCTTGATGACGACCAGATGCGCGCGATCGAGGCCTTTGGCCAGCCGGCCTTCCTGATCGTCCCGAACAATCATCACCGGCTCGATGCAAAGCCATGGAAGGACCGCTATCCCGGCCTTCAGGTGATTGCACCGCCGGGCGCGCTCGACAGCGTCGGGAAGGCGGTACATGTCGATGCGACACGCGGCGACTTTGGCGACCCCGACGTCAAGCTCATCACCGTCCCCGGAACCGGCGAGCGCGAAGCGGCGCTGCAGGTTGACGGACCAAACGGCACGACGCTCGTCCTCAACGATCTCGTCGGCAACATCCGCGATGCATCCGGCTTTGCAGGCTGGGCGTTGCGAATGATGGGATTTGCCGGTGATGAGCCGCATATACCCTTGCCGGTCAAGCTGACGATGGTCGGCCACAAGGCCGCGCTCGCAGCGCAGTTGAGACGATGGGCGGAACAACCAGCGCTCAAGCGCATCCTTGTATCGCATGGCTCCGTCATCACGGATGATCCGCAGGGGGCCTTGCGCAAGCTGGCGACGTCGCTCGGATAGATGAAAGCATAGCGACCAACCTCCCCTGGCGGCCAGGTGCCGAACAAAGCGCTTCAAACCCGGCGACCGCGGCGCTACGCTCGCCCCATGGCCCCTTTCGTCAGCCCGACCATCGCTGCTCGTCGCGACCAGATGTTTCCCGTCCTGGCCGATGCGGACATCGAGCGGATGCGCCGGTTTGGCGAACCTGGTGCCTATGCCGCGGGCGACCGCATCGTCACGGCCGGCGAGGTGTCGCCCGGGCTGATCGTCATCCTGTCGGGCAAGGTCGAGATCACGCAGGCCGGCGGGCTCGGCCGGCCCGAGCCGATCATCACCTACGGCGCCGGCAACTTCATTGGCGAGCTGGCGCAGCTTTCGAGCCGGCCGTCCCTAGTCAATGCCGAGGCGATCGAACCGGTCGAGGCCATCGTCATCCCCTCGCAGCGGCTGCGCGACCTGATGGTGCAGGAGGCCAATCTCGGCGAGCGCGTCATGCGGGCGCTGATCCTGCGCCGTGTCGGCCTGCTGGAGAGCGGGACCAGCGGACCGATCATCATCGGCCCTGGCGGCAATGGCGACGTGTTGCGGCTGCAGGGCTTTCTCACCCGCAGCGGCCTGCCGCACCGGGCGCTCGATTCCGACGACGATCCCTGCGCCAAGACGCTGATCGCGCGTTTCCACGTCGATCCGCACCATCTGCCGATCGTGCTCTGTCCGAATGGCAAGCTGCTGCACAATCCGGGCGAAAGCGAGCTCGCCCGCTGCGTCGGCGTGTTGCGGCCAGTCGATGCCGACAAGGTCTATGACGTCGCCATCGTCGGCGCCGGTCCCGCCGGGCTGGCGGCGGCGGTCTATGCGGCCTCCGAAGGACTGTCGACGATCGTGCTTGATTGCCGCGCCTTCGGTGGTCAGGCGGGGGCTTCCTCGCGCATCGAAAACTATCTCGGCTTCCCGACCGGCATTTCGGGCATGGCGCTGATGGCGCGCGCCTACAACCAGGCGCAGAAGTTCGGCGTCGAGATGGTGATCCCGGATGGGGCGAAGCTGCTCGGCGCCGCCGCCGAAGGCGCCCGCTATAAGCTCGAAGTCGGCGACGGCGAGATGGTGCGCACACGCACCGTGGTGATCGCCAGCGGCGCGCGTTACCGCCGCCTCGATATCGCCAACCTAGCGCAATTCGAGGGGACGTCCGTGCATTATTGGGCCTCACCGATCGAGGCGCGGCTGTGCCAGGACCAGGAGGTGGCGCTGGTCGGCGCCGGCAATTCGGCCGGCCAGGCGGCCGTCTATCTGGCGAGCCAGGTGCGCCAGGTGACGCTCTTGGCGCGGCGCGACAGCCTCAATGCCACCATGTCACGCTACCTGGTCGAGCGCATCGAGGCGCAGCCGAACATCGAGGTGCTGGCAGAGACCGAGATCACGGCACTGGAAGGCCACGACGGCAATCTCGACCGGGTGCGCTGGCGCAACCGGCTCACCGGCGAGGAGACGGCGCGCGCCATCCATCATATCTTCCTGTTCATCGGCGCCGACCCCAACACCGACTGGCTGGCTGATTGCAACGTGGCGCTCGACGCCAAGGGCTTCGTTCGCACCGGCCCGGACGTGAAACCGGGACATGGGTTGATGGAGACGAGCCGCAGCGGCGTGTTCGCCATCGGCGATGTGCGCTCCGGCTCGACCAAGCGGGTCGCCGCCGCCGTCGGCGAAGGCGCCCAGGTGGTGGCGGCACTGCATGCCTATCTTGCGCAGAACGGCGACCCCCCCGGTGAGAACGAACCCAGGAGACCGTGATGGACGAATGTGGGCATACGGACGGCATCAAGGACGTCACGCCGAGCGCGCTCGGCTGCGAGGAATGCCTGAAGAGCGGATCCTGGTGGGTGCATCTCAGGCTCTGCCGCACCTGCGGCCATGTCGGTTGCTGCGACGACTCGCCCAACCGCCACGCCACCAAGCATTTTCACGCGACCCAGCATCCGGTCATCGAGGGCTACGATCCACCGGAAGGCTGGGGCTGGTGCTATGTCGACGAGGTCTTCATCGACCTCGGCGCGCGGACGACGCCGCAGAACGGCCCAATACCGCGCTTTGTTTGATTTGAACAGTGAGTTAGCATAGTTGAGATAATGAAGACCAAGCTCCCAGACAAAGCTCGCAAGGGCATATCCGACGCTCCCATTGAGCCGAAAGAGTTGCTTGATCGAACGCTCATTACGGTCACGGCAGCAGCCTATGCGCAGTTTGTCGCCCAGCTTGACGCGCCTCCGAAGCCCAATGAGAGATTGCGCAAAACGATGAACGCGCCTCTGCCTTGGAAGAACGAATAACGATCTCGCGGCGAAGCCGCCCTACTTCACCGAACTGGTGACGGTGCGGTCGAGGGCGCTGGGGTCGCGGTTGTTGCCGGCGAGCGCGCCGATGATCAGAAGGCTGACGATGATCGGCACAAACAGCATGGCGACACGCGCTTGCACGTAGAAAATGGCACGCCATTCGTTGCGTTTTTCGGGGTCGTCGTTCATCGCGCTCACTCTGTCCTGCCTCCCGAGGCGGGAGATAGTAGCGAAGCGTTAAACAACCCCTTCCGATTCCGTTAACGCTGAGGTTTTGGCGGCACGGGCCATTGTTTGTTTAGCCCGCAGAATGCACGGCGCTGGCCACAAGCCATCAGGCGGCGGATGAAGGCGAGGCGGAATTTTCTGGCGCTGGTGCCGCCTGGCATCAATGGCCCAACCATGCTTCTAGCGCCGGCCGGCTCGCCCTTCGGCGAAAGGCGAGTATGCAGACTCAGCCGGGCCGTGACTGGCTCCGAAACTGAGTAGCAAAGGATGCCGCGACCACCACTCTTCCAGATGCGGCAGCAGCGACTTTCGCTTTTAGGACGAGACTGGGTCAGCCATGCCGGGACCCGGACTTTAGACCGTTCCCCGGCTTGGCCCGTGCGCCTTCTCTAACAAGGATTGCCAGGGGGACAAAGAGGGGCGTGGTGCGTTGCGCACTCATGCACACATTCGTTTCCTACTTTGTAAGCGCAACAACCGGTGTCACAGGTATAAGGCCCGCATTGCACAGAGACCTTTGTGACAAGCGGAGTCGACATTTGCGGTGCTGGCACCGGTTTTATGTAGGTAAAGGCCATCAACTGCGTCTTGTCAAAAACTTTGACTGCAGTTTCGTCCGAGGATGCCGTCGATAGGCACGTGACGGTGACTAGCGCCGCTATTAACACACGAAGCATTGTTTCCTCCTGCGCTAACTGCGTTACAGCAAGCGCATCTTGCAAACTATTCCACGAGTCCATTATCCATTGTTGCCTCACACTTGTTTCGTGGAATATTTTAAGTTGGAGTGGATTCGTAGCCGTCCGCTTCACCTCGCCGGCAGGGCAAACAGCCTGCCGCCGGCCGGCACGACGTCATCGATGCCGGCAAGCCGCAGGCAGTGCCAGGCCATGGCGTGATTGCTGGAGGTGACGGGGATACCGATGCGTCGTTCGAGCTCCGCCACCGCCTCGGCGACACGCAGACTGGTGCAGGAGATGAAGATCGCCTCGACGCCCGGTACGGCAGCCATGCGCTCGGCCGCCGCCTCGATCGACGCGAGCGAGATGCGGGCCGCTTCCCGGTCGTCGCGGCGGTCGAAGGTGGCGACGGCTGATATGTCGAGGCCGCGGCCATTGAAATAGCGGACCAGCCCCTTGTTGATCTCGGGCGCGTAGGGCGTGAGCAGGCCTATTCCCTTGACGCCCAATGCCTTGAAGGCGGCAAGCGCGCCGGTGACCGGCGTGGTGCAGGCGACACCCGGCCGCGCCTTGCGGATCTCGGCGAACACGGCTTCCTCGCCGAGGGTCATGGTGGCGGAAGTGCAGCCGAAGCCGACGACGTCGAGCGGGATGCTGGGCAGGATGAGGTCGACCGTCGGCGCGATCCGCGGGCCCATGGCGCGCAGCGTGTCGGGCGTGATGTCGTTGTCGTTGAAGAGGCGCGCCTCGTAGAAGGCGACGCCCGGAATGCGGACCAGCGCGCGGAACTCATGCTCCAGCGTCTGGTCGGTGGCAAGGATCGCCAGTCCGATCGCCGCGCGCGAGGCAAGGCCGCCGTCGATCTCCGACGGCAACACGCCCAGATCGACCGGCTTGGGATCGAGCGATTCCGAAGATTGCAGGCGGGTAGCAGCTGCGCTGACAGACATGGCATTCCCTTTCTTCTGATCGATCCTGCTCGGGTCCAGTCTTGGATCATGCTCTCAGTTCAAAAGACCGTCCATGGAAATGGCCGGCCGGCGTCCGGCGATCAGATCGGCGGTGATGCGGGCCGAACCATGCGACATGGTCCAGCCGATATGGCCATGCCCGGTGTTGAAGTAGAGATTGCGCAGGCGGCGACGTCCGAACTCAGGCAGGTTGTTCGGAGTCATGGGTCTGAGGCCCGCCCACATCTCGGCGCGGTCATAGTCGGCGCCTTCCGGGTAGAGCTCCTGCGTCACGCCCTTCATGAAGGCGAAATCGGCCGGCTTGTGGCTGGTGTCGTAGCCGGCGAACTCGGCCGTCGCGGTGATCCGCAGCCGGTCGCCGAAGCGCGACATGGCGACAAGATTGTGCTCGTCGACGGAAGCGATGGTCGGCGGCGCCGGCCGGTTGCCGACCGGAATGGTCAGCGAATAGCCCTTGATCGGATAGATCGGCAGGCTGATGCCGACCGTTTTGGCGATCAGCGGGCTGTAGGAGCCGAGCGCCAGCACATAGGCATCGCCCTTGAAGCTTCCCTTGTCGGTCAGCACCTGCGTGACGCCGTCGCCTGAGGTCTCGATGCCGGTGATTTTCGTGCCGGTATGGATCACACCGCCGCGCTCTACAACCTTTGCCGCAAGCGCCCGCGTGAACTTGGCCGGATCGCCGGTCTCGTCGGTCGGGCAATAGATGCCGCCGGCGATCTTTTCTTTGGCCGAGGCCAGCGCCGGATCGAGCGCAACGACGCCGTCGCGGTCGAGCACCTCGATCTGCTGCCCGTCCTCCTCCAAAAGCTTCATGTGCTCGACGCCCCTGTCGAGCGCCTGCTGGCTGCGGTGGAAATAGAGGATGCCGCGATCGTTGCGGTCGTAATCTATCTGCTCGTCGGCGATGACCTCGTGCAGGACGGATTGCGAATAGGCGGCAAGGCGATGCTTGAGCAGCGTGTTGCGACGGGCCTTCTCTGCCGTGCATTCCATCAGGAACAGCCATGACCAGCTGTAGAGCCTGGGATCGGACGAGAGCTTGAAGCGCAGAGCCTGGTCCTTCAGCACCAGCGATTTCAAAAGGATCATCGGCGCCTTCGGCGACGACCAGACGAAGGAATGTCCCGGCGCGATCATGCCGGCATTGCCCCAGCTGGTCTCGGCGGCGACCTGGGACTGGCGCTCGAGGACGATGACCTCGTGCCCATCCTTCTGCAGCTGATAGGCGGTGGTGACGCCAACCACGCCGCCGCCCAACACGATCACGCGCATGGCGCCTCCGGAGATCGCAAGCCGGCGCAGTTTAGAGCGTGGATTGCGGTCTGCAATGGCACACATACCCACATGTCGGCGGGACAGCGCCCCCTGGTGGCCTGCCGGCCATCTCCCCCACGAGGGACCCACTTGGGGAGGAGATCAGCAGCTTCGCCGGCACAGCTTTTCTGACAACGTTGGCGATTGGCGAAAGTCTGGGCGACATTCGATCGGCAGCACGTCAGCGCCAGCACATTCCTGATCAATCGCATCGGCGTGGCCGCTTCGAAAAGACGATCCTTCATCGCGATGGGCGCGCAATAATGAAGCGCAAGGAAGCGAAGCAGTCGCTCCAGCTTCTACTTGGGGACTGAGGGCCAGTCCTATTCGAGACTTCCAGCGCAGCGGTCCGGTTCTTCATTAACAATACGTTGACGCATTGCGAAAAAGTCATGACGAACTGTTTCGCGGCGACTCCAAACGTGTGCCTCTGCCATGGAACCGACAGACAGCTGCCGCATTTCCCGCCTCATTCGACACTTACCGGCGGGGCCTGTCTTGTAAACGGAGCTGTCCCCAAAGATGAAGAGAACCAAGCGGACCGCGCTTGTCGCGGTAACGGTCGCGGCTGGCCTGATGGCTGGCGCCTCGGCAGCTTCTTCGGCCGCCGCACAGTGCGGCCGAGCGTCCTGGTACGCGCTGCATTCCAGAACCGCCTCCGGCGAGCGCATGAACCCTTCGGCACTGACCGCCGCACATCGCACCTTGCCGTTCGGCACCAAGCTCAAGGTCACCAACAAGAACAACGGCCGCAGCGTCGTCGTTCGCATCAACGATCGCGGCCCGTTCGTCAGGGGCCGGGTGCTCGACCTCTCCCGCGGCGCGGCCGGCCAGCTCGGCTTCATCGGCTCGGGCCATACCGCGGTGTGCATGGCGCGGGTGTGAGGCAGCCATCGACCGTGACCATTGCCGGATGCGAAGGCCGGGTTCCGCCGGTGCGACCCTGCTGCCGGTGAATCCCGGTTCGGTGTCCGGCAACAGCGGCCGGACAGGTTTCCTGCACATTTCGGCAATGCACAGTGAGCCGGCGCCGCCGTTCGATGCGGGTTTTCAACACCTTGGACAAAAGAAGCATTGATCACTCGGCGTGACCTATTGCATCGCAACAATATCTTGTTAACGTCGTTGCGAGACATTTGAGGCTCGGCGCTGCCCGTCGTCGTTGAGTCGGAAGGCCGGCAGCGGAGTTGTCGATGTTCTACCAGCTCTACGAACTGAACCATGCGGCGCTGCAACCGGTCCGCCTTTACGCCGACGCGGTGCGGCTGCTTTATTCCAACCCACTCAATCCGATCTCGCATACGCCCTTCGGCCGTTCGGTCGCGGCGACCGCCGAGCTCTTCGAGCGCACCACGCGCCGCTACGGCAAGCCGCAATTCGGCCTGAGCAAGGCCGTGGTCGACTGGAACACGGTCGACGTCGTGGAAAGGACCGTCTGGTCCAGGCCGTTCTGCAACCTCGTGCGGTTCGAGCGGGCTCTGCCGGCAGGGCGCAAGCCGGACCCCAAGCTTCTGATCGTGGCGCCGATGTCCGGCCACTACGCGACGCTGCTGCGGGGCACGGTCGAGGCGATGCTGCCCCATGCCGACGTGCACATCACCGACTGGGTCGATGCCCGCATGGTGCCGCTCGCCGACGGCAGTTTCGACCTGGACGACTATATCGACTACATCATCGACATGTTCCACGCGCTTGGCCCCGACACCCATGTCATGGCGGTGTGCCAGCCTTCCGTGCCGGTGCTGGCGGCGGTTGCGCTGATGGAAAAGCGCGGCGATCCCTTCGTGCCTTCGACCATGACGCTGATGGGCGGCCCGATCGATACCAGGCGCAACCCGACCGCGGTCAATCTTCTCGCCGAGGAAAAGGGCAGCGGCTGGTTCCGCGACAACGTCATCATGAAGGCACCTTGGCCGGTGCCCGGCTTCGGCCGCGAGGTTTATCCCGGCTTCCTGCAGCTTTCGGGCTTCATGAGCATGAACCTCGACCGCCACATCCTCGCCCACAAGGACTTCTTCATGCACCTTGTGAAGAACGACGGCGACAGCGCCGAGAAGCATCGCGACTTCTACGATGAATATCTGGCGGTGATGGATCTGACGGCGGAATTCTACCTGCAGACCGTCGATACGGTGTTCGTGCGTCACGCTCTGCCGAAGGGCGAGATGAAGCATCGCGGCGAGGCGGTCGATCCTTCGGCGATCCGCAACGTCGCCCTGTTCACCGTGGAAGGCGAGAACGACGACATTTCCGGCCTCGGCCAGACCGAGGCCGCACATGACCTGTGCATCAACATTCCGCCCGACAAGCACGCGCATTACATGCAGCCGGCCGTCGGCCATTACGGCGTCTTCAACGGTTCGCGCTTCCGCTCCGAGATCGTACCGCGCATCGTCGACTTCATCACGGGCTATGGCAGGCAGAGCCGCGTGGCCGCGAAGCCCAAGCTGGTGCGCTCCGCCAAGGCGTGAAAGACAGATCCGCTCGCCGATGAAGCGATTCCAGGACGGCGGTCCTCCGCGTCGTCGCCTCGTACCTATGCTTGCAGGCGCCACTACCAAAGGCTGCATTGTCGAGGCGGTCGGCGGCGTTCAGCCCGAGGGCTGTTGCGAAATAGCCGCTCTCGCGATCGTGCGGGTAACCATGCCGTCAAACTAGCCGCCGTCGCTAATTGACACGGACTGTAAATCGCCCTTAACGTTTCGTTAATAAAAACAGGGCGGCGGGGGCAATGACTTCCTCAGCGATGGCGCGGATGCTGCGTTTGTGTGCAGTCGCAGGGCTGGCGATCTCGGCCCACTGGGCGGTGCCGGCTTGGGCGGCCGGCGCCATGACGACCGGTGGCCTGACGTCGCAGCCGATTGGACATTACGATTTCTGCAAGAGCCATCCGGGCGAATGCAACATCCGGCCAAACAATCTCGCACCGGCCAAGATGACCGAGGGGGTCTGGCGCAAGCTGACAAGCATCACCGCGAAGGTCAATGCCGCGGTCAGGCCGATGAGCGATCTCGATCACTACGGCAAGGACGAAGTCTGGGCCTATCCGGACGACGGCTTTGGCGATTGCGAGGACTATGTGCTGGAAAAGCGGCGCGAGCTTTCCGGCATGGGCATTTCGCTCGCCGATCTTCTGATCACCGTCGTGCGCAAGCCTGACGGCGAGGGCCATTCGGTGCTGACCGTCCGCACCGACAGGGGCGATTACGTCCTCGACAATTTGACCGACAAGGTCAAAGCCTGGGACGAGACAGGCTACCGCTTCCTCAAGCGGCAGGCGATCGACAACACCGGCCGCTGGGTTTCGATCCGCGATGGCCAGCAGGTGCTGGTCGGCTCGGTGCAGTAGGCGAGAGCCTCGAGTCTGGCGGCCGCGCCGCCCGGGACCGCTTCCATCGCATTTTGCCAGATAGCGAGCGTCGGCGCCGCCCTGCCGGGCATTTTTCCTCGGTTCACGGCCGTGCATGGGGAGAGGATGGCGGCCGCCAGATGAGGGCAAGCGCCGACGTTGCCAATTGCCGCTTACCGCCCGCGTCGACCGAGCGCCGCACGGACCGACGCAGTGATTGTCCGCAGTTCCGCCTCGTCCAGCCTCTCGATGCTCTCGGCCAGGAGGTTGGCCAGCTCGGTCGCGGCGGGCGACAGACCCGACGTATCGATCCTGACCCGGGGATGCGAGGTCTCGGCCAAACGGGCGAGGTCCTCGGCATCGTCCCAGATGATGTTGAAATAGCCGATGATCTTCTGGATCAGCGTCCAGGTCGGCGCCCCGCGGCGGCCATGCTCGAGCGCCGACAGATAGGCGGCGCTGACCCCGATGGCTTGCGCCATCGCCTTCTGGCTGACGCCGCGCTCGGCTCGCAGCGCCCGCAACTTTTCGCCGAACGGGGTCACGGGGCCATTCTCATGCGCGCGTGCGTCTCAACCGGACATAGAGCGCGCCCGAGCCGCCGTGGTTGCGGGCGGCGTGATCGTGACTCGAGACAAGATGCCGGAAAGCCGGTGTAGACAGCCAATGCGGCACCGAACGCCGCAGGATCCCGTCGCCGCCGGAGGACGAGCCCTTGCCGGTGATGACGAGGACATAGCGGATGCCGCCGGCATGCGCGCGATGCAGGAAGGTAAGCAGCAGCGAATAGGCCTCGTCCTGCGTCATGCCATGCAGGTCGACGCGGCCCTCGATCGGCAGCCGGCCCTTTTTCAACTTGTGCAGCGTCTGGTCGTCCAGCGCGTGCGCAACATGCTGCACCTTCGGCTTCGCGGCGATTGCCGGAACGCCGTTGACCGGTGGGGGCTCCGGCGTCGCGTTCGGTTTCACGAGGTCGGGAATCTCTACCGCGGCCTTGCCCTTGAGCGGCCGGGCCGTCCGAGCAACCAGGTTCCAGAGGATGCGGTCATCCTCGCTGAGCTTGTCGTCGCGGCGGGTCATCGGCGCACTCCGTTGACCAGCACGCGCGGGACCAGCGCATAGAAATCGGCGGCGTTGCGGACAACACCGGCGATTTCGCCCGCCGCATCGCCGGAGCCGGCAAAGAGATCGCCGCGCGCCGGACCGGTAATGGCCGAGCCGGTATCCTGCGCGATCATCAGGCGACGAAACGGCTTCTGGTCAAAGGCAGTGAGACTCGGCGCAACGATATGGAAAGGCGTGCCGAAGGTATGCAGCAAGCGGTCGACAGCGACCGAGCGGCCCGGCGCCAGCGGCACCTTGGCGGCGGCGATGGGACCGAGTGCTGCATCTTCGACCGGGGCTTCGCGAAAGAAGATGTAGGAGCGGTTCCGCCACAGGATCTCGTCGACGCGGTCGGGATGCGCCTTGAACCAGGCGCGGATCGACTGCATCGTCACCTTCTCGAGCGGAATCTCGCCAAGCTCGCTCAGGATCCGGCCGGGACCGGTGAAACGCTGGCCGGACTTCGAGGCATAGGTGACGCGGCAGAGCCTGCCGTCCGTCAACTTCAGCCGCGCCGCGCCCTGCACGTGGATGAAGAAGGCATCGACCTTGTCGGCGAGCCAGGCGATTTCGAGATTCCGACCGGAAAGCGCGCCGCGCTCGATCGCGCCGCGGTCGAAATATTCGATCAAGCCCGCCGGCGTTTTACGCGCGAAGGCGAGATAGGGGTCCATCCCGGCCGGCCGGTTGCCATCGTCGATGTCGATGAGATCCGCAGGGCGCGAAAGCAGCGGCACGCTGAAGCGGTCCGTCCTGACCGGCGAAGCCTCAGCCTCCGGCTCGTAGAAGCCGGTGACCAGGCCGGGGCCGCCGTCTTCCGCCGCCACCAGCATCGGAACGAAATGACGCTCGAAAAAAGACCGCGCCTCCGACGCATCCGGGACCGAAACGGCGCGCGCCTCGGCATAGGCTTCGGCAAAGGCGTCGCCAGCGACGCCGAGCGAGCCGGTGCGATAGGACTTGACGAGGACGTGGAAGGCAGAGCGCCGAAACGCCGCGTAAGCGGCGGCATGATCGTCCTCATCCCAGCCGGGCAGGTCGCTGAAGGTCGTTTGGCTGAATGCGGGAGAGAGCGACATGGCAGCCGCCGCCTAGAGCCGGATGATTTCAGGCGGATTCGACCTGAAATCGGGATCCGGCTCCAAATCATAAAACATGATGTCGTCCGAAAACCGCTTCACACTTTTCGGCATCATGCTCCAGGTCAGTCTTCTTCTTCCGTGGCGACGAGCTTCCAGTTCGGATCGCGCGAGCGGGTATCGCGGAAGAAGGTCCAGACGTCCTTGACCTCGGCCACTTTCTCCGGATCGCCGTCAATGACGGCGCCGACCTTGTCGCGGGTTGCCGAAACCAACTCGCTGACGATGCGCAGCGTGATATGGGCCTCGCTGCCCTTCATCTCCGCGGCGACGATATCGACCTTGTCGATGCCGACGAAAGAGGACTGGATCTTTTCCGATTTCGCCTCGCGCTCGCCGATCGCAGCGGCGAAGCTGTCATAGACCTCGCGCGACAGCAGGTTCTTCAGCGTCTTGCGGTCGCCGTCGGCAAAGGCCATGACAATCATCTCATAAGCCATTTTGGCGCCGTCGATGAAGGTCTTCGGATCGAAGGACGGGTCGTTGTCCTTGATCGTCCGCAAGCCCTTGTTGAGGTCGCTGTCGGGCTTGGCGAACGCATCGATCGCGGCATAGGTCTCGGCGGCGGTCTCGCCAGGCATGCGCTTGCGCGGCAGCGACACCACATTCTCCGATTTCTGCGCCGCGTCCTGGTCGCGCGTGCGGCTCGCCGAATAGGGATCGAAGGGCGGACGCTCGTTTCCGGTGCGACGGCCCAGCACGTTGCGCAGCTGGAAGAAGATCACAACTGCCGCAATCAAAAAGAAAATCGTGCCGAAGTCGAAGAAACCCATATCTTCCGCCAACTCGATCCCTGTACCGGCCGGACCGCCAGAGCTTCTAAGAAGGCGGCGGTCGCATAGCGTTCATCACCCAAAGCATATAGAACGGCGGGCGCAATCATTCAAATCAAAGGCAGCCATACCTATCTAAGGGCGCCAAGGCCAGCGGCGATTGTCGCCGAGCCTGCGAAAGAAGAAAGCGATCGGTCGACACTTGCGCGTTTCGTTCATTCCGCTGTTCCTGCTCCTGCTGCCGTTGCTGGAGATCGCCGGCTTCGTCATTGTCGGCCGTGAAGTCGGCGCCTTGGCGACGGTTGGGCTGGTCATTTTGTCCACCATCGCCGGCAGCCTGCTGCTCCGGCTCCAGGGCTTTGGCGTGATGGCCCGGGTGCGCGCGGAGATGGACGCCGGACGCGATCCCAGCCGCCAGCTCGCGCATGGCGCGATGATCGTGCTGGCTGCGATCCTGCTCATCATTCCAGGCTTCATCACCGACATTATCGCCATCCTGCTTCTGCTCCCGCCAGTGCGCGACCTGGCCTGGCGCCTGCTCAAGAACCGCATCGTGATGGCGACCAGCTTCAGCGGCGGCTTTCGCGCCCGCAGCCGCGACAAGACCATCGATCTCGACGACAGCGACTATTCGCGTGCCGACGACTACAAGCGCGGGCCGGACCATGATTCGCCCTGGCGACGCCTCAAGGACGACTAGGCCCGGGCACCGTTGCGCCGAGTCGCGGATCGGCGCCTGAAAATCCCGTCCCGACTCTCGCTTGCCACAGGACCGCTGCGGATTTTCGGACGACATGCACAGGGCGGCGAAACTTGTCTTGTGCTGCCGACCATGGTAGCGAACCCCCGATTTCAATCCGGTCAGCAACGCTGCCCAGGCAAAAGGACCACAGGCTCATGGCCAGCAATGATGACGCCGCGGCAGGCGCCGCCAACGGCAACGGCAACCAGACGCAGCCCTCGCTCAACGTGCTTGCCCAGTATGTGAAGGACCTGTCCTTCGAAAGCCCCGGCGCACCCAACTCGCTGCGCGGCCGCGACAAGGCTCCGGGCATCGCCATCAATGTCAACGTCAACGCCAATCCGCTGTCGGACAAGCAGTTCGACGTCAACCTGACGCTGAATGCCAAGGCCTCCTTCGACCAGGAGGTGCTGTTCAACGTCGAGCTGGTCTATGGCGGCGTCTTCGCCATCGCCGGCTTCCCGCAGGAGCACATGCTGCCGATCCTGTTCATCGAATGCCCGCGGCTGCTTTTCCCCTTCGCCCGCCAGATCATCGCCGAGGCGACCCGTAATGGCGGCTTCCCGCCGCTGATGCTCGACCCGATCGATTTCGCGCAGATGTTCCAGCAGAAGCTGGCCGAGGACCAGGCGGCGGCCAAGGTTCAGGTGAGCTGAGACGGCCACCGTCGCATCTTATCGAAACGCCCGGCTTCGTGCCGGGCTTTTTGTTGCCTTCGACGTGGCGCTACGACGGCTCGGTCGTCATCCTAGGGCGCAGCAAGGAGCGAAGCGAAGCGCGCAGACCCTGGGATCATGCCGTGACGCTAAGGCGTCGCCGCGGTTACAGAATTCTGCACCGTTGCAGTCTACGGCAAAGGTCGGGGCATGGATACTCGGGTCAAGCCCGAGCATGACGACGTGAGGGTGCTTTCGGCCAATCCTCAGCATCAGGCGCTACCAGCGCCGACTGCCACCTTCAGCCACAGCGCCTTTTCGCCAAGCGCCGAGACAAGGGCGGCATGCGCGGCGCGATCGGCCTCGGTGAGGCGCGGCGGCAGCGCGATCGGCCGGGCAACGATCGAGATGTCGATGTCGGCCACCTCGCCGGCGCCGTTCACCTGCACCGCCACGGCATCGAGGATCAGCGCCGCCTGCTTGCCGCCGATGAGCTCGATATAGACTTCGGCCAGCAATTCGGAGTCCAGGAGCGCGCCGTGCTTGGTGCGGCGGGTGTTGTCGATGCCATAGCGCCGGCAGAGCGCATCGAGCGAATTCGGGCCCATCGGATGCTTGCGCCGGGCCAAGGCCAGCGTGTCGACGATGCGGCCCGGATCGATGGCCGGATGGCCGAGCCGGCTGAATTCCAGGTTGAGGAAGCCGAGGTCGAAGGTGGCGTTGTGCGCGATGAGCTTGGCCCCATCGGTGAAGGCCAGCCATTCCTCGACGATCTCCGTGAAGGTCGGCTTGCCGACGAGATCGGCCGCGCTGATGCCGTGCACGGCCTGCGCTTCGGCGTGGATCGCACGCCCTTGCGGATTGATGAACTTGTGGAAGGTGCGGCCGGTCGGAAAGCGATTGACAAGCTCGACCCCGCCGAGCTCGATGATGCGGTCTTCGCGCAAATCGAGGCCGGTGGTTTCGGTATCGAAGATGATCTCACGCATTTCGAATCGGTCCGCTCTGGATACCAGAATCACAAACCGGAACAAAATGGCAATGGGGTCTGCTGACAGGGGCCGTCAGGAAGCGTCCTTGCCGGAGTTTTCCCCCGTCAATTCGCGGATGATGGCTTCGACCGCCCGGCGCGCGGCATCGAAGCCCTGGCCGGTGTCGACGATGAAATCGGCCTGGCGGCGCTTTTCGGCGTCCGACACCTGCTTGGCGAGGATCGCGGCAAACTTCTCCTCGCCCATGCCGGGCCGTGCGAGCACACGCTCTCGCTGGATGTCGGCGGGCGCGGTGACGACCACGACCTTGTCGACGCGGTCGCGGCCGCCGGTCTCGAAGAGCAGCGGAATGTCGAGCACGGCGAGCGGCGCGCCGGCGGCGCGATGGCTGGCAAGAAACGCATCGGCATCGGCCCGCACCAGCGGATGGATGATCGCTTCCAGCTTGCTTAGCGCGGCCGGATCGCCCAACACCTTTTCGGCCAGCCTGGCGCGGTCGACGACGCCCGATCGCGTCGTGCCGGGAAAGGCCGCCTCGACCAGGGGCGCGGCCTTTCCTGCATAGAGCCGATGCACGGTCTCGTCGGAATCATGGACCGGCACGCCGGCCTCGGCGAACATCTTCGCCGTGGTCGACTTGCCCATGCCGATCGATCCGGTGAGGCCGAGCACGATCATGGCGTTGTCCGTCATCAATGGGCTTCGATGTCGGCGACGATGATGCGCCGCAATTCCGGCGTGACCTCCGGCTTTTGCCCGAACCAGAGCTCGAAACCAGGCACCGCCTGGTGCAGCAGCATGCCGAGGCCATCCACAGTTTTCAGACCGCGGGTTCTGGCCGCAGCGAGCAACGGTGTTTCCAGCGGCATATAGACGATGTCGGTGACGATGGCATGGCCGGGCAGGCCCGCCGGGTCGGCGGCAAGAGCCTCGTTGCCATGCATGCCGAGCGCCGTGGTGTTGACGAGCAGGCCGGCATCGGAAAGCAATTCCCCGACAGCGCCGGCGCCATGCGCGGAAACCCCGGCGCCGAACCGGTCGGCGAGTTCCTGAGCTCGCGCCAGCGTGCGATTGACGATGCGGATGTCGCCGATGCCGCGCTGTTTGAGCGCGTGGATCACGGCCCGGGATGCTCCGCCCGCCCCCAGCACCACGGCCGGACCATTGGCCGCCCAGCCCGGTGCGTGGTCGTCGAGATTGGCGGCAAAGCCGTGGCCGTCGGTGTTGCCGCCCCACAGAACCCCGTCCTCGAACCACAGCGTGTTGACCGCGCCGATTTGCTCGGCGGCGTGATCGCGGCGGGCGACCCCCGCGAAGGCGGCTTCCTTGTGCGGAATGGTGACGTTGCCGCCACGATAGCCACCGGCACCGATCGATTTCAGGAAGCGGGCAAAATCGGCCAGCGCGACGTCGATCGCCTGGTAGCTGCCGTCGATGCCATATTGCGCCAGCCAGTGGCCATGGATCTTCGGCGAGCGCGAATGCGCGATCGGATGACCGGTGACGAACGCCCTCCTCTCAGCCATCGATGGCTCCCAGGGCGCGCAATTCCTCCAGAACCGGCAAGAGCGGCAGGCCGACAATGGTGAAATAGTCGCCTTCGATCTTCTCGAACAGCTGGATGCCTTCGCCCTCGATCTGGTAGGCGCCGACGCTGGACAGCGCCTTGGCGCCGACGCGGGCCAGGTGCCGGCCGATGAAGGCCGGGTCGAGCTTGAGCATGGTGAGGCTGGCAATGCCGACATGGCGCCACAGGACCTCGCCATCTCGGCAGAGCACGGCGGCGCTGTTCAACTGATGCGTCTTGCCGGACAAAGCCAAAAGATGCCTGCGCGCGCCTTCCATGTCGGCCGGCTTGTGGAAGACCTCGTCACCCAACGACAGCGTCTGGTCGCAGCCCAGCACCAGAGCGCCGGGCTTGCGCTCGCTGACTTCCGTTGCCTTGGCCTCGGCGAGGATCGAAGCCACGTCCTCCGGCGAGGCGCCGCTGTCCTGCAAGGGCGCCTCGAGCGCGCGTTCGTCGACATTCGCCGGCACCGCCTCGATGTCGAGCCCGGCATTGACGAGCATCGCCTTGCGGAAAGGACTGCCCGAAGCGAGGATGATTTTCTCGGCCATGGTTTTGTGGTTGCCTAAGGTTTGAACTGGGCAGGAGACGAGTGCGGCGAGCAATTTCTTGGATCGCTGCACTCCTCGGCCACGGTTACGAGCGACGCGGCGGTGGTCGTCAGCCGCGCATCGCCGGCCCCAGTTATCTGTTCTTTCCGCGCAGGGCAACGATGGCCGCCGCCGTTTCCTCGATGGAGCGGCGGCTGACGTCGATCATCGGCCAGCCATGCCTGGTGCAGAGCTGGCGCGCATAGGCGAGCTCCTCGTTGATCGAGACGCGATCGATATAGTCGGTCGAGACATAAGGGGCGGTGTTGCCGAGGATGCGGTTCTGCCGCACATGCGAGATGCGCTCGGCAGTGGCGACCAGGCCGACGATCAGCGGCGTCTTCGCGGCGATCAGACTTTCCGGCAGCGGCACGCCCAACACGATCGGGATGTTGGCGGTCTTGATGCCGCGGTTTGCCAGATAGATGCTGGTCGGCGTCTTCGAGGTGCGCGAGATGCCGATCAGCACGATATCGGCGTCGTCCATATTGGCCGGCAGCTGACCGTCATCATGCTCCATGGTGAAGTTCAGCGCATCGATGCGGCGGAAATATTCGGCGTCAAGCACATGCTGGGCACCGACGCGCCGGCCGGCCGGCGTGCCGAGATAGGATTGGAAGACACTGAGCACCGGCTCGAGCACCGAAACGCAGGGCAGGCCCATGGCGGCGCAGCGCTCGTCTATGCTGCGCGCGAGCTTCTGGTCGACGACGGTGTAGAGAATGATGCCGGGCTCCTGCTCGATATCCTCGAACACCTTGGCGATCTGCTTTTCGGTGCGGATCAGCGGATAGATGTGCTCGATGGCCCGCGCGTCCTTGTACTGGGCGGACGCCGCGCGGCCGGCCGCCAGCAGCGTCTCGCCGGTGGCGTCGGAAATCAGATGCAGGTGAAAGAAGCTCTGGGGTTTGTTCACAAGGGCGGTTCCGGGCTGTGGGCAGATGTGGACAAGGCTGGACGAAAAATCGGGGCCGGCGAAGGCGACTGTATCAGATGCCAGCTTGTCCACAATTCGCCCCGCTGTAGGCTTTGCCGCGGCGCTGGGGACAAAACTGGGGATCAACTTTCCTTGGCCGGTACCATCCACAGTGCCAAATTCGAGGCGGCAAGGCCAAGCCGCTGACTCCACAGCCTGAATCCGGTTCTTCCCCAGATCCCTCCAATTTGCGAACAAGGGCGCGCGACAATATGCTGACTGGCGTTTTCGGGCGGCAGGCGGGACAGGTCGCAACCACCACAACCAACAGACTCTTAGAATCAGAAGACTCTTTTAAAATAGATATTTGATTGTAAGAGACCCAAGGATCGACGCCTGATGGCTGGGAAACGGATCATGCTGGACGTCCTCAAGGGCCAGACGGTCTCACCGCCGCCGCTCTGGATGATGCGCCAGGCAGGTCGCTACCTGCCGGAATATCGCAAAACCCGGAAGCGGGCCGGATCCTTCCTCGATCTCTGCTACGATCCCGAGCTTGCCGTCGAAGTGACGCTGCAGCCGATCGAACGCTTCGGCTTCGATGCCTCGATCCTGTTCTCCGACATCCTTGTCGTGCCCAATGCGCTGGGCCGGGAAGTCCGGTTCGAAGAAGGCCGCGGGCCGATCCTGAAGCCGATCGCGGCGGCCGAGATACCGGCGCTCGATGGCGAAACGTTTCACGTGAATCTCGAGCCGGTCTACGAAACGGTGCGTCGCCTGCGCGCGAAACTGCCGGATGAAACGACTCTGATCGGTTTCTGCGGCGCACCCTGGACGGTGGCCACCTATATGATTGCCGGCCACGGCACGCCGGATCAGGCGCCGGCACGGCTTTTTGCCTATCGCGAACCGGAGGCTTTCGCGCGGCTTCTGAAGCTACTGGCCGACCATTCGGCCGCCTATCTCATCCGCCAGATCGAGGCCGGCGCCGATGTCGTGCAGATTTTCGATTCCTGGTCGGGCGTTCTCGACGACGCCTCGTTCGAGGCGTTCTGCGTCGAGCCCGTGGCCGAGATCGTGCGGCAGGTGAAGGCTGCGCATCCCGATGTCCCGGTGATCGGTTTCCCGAAAGGCGCCGGCGAGCGCTATCGCGACTATCGCAAGAAGACGGGAATCACCGGTCTTGGCCTCGACTGGACCGTGCCGCTTTCGATGGCCAAGGAGTTGCAGAGCGAAGGCGCGGTGCAGGGCAATCTTGATCCGCTGCGGCTGGTCGCCGGCGGCAAGGCGCTGGCTGACGGCGTGGCCGCCATTCTTCGGACGCTCGGCGATGGCCCGCTGATCTTCAATCTCGGCCATGGCATCACGCCCGAAACACCGGTGGCGCATGTCGAGGCGATGGTGAAAATGGTGAGGAGCCGCGGATGACCGGTATAGCCAGCGAGAACAGCACCGGCCAGGCGATGAAACGCATGGTGATCGGCATCCTCGTGCTTGTCCTGCTGACCGGGCTGCTGTTCCTTGTGGCGCCGGACAGCTTCTATCTTTGGGCAAAGGCGATCCATGTCATCGCCGTCATCTCGTGGATGGCCGGCATGCTCTACCTGCCGCGGCTCTTCGTCTACCATGCCGATGCCGAGAGGGGCTCGGCGCAGTCCGAGACCTTCAAGGTGATGGAGCGCAGGCTGCTGCGGGCCATCATCAATCCGGCGATGACCGTGACCTGGGTGTTCGGCCTCTGGCTCGCCTGGAAAGGTTTCGCTTTCCAGGGCGGCTGGCTGCACGCCAAGATCGCCGCGGTGCTGCTGCTTTCAGGGCTTCACGGCTATTTCGCCGGCGCGGTGCGAAAATTCGCCGAGGACCGCAACGAAAAGAGCGCCAAGCACTGGCGGGTCGTCAATGAAATCCCCACATTGTTGATGATCGTCATCGTCATCCTGGTCATCGTGAAGCCGTTCTGAGATTCCCAAGAACGGGCCGGATGGCCCAGCAAAAGGCGGCTTGCTCTTTCAGGCGACCGACGATAAAAGACGGGTCTTCCTTCCCGTCATGCGCCGCCCCCTTTTCGCTTTCGGCCGCGCCCGGCATTTGTCGCATACCAGCCGATTTTTCTCCCCAAAGCCTACCCAGAGTCTATCTAATGCAAGAAATGAAACTCGCCGAGTTCAAGAACAAGAAGCCGCCAGAGCTGATCGCTTATGCCGAATCGCTCGAGGTCGAGAACGCCAGCGTCATGCGCAAGCAGGAGCTGATGTTCGCAATCCTGAAGAAGCTCGCTGCCCAGGACATAGAAATCATCGGCGACGGCGTGGTCGAGGTGCTGCAGGACGGTTTCGGTTTCCTGCGCTCGGCCAACGCAAACTACCTGCCCGGTCCCGACGACATCTATATCTCGCCGTCGCAGATCCGGCGCTTTTCGCTCAAGACCGGCGATACGGTCGAAGGACCGATCCGCAGCCCGAAAGAGGGCGAGCGCTATTTCGCCCTGCTCAAGGTCAACACGATCAATTTCGACGATCCGGAGAAGATCCGGCACAAGATCCATTTCGACAATCTGACGCCGCTCTATCCGACCAAGCGGCTGAAGATGGAGATCGACAATCCGACCTCGAAGGACATCTCGCCGCGCGTCATCGACCTGGTCGCACCGATCGGCAAGGGACAGCGCGCGCTGATCAACGCGCAGCCGCGTACCGGCAAGACGGTTCTCATGCAGAACATCGCGCACTCGATCACCGCCAACCATCCGGAATGCTATCTGATCGTGCTTCTGATCGACGAGCGCCCGGAGGAAGTGACCGACATGCAGCGCTCGGTGAAGGGCGAGGTGATCTCCTCGACCTTCGACGAGCCGGCCGCCCGCCACGTGCAGGTCGCCGAGATGGTGATCGAAAAAGCCAAGCGCCTGGTCGAGCATGGCCGCGACGTCGTCATCCTGCTCGATTCGATCACGCGCCTCGGCCGCGCCTACAACACCGTCGTGCCGTCATCCGGCAAGGTGCTGACCGGCGGTGTCGACGCCAACGCGCTGCAGCGCCCGAAGCGCTTCTTCGGCGCCGCCCGCAACATCGAGGAAGGCGGTTCGCTCACCATCATCGCCACGGCGCTGATCGATACCGGCAGCCGCATGGATGAAGTGATCTTCGAAGAGTTCAAGGGCACCGGCAACTGCGAAATCCAGCTCGACCGCAAGGTCGCCGACAAGCGCATCTACCCAGCGATGGACATCCTCAAGTCCGGCACCCGCAAGGAAGACCTGCTGGTGCCGCGCGCGGATCTGCAGAAGATCTTCGTGCTGCGCCGCATCCTGGCGCCGATGGGAACGACCGACGCGATCGAGTTCCTCATCGACAAGCTCAAGCAGACCAAGACCAACGCCGATTTCTTCGATTCGATGAACACGTGATCGGGTGGGGCGCTGCCCCTCCTCTTCGTCATCCTAGGGCTTGACCCGAGGATCCATGCCGTGACCTCCGCCGTCACGGCATATCCTAGGGTCTGCGCGCGTAGCTTCGCTCCTTGCTCCGGCCTAGGATGACGAGCCCCGCCGCAGCAACTTCTCCAACTCCGCGGCATCGGTTGCCACCGGCAGGCACACTTGCCCGGTGCAGAGCCAGGCGCCTGGCTTATCCGTCGGCGGCAGCACGCCGCCGGGCAGCAGCGGTCGATTCGGTTCCGTGCCGATCGGAACGACGACATCGACACGCCTTGGGTCCGGTGTTCGATTCGCTACCGGAACGAGGCTTGAAGACTCAGTTCCATCTATAATGACCAGCTTCAGCGGTTCGAGCGCCAGCGCGCAGGCGTTGATGATGCCGGCCTGGCCATAGGCCTGCTGGGCGGCGCGGCCGACGGCGTGCTCGGCCGTCGTCCAGGCCTTGTCCCAGAGTTCGAGATCGCCGGTAAGAGACGAGAGCCGAACCAGTGCTTCGATGATCTGGCTGGTGGCCGAAGGGATCGCCTCGTCGACATCGCCGCGGATGCGGATCAGGACGTCACTGCTGTCCGACGCCGTCAGATAGTAGCCGGTCTCTGCACTGTCCTGATGCCAGCGGTCGAGCTGGTCGATGAACTGCTTGGCATGGTCCGAGTAGATCGAATTTCCGGTCGCCTCGAACAAGGCGATCGCGGCATTGGTCATGGCGGCATAGTCGCTCGACAAGGCCGGGAACAGCTTTTTGGCGCCCAGCATCGAATGCGGTAACCGGCCATTCTGGCTGGCTCCGACAATATGAGCGAAGGCCTTGGCCGCGGCCTCGATCCAGTCGGATCGCCCGAAGGTTCGGCCAGCTTCGGCGAGAGCGGCGATCATCAGGCCGTTCCAGTCGGTGAGCGCCTTGCCGTCGCGTCCCGGCCTGACCCGCTTTTCCCGGCTGGCGAGCAGCTTGGCCTTCAGCGGCGCAAGTTGGATGCAGTCGGCGACGCCCTGGCGTTGTTGTCCGGCGGTCTGGCTGATAATCGGCTTGCCTTCCCAGCCATGAGGAGCGGCCAGCTCGAAATAGCGGAAGAACATAGCCGTCTCGTCCCCGAGTGCGGCTTCGACCTCTCCCGGGCTCCAGGTGTAGAACAGCCCCTCCTCGCCTTCGCTATCGGCATCGAGGCTGGCGACAAAGGCGCCGCCGTCGTCGCGCATCTCGCGCAGCAGCCAGGCGATCGTTTCTTCGATTCGTATCCGGAACAACTCGTTCTCGCTCGCCGCATAGGCCCAGTTGCAGAGGCGGATGAGCTGGGCATTGTCGTAGAGCATCTTTTCGAAATGCGGCACCAACCATTCGGCGTCGGTCGCATAGCGGCTGAGGCCGCCGCCGAGATGGTCGTAAATGCCGCCGGCGAGCATCCTTTCGAGGCTGAGCAGCACGGCGTCGCGGTGGGCAGCGTGGCCGTCGCGGAGCCAGGACAGCCATAGGGTGTGCATGAACGGCGCGTTGGGGAATTTCGGTGCGCCGCTCAAGCCCCCGAGATCGCGGTCGATCATGCGGTCGATACGCCCGGCGAGGTCGGCCAGCGTGCCGCGGTCGAGCGCCGCCCTGCCCTGGGTTCCGGCAAGCCGCTGCTCCACATGGGCGGCCAATCCAGCGGCGCTGTCGGCAAGGCTTTGCCGCTTCTCCCGCCATGCCTTGTCAACCGCTTCCAGCACCTGGATGAAGCCGGGGCGGCCGTAGCGGGCCTCGCGCGGAAAATAGGTGCCGCCCCAGAACGGCTTGCCGTCGGGCGTCAGGAACATGGTCAACGGCCAGCCGCCCTGCTCGCCCATGGCATGGAGTGCCGCCATATAGATCTGGTCGATGTCCGGGCGCTCCTCGCGATCGACCTTGATATTGACGAAGAGCCGGTTCATGACGGCAGCCACGGCGGCGTTCTCGAAGCTTTCATGCGCCATGACATGGCACCAGTGGCAGGCGGCATAGCCGATGGAGAGAAGGATCGGCCGTTCGAGCTCCTTGGCTTCGGCCAGGGCCGTCGGCGACCAGGCCCGCCAGTGCACGGGATTGTCGCTGTGCTGCTGCAGGTAGGGACTGGCCTCTTCGGCAAGCAGGTTTCGTGCGGGCAGGGTCACGATGGGCGGCTCGGCATGATCGTTGATGAGCGACAATTCCGGCAAGCCAGCAGCAGCGTGTCCGGAATTGTGAAACGAAATACCTAGGGCGGTTCGGCAGGTCGGGCAAATGGTTTCCCAGATGGCTTCGAAGGATTCGATCGTGGCGCTGTCGAGCGGCCGCCTGCCGGCCGGGGTCGCTGTGGTCCGCATCTCGGGCCCGAAGACTCGATTCGTGGTCGAAACGATCGCTGCCGGAGGCGTTAAGGAAAGGCATGCCACGCTGCGCAAGCTGACGGCGTCGGATGGCTCGGTCATCGATCACGGGCTTGTTCTGTTCTTTGCGGGGCCGGCAAGCTTTACCGGCGAGGACGTCGCCGAGTTCCATGTTCATGGCGGCCGCGCCGTTGCCGCGAAGCTGCTCGAGGCGATCACGGCCTTCGATGACATCAGGCACGCCGAGCCGGGCGAGTTTACCCGGCGCGCCTTTCTCAACGGCAAACTCGATCTGGTGGAGACGGAAGCGTTGGCCGATCTCGTTAGTGCCGAGACGGAAGCGCAGCGCCGCTTTGCCGTGCGCAATGCGGAAGGCGTGCAGAGCGATCTTTACGCGGGCTGGCGCCGGCGGCTGATCCATGCACGCGCGATGATCGAGGCGGAGATCGACTTCGCCGAGGAAGACGATGTGCCAGGCTCTGTTTCGGACGCGGTTTGGTCTGATGTGGCCACGATGATTGTCGAGATCGAACGCCACATCCGCGGGTTCAAGGCCGCCGAAATTATCCGCGACGGCTTTGAGGTGGTTATCCTCGGCGCGCCAAATGCCGGCAAGTCCAGCCTGTTCAATGCACTCGCCCAGCGAGAGGCGGCGATCGTGACTGACGAGCCGGGGACCACCCGGGACCTACTGGAAGTGGCGCTTGATCTGAACGGGATGCGCGTTCGGGTCGTCGATACAGCCGGTTTGCGCGAGGCCGTCGGCAAAGTCGAGACTATCGGCATCGAAAGGGCACGCGCCAAGGCCGGCGGCGCCGACCTTGTGCTGCTGCTGGAGGACATGACAGGTCCCCTGCCCGTGGGCGAGATTCCGGCAGGTGTGCCTTTGCTCAAGCTGGGGACGAAAGCTGATCTCGGAGCTGGACAGCCGAACGGCTATGATCTTTTGATCTCGTCGAAGGACGGCACGGGGCTGACCGCGCTGCTGGACGTAATTGGCAGCCGCGCTGCGCAAGCGATCGGCGATGCCGGCGATATCCTGCCGTCGAGGCTTCGGCACGTCGAGCTCTTGAACGAGGCGAAGGGCTTTCTTGCGAGGGCCCGTTCCGGGGTGAGCCCGGAACTGAGGGCTGAGGACCTGCGCTTGGCGGCCGATCGTATCGGGAAGATCGTCGGTGCCGTTGACGTCGAGGACCTGCTCGACGTCATCTTCTCGCAGTTCTGCATTGGGAAGTGACTCACGTGAAACACCGGATCGCGGCGCGCCGGCGTGACTCACGTGAAACACCGCAGGCTGCAATGGTGGCGTGTTTCACGTGAAACGAGTCGGGCGTTCGTCCTTGACAGCGCGGGGCAGCGGGGACATGTGTTCGGACGATCTCTGAAACCGGATTCTTGAAATGACCAATCACTATGACGTGGTGGTGGTGGGCGGCGGCCATGCCGGATGCGAGGCGGCCAGTGCTGCCGCGCGCGCCGGCGCAAGGACCGCGTTGGTGACGCTGCGTTTCGAGACGATCGGGGTCATGTCCTGCAACCCGGCGATCGGCGGCCTCGGCAAAGGGCACTTGGTTCGCGAAATCGATGCCATGGACGGGGTGATGGGGCGCATCGCCGATGCCGCCGGCATCCAGTTTCGCCTGCTTAATCGCCGCAAAGGCCCGGCCGTGCGCGGACCGCGCACTCAGGCTGACCGCAAACTTTATCGACTCGCCATGCAGGCGGCGATCGGCGATCAGGCCAATCTCGACGTGATTGAGGGCGAGGTTCTGGATCTCGCGATCGAGGACGAGCGGGTCGAGGCCGTCCTCGTTTCCGGCGACCGGCGGCTGGCCTGTGGTGCCGTGGTGCTGACCACCGGCACCTTCCTGCGCGGGCTGATCCATATCGGCGAGAAGAAAATGGTTGCCGGCCGCATGAACGAGCAGGCGAGCATGGGCTTGTCGGCGACCATGAGCCGCGCAGGCTTCAAGCTTGGACGCCTGAAGACGGGAACGCCCCCTCGCCTCGATGGCCGCACCATCGACTGGGCGTCGCTGGAAAGCCAGGCGGCAGACGAGGATCCGGTCCCGTTCTCGCTGATGACTGACCGGATCACGAATCCGCAGATTCATTGCGGCATTACCCGCACCACGCCGGCGACGCATGATCTAATCCGTGCAAATCTCGGCCGCTCGGCCATGTATTCCGGATCGATCGAAGGTGTCGGACCGCGCTACTGCCCGTCGATCGAGGATAAGATCGTCAAGTTCGGTGATCGCGAGGGTCACCAGATCTTTCTCGAACCGGAAGGCCTCGACGACGACACCGTCTATCCGAACGGAATTTCGACCTCGCTGCCGGAAGACGTGCAGCTTGACATATTGAAGACGATTACCGGGCTGGAGCGAGCGACGATGCTGCAGCCGGGCTATGCCATCGAATACGACCATGTTGATCCGCGCGAACTGAGGACGACGCTGGAGACGAAGCGCATTGCCGGCCTGTTCCTGGCCGGGCAGATCAACGGCACGACCGGCTATGAAGAGGCCGGGGCGCAGGGACTGCTTGCCGGCATCAACGCTGCGCGGAAGGCTTCGGCCAGCGAGCAGATCGTGCTCAGCCGCACCGAGGCCTATATCGGCGTCATGATCGACGATCTTACCAGCCGCGGCATCGCCGAGCCCTACCGCATGTTCACCTCACGGGCCGAGTTCAGGCTCTCGCTGCGCGCCGACAACGCCGATGAGCGGCTGACCCCGCTGGCTGCGAAGCTCGGAATTGCCTCGTCTCATCGAATGTTGCGCTTCCGCGAGATGACGCAGCAACTGGACCAGGCGCGTGCGCTGGCCAAATCCGTGACGTTCACCCCGAACGAAGCGGCGCGGCATGGGCTGGAGATCAACAAGGACGGCGTGCGGCGCTCTGCCTATGAGCTGCTTGCGCATCCCGGTGTCGACATGGCTTGGCTCACCCGCGTCGAGCCCCGCTTTGCCGCGCTGGATGGCAAAACGGCGGAACGGCTCGAGACAGAGGCCAAGTATGCCGTTTATCTCGAACGCCAGCAGGCTGATGTGGCGCAGATCAGGCATGAGGAGTCGCGCCTCATCCCGGAGAGCATCGACTTCTCAGGCGTGCCCGGGCTGTCGAATGAGTTGAAGCAAAAGATGAAGATCCGTCGGCCACGCTCGATCGCTGATGCGCAGCGGATGGAAGGTATGACGCCGGCGGCCCTTGCCATCATCGTCGCCCATGTCCGCAATGTCGAGCTCGCCGTGCGGAAGGACGTGGCGTGAGCGCTGATGCCTGGGAAGACCTGCAGCAGGCTGCCGGTGCGGTTTCACGTGAAACATTCGAACGTCTCAAGGTCTTCGAGCGGCTCTTCCTCAAATGGAATCGCAGCATCAATCTGGCGGCGCCGTCGACGCTGGAGGACGTCTGGCGTCGCCATGTCCTCGACAGCGCTCAGCTTGCCCGAATCGCGCCTGTCGCAAAGCGGTGGGTCGACATCGGCTCGGGCGGCGGCTTTCCCGGATTGGTGATGGGTTTCCTGCTGGCCGAGCGCGCGGGCGCGTCAATCGACCTGGTCGAGAGCAACCGCAAGAAAGCGTCGTTCCTGCAGTCCGTCGTTGGCCAGTTCGGGCTGCCGGCACGAGTCCTCGCGCGGCGCATCGACGACAGCTATCCTTTTATTTCCGCACCGGAAATTGTGACAGCGCGGGCATTGGCGGCACTGCCCGAACTGCTTGGTCTGTCAGCGCCCTGGCTGACGCAAGGGTCGCGCGCGCTCTTTCATAAAGGCCGGGATTACCGAGCCGAAGTGGAAGAAAGCGCTCACCGCTGGACCTTCGATCTGGTAGAACATCCCAGCATGACCGACCCCCACGCCGTCATCCTGGAAATCACCGATCTGCGCCCGGCGACCCCACAATGAATTACTGGCATAGACCCATGAAAACTGGACCGCGTATCATCACCGTTGCCAACCAGAAGGGCGGCGTCGGCAAGACGACCACGGCGATCAATCTGGCCACCGCGCTGGCCGCGATCGGCGAACAGGTGCTGATCGTCGATCTCGATCCGCAGGGCAATGCCAGCACCGGTCTCGGCATCGACCGCAAGGACCGCACGGTGTCGTCCTACGACGTGCTGACGGGCGAGCTCGAGCTCGAAGCAGCCGCGGTGCCGACGGCGGTACCGGGCTTGTCGATCGTGCCTTCGACCCTCGACCTGCTCGGCATCGAGATGGAGATCGCCTCGGCCCCCGACCGGGTGCTGCGCCTGCGCAATGCATTGCGCGCCGCTGCCGAACGCGCGGCACCGTTCGGCTATGTGCTCATCGACTGCCCGCCGTCGCTCAACCTTTTGACTTTGAATTCAATGGCGGCAGCCGATTCGGTTCTGGTGCCGCTGCAATGCGAATTCTTCGCGCTGGAAGGTCTCAGCCAGCTGCTCGAGACGGTCGAGCAGGTGCGCCGCACGATCAATCCGGATCTCACCATCCAAGGCATCGTGCTCACCATGTTCGACGGCCGCAACAACCTCGCCAACCAAGTGGTGCAGGACGTTCGGGCGCATATGGGCGACAAGGTTTACGAGACGATCATCCCGCGCAATGTGCGCGTTTCCGAAGCCCCCTCCTACGGCAAGCCGGCGATCCTTTACGATCTCAAATGCTCGGGCAGCCAGGCCTATCTGCAACTCGCCTCCGAAGTGATCCGCCGCGAGCGCAAGCTGCGCGCAGCCTGATCGCATCCTGATGACGATTAGCCGATTCCATCCCGAAACGACCTGGACAGAATAATGAGCGAAGACCAATCGAGAAAAAGACTGGGCCGTGGGCTCGCGGCGCTGATCGGCGAGATCGACCGTCCGGCAGTGGCGGAAAAGCCGAGCCAAGTCGCGGCGGACGGCAAGGTGCCGATCGAGTTCGTCAGCCCCAACCCGAAGAACCCGCGCCGGCATTTCGGCGATGCCGAGCTTACCGATCTGGCGCAATCGATCCGCGAACATGGCGTGGTGCAGCCCGTGGTGGCGCGGCCAGCGCCGTCGCAGCCCGGCCGTTACGAGATCATCGCCGGCGAGCGGCGCTGGCGGGCGGCGCAACGTGCAGGACTCACCGAGATCCCGCTGATCGTGCGCGACGTCAACGATCGCACCGCGCTGGAACTGGCGATCATCGAGAACGTGCAGCGCGCCGACCTCAATCCGGTCGAGGAGGCGCAAGGCTACCAGCAACTGATCGACGAGCATGGCTATACCCAGGCCGATCTCGGCCAGGTGATCGGCAAAAGCCGCAGCCATGTCGCCAATACGCTCAGGCTGCTCAAGCTGCCCGGGGTCATCCATGACATGCTTGTCGACGGCGCACTGTCTGCCGGGCATGCGCGCACGCTGGTGACGGCCGGCGATCCGGCCGGGCTTGCGAAGCGGATCGTCGAGGAAGGACTTTCGGTCCGCCAGGCCGAAGCACTGGCGCAGATGCCGGCCGGTCCGACGCCGGCCAAAGTGAAAACCGCGTCGAGCGCGCCGGACAAGGATCCCGACACGCTGGCGCTGGAAAAGCTGATGACCGACACGATCGGCATGATCGTCAGCATCGAGCACAAGGGCAAAGGCGGCACGCTGCGGGTCAATTACCGCACGCTGGACCAACTCGACGAGCTCTGCCGACGTCTCAAAGACGAACGCTAGGCCATTGAGGAAGAACTGTATTTAGCCGGCAAATTATCTTCCAGCTTAAGATGAACGTCGGGGCCTTTTCGAGAAGAAGCGGTTGCAGCCGGCAGGCGCGATGAGAGGCAGCCGAAGCTGGCCCGGCCTGTTCCTTGACAGTGCGCGGTATCGGCGTAACCTCCATTAGGTGCAACTGAACAATATGCCCTGGCGCGCCGAGAAGCCGTGATGTCGGGCTATGTGCCGTTCCTCCGATGCCAGCGAAGCGGCGCCCATCTCGTCTAGCCGTGCCGCCGCGCCTGACAGAGCAGGGAGGTGAAAATGGCAATCAGTTGGCAATTGTCTGGGAGCTATTTCGAAAATTGCAATTGCGACGTCGTGTGTCCCTGTCTGTTGTCCACCAACGCGCAGTTGACCTCGAAGCCGACGCAGGGCGTCTGCGATGTCGCCCTGGTGTTCCACATCGATCAAGGCAATTACGGCGACGTCCGGCTGGATGACCTCAACGTGGCGATGATCGCTCACACGCCGGGTCCGATGGCGGAGGGCAACTGGACGGCTGCCGCCTATATCGACGAGCGTGCGGACGACAGGCAGATGGAAGCGCTGGGTGCGATCTTCACCGGTGCCGCAGGTGGCCCGATGGCTGCCTTTGCGCCCATGATCGGCAACAATCTCGGAGCGAAGAAAACGCCGATCAGATACCAGGTCGACGGTAAGAAACGGTCGGCGGAAATCCCTGGCGTCATGCACATGGCCGTCGAACCGCTGCCAACCATGCGCGAGGACGGCGAGATGTGGGCGGCGACCGGACATCCCGTCAATCCCGACAGGCTCACAATGGCGATGGGCGTACAAGGCAGCACGTTCAGCGACCACGGCATGAACTGGGACAATTCCGGCCGGAACGGCCATTATGCCCCGATCAACTGGTCCGGCCAGCAATAGGCGTTCCATGGCCGGAGCAGACCCGCTCGCGCTGCAAAGAAACATCATTCTGGCGCTGCTGATCGCTGTCGCGGCGGCGGCCTGGGCTCTGCTGGTCCTGCAGCAGAGCGGCATGGACGCCGGCATGTCGATGGAGATGTATTCACCCACCATGGGCATGACGGCGCCGGTGTTTCTTGCTGTCTGGATCATCATGATGGTCGCGATGATGTTCCCGACGGCCGCGCCGATGATCCTTATGTTCCATCGAGTGCAGACCGGCAAAATGGGGCGCGGCGAAACCTTTGTCTCGACCTGGGCTTTCGTGGCTGGATACATGCTGGTCTGGGGTGCGACGGGCGCGCTAGCCTTTGCCGGCGCGGTTGCCGGAGAACTGCTTGCCGCGCAGGCGGGAATGTCCGCCGCGACGGCCGCGCGCATCGGTGGTGTGCTGGTGATCGTCGCGGGCGCCTACCAGCTTTCCCCATTGAAGGACCTTTGCCTGGCCAAATGCCGCACTCCACTTGGGTTTATCCTCACCTCATGGCGCGACGGTCATTGGGGCGCGGTGCGCATGGGCCTGACGCATGGGCTCTATTGCCTCGGCTGCTGCTGGCTGTTGTTCGTCGCGCTTTTTCCGCTCGGGATGATGCACATCGCGGCAATGGCCGTGGTCACCCTGCTGGTCTTTGCGGAAAAGACCCTTCCGGCGGGAGGGCGGATAGCAAAGGTGTCCGGGATTGCTCTGCTGCTCTACGGTGCCACCGTGCTCGTCTTTCCGCAGGCGCTGCCGACCTTCCAGGCGGCGGACGGCATGACCATGAACTGAACGGCAGAACAAGTGCCATGGCGCGAAGGGGGCTAAAGCGCGACGCGCTGAAACGGAGTCAGGCGACGCGCTTTAAGTCTTTGTTTTTACGCATGTCGTTGCCCCAGAACCGCTGCGCACTTCTGGGCGACATGCTTTAGCGCTGCCCCAGCCTGGCGCTTTCCACCGCGATGCCGAGCAGGGCCTGGCGCGCCAAGGCCTCCGATAAATCGGGCCGCTTGCGGGTCTGCAGCACCGCCGTCTGCAATCGGTTCAGCGCGCGGCCGAGCGCTTCGCTGCTCCAGCGTTCGAGTGTCTTTTCGACCAACCTGCGGCGCGAAAAGAAAACCGGCGGGCGGGCGGCGGCGACGACCGACGCGGCATTGCGGCCCCCCGATTCCATCTGGCCGCGCATTGCCTGGATCGCCTGCAGCTGCCGCATCGCAGCCGACAGCACCAGGAACGGGTGACCACCCGACTGGCAGTGGCGGGTGAAGGCGGTGTCGAAATCGCCGATCCTGCCGTCGAGCACGGCATCGACCGCGTCGTCGAAGGAGGCGCCGGACACATCGCCCGACATCGCATTGACGTCGTCGAGGACGATCTCCCTCTTGCCGTGGGCGTAGAGCACCAGCTTCTCGATCTCGCCGCGCGAGGCCAGCCGGTCTCCGCCGAGATTGCGGCGCAACGCCTGCCTGGCGTCGAGCGTCATCGACATGCCGGCCTTGCGCAGTTCGTCATCGATGACCGAATCCAGATCCCTGGCCTCGTCGGCATAGCAGGGCAAGGCCATGGCGTTGCCGGCGGCTTCGACGATGGCTCGCAAGCCGGTGCCCTTCTTCAGGTCGCCGGCTTCGATCAGGATGACCGCATCCCGTGCCGGCTCGCTCGTCAGCGCCTTGATGTCGTCGGCCAGGGCCTTTTGGCCGCTGGCATTGCGCACCCAGAGCAGCCGCCGGTCGGAGAACATCGGCACGGTGCGGGCCTCGTCGAGCAGGCGGCCCTGGTCACGGTCGACTTCCGCGCCGTCCAGCTTGACCACCGAGAACGGGTCGTCGAGCGGCAGGCCGGTCTTGGTGGCAAAGGTCTTGGCCCGCTCGGCGACCAAGCCGCGATCGGGGCCGTAAAGCAGGACAATCGCCATCGCGGGGTCCGGCTTCGCGAGCCACGAATCGACCTCGTATCCCTTCTTCTGTGCCATGCGGGGTGAGTTAGCACGGGGCGGGGTGAGGGAACCAGAGGTTCGGCCATTAAGGGCGGCAGGTGGTCAGGCCGCGGCAGGCAGGTGAGGGGCAGCGTCACCGCCGGCAAATGGGCGCTGACCGAACCTACCGCCGACTTGCCTCCTCTTGCGCCTAACGCCCAGCCACCATTCGCCAAATTGCGCGGGAGGCAAAAACATCGACAAGAAATTTCGCTGCCATATCTGCATCTTGTCGGCCATGGGCTGCCGCCGCCGGCGGCGGCCGGCAACAGGGAAGGCAGCCGCTATCTCGGCCGATGAAATGGCGGCGCGGATGTGCCACTATCGCACCGGCAACATTGGAGGACGAAGGTCATGGCCGATGCTGGAATGTTGCGCTTTCATGTGCCCGAGCCCGAGGTTCGGCCCGGCGGCACGCCCGATTTCTCCAATGTGACCATTGCCAAGGCAGGCTCGGTGCCGCGTCCGGAGATCGATGTCGATCCGCGCAGCATCCGCGACATGGCCTTCTCCATCATCCGGGTGCTCAACCGTGCCGGCGAAGCGGTCGGTCCGTGGGCCGGGCTGCTCACCGACGAGGAGCTGCTCGAAGGCCTGCGCAACATGATGACGCTGAGGACCTTCGACCAGCGCATGCAGATGGCGCAGCGCCAGGGCAAGACCTCCTTCTATATGCAGCATCTCGGCGAGGAGGCGGTGAGCACCGCCTTCCGCAAGGCGCTCAAGCCCGGCGACATGAATTTTCCGACCTACCGGCAGGCCGGACTGCTCATCGCCGACGGCTATCCCATGGTCATGATGATGAACCAGATCTATTCCAACGAGGCCGATCCGCTGAAAGGCCGGCAGCTGCCGATCATGTATTCGTCGAAGGAGCACGGCTTCTTCTCGATTTCCGGCAATCTGGCGACGCAATACATCCAGGCGGTCGGCTGGGCGATGGCCTCGGCGATCTCCAACGACTCGCGCATCGCCGCCGCCTGGATCGGCGATGGCTCGACGGCGGAGTCCGATTTCCATTCGGCGCTGGTCTTCGCCTCGACCTACAAGGCGCCGGTCATCCTCAATGTCGTCAACAACCAGTGGGCGATCTCGACCTTTCAAGGCATTGCCCGCGGCGGCGCCGGCACTTTCGCGGCGCGGGGCCTCGGCTTCGGCATCCCGGCCCTGCGCGTCGACGGCAACGACTACCTCGCCGTTCATGCGGTGGCCAAGTGGGCGGCCGAGCGCGCGCGCAGCAATCTCGGGCCGACGCTGGTCGAATATGTCACCTACCGCGCCGGTGCGCATTCGAGCTCGGACGATCCGTCCGCCTACCGGCCGAAGGCGGAATCCGACGCCTGGCCGCTCGGCGACCCCATCATCCGGCTGAGAAACCATCTCATCCACAAAGGCGTCTGGTCCGAGCAGCGCCACACCCAGGCGGAAGCCGAGATCCTCGAGACGGTGATCGCGGCGCAGAAGGAGGCCGAGAGCCACGGCACGTTGCATGCCGGCGGCAAGCCGTCGACTCGCGATATGTTCGAAGGGCTCTATGCCGTGATGCCGCCGCATCTCAGGCGCCAGCGCCAGCAGGCGGGGGTCTGACATGCCGAGAAAGACCATGATCGAGGCGATCCGCGACGCCATGGATGTCTCCATGGCACGCGACGAGCGCGTCATCGTCTATGGCGAGGACGTAGGCTTCTTCGGCGGCGTCTTCCGCTGCACGCAAGGGCTGCAGGCGAAGTATGGCAAAAGCCGCTGCTTCGATGCGCCAATCAGCGAATCCGGCATCGTCGGTTCGGCCATCGGCATGGCGGCGTATGGGCTCAAGCCCTGCGTCGAGATCCAGTTTGCCGACTACATGTATCCGGCCTACGACCAGCTGACGCAGGAAGCGGCGCGGCTGCGCTACCGTTCGAACGGCGATTTCACCTGCCCGATCGTGGTGCGCATGCCGACCGGCGGCGGCATTTTCGGCGGCCAGACGCACAGCCAGAGCCCGGAAGCGCTGTTCACGCATGTCTCCGGCCTGAAGACGGTGGTGCCGTCCAATCCGCATGACGCCAAGGGGCTGCTGATCGCGGCGATCGAGGATCCGGACCCGGTGATTTTTCTCGAGCCGAAGCGGCTCTACAACGGCCCCTTCGACGGTCATCACGACCGGCCGGTGACGCCGTGGTCGAAGCACGCGCTCGGCGAGGTTGCCGACGGCCACTACACGGTTCCGCTCGGCCAGGCGGCGATCCGCCGGCCGGGCGCGGCGGTCACCGTGATCGCCTACGGCACCATGGTCTATGTCGCGCAGGCCGCTGCCGAGGAGACCGGCATCGATGCCGAAATCATCGATCTCAGGACATTGCTGCCGCTCGACCTCGACACCATCGTCGCCTCGGTGAAGAAGACCGGCCGCTGCGTGGTGGTGCATGAGGCGACGCTGACTTCGGGCTTCGGCGCCGAGCTGGTCGCGCTGGTGCAGGAGAACTGCTTCTACCATCTGGAGGCCCCGGTGGCGCGAGTCGCCGGTTGGGACACGCCTTATCCGCATGCGCAGGAGTGGGAATATTTCCCCGGCCCCGCACGGGTCGGGCGGGCGCTCGTCGAGACCATGGAAGCCTGAGAGGAATCACGATGGGCGAATATGTGATCAAGCTTCCCGATGTCGGCGAAGGCGTCGCCGAGGCCGAGCTCGTCGAGTGGCATGTCAAGCTCGGCGACCTGGTGCGCGAGGACACGGTGCTGGCGGCCGTCATGACCGACAAGGCGACGGTCGAGATTCCGTCTCCGGTCGACGGCGAGATCCTGTGGCTCGGCGCCGAGATCGGCGACACGGTGGCGATCGGGTCGCCGATCGTGCGGCTGAAGGTTGCCGGCGATGGAAATGTCGTGGCGGGCGCGCAACCGTCGGAGGTCATGGCGGCACCGACCCCCACCCCTGACCCCTCCCCACAAGGGCGAGGGGAACACGCTTCGACCGCCAAGGCCGCTGCCAGGCCAATGACTTCTTCAACCGCAGAGGCGCCGGCACGAGATCGTGAGCCGGCACCGCAATCCCCCTCCCGCTTTCGGGGGGTCAGGGGTGGGGGTGCTGCGCCGACTTCTGGCGCGCCGCGCGCGGAAGGCGAAAAGCCGCTGGCCTCGCCCGCGGTGCGGCTGCGCGCGAAGGAGGCCGGCATCGACCTGAGGCAGGTTGCAGGGAGTGGTCCGGCCGGGCGCATCAGTCATGAGGATATCGAAGCCTTCCTGGCCCGCGGGCCGCAGCTTGCCCGCGCCACCGGCTTGACGCGCAAGGACGGCGTCGAGGACATCAAGGTCGTCGGGCTGCGGCGCAAGATCGCCGAGAAGATGGCGCTCGCCAAATCGCGCATCCCGCACATCACCTATGTCGAGGAGATCGACGTCACCGCGCTGGAGGAGCTGCGCGCCACGCTCAATAAGGAAAAGCGCGGCGCGCACGGAGCGGACAGGCCAAAGCTGACGCTGCTGCCCTTCCTGATGCGCGCCATGGTCAAGGCCATCGCCGACCAGCCCAGCCTCAACGCGCTGTTCGACGACGAAGCCGGCATCATCCACCAGCACGAAGGCATTCATATCGGCATCGCCGCGCAGACGCCCAACGGCCTCGTCGTGCCGGTGGTCAAGCATGCCGAGGCGCGCGACCTGTGGGATTGCGCCGCGGAGGTCAACCGGCTCGCCGAGGCGGCCAAGTCGGGCACGGCGAGCCGCGACGAGCTTTCGGGCTCGACCATCACCATCACCTCGCTCGGCGCCATGGGCGGCGTGGCGACGACGCCGGTCATCAACCATCCGGAGGTGGCGATCGTCGGCGTCAACAAGATGATGGTGCGGCCGGTGTGGGACGGCACGCAGTTCATGCCGCGCAAGATGATGAACCTGTCATCCAGCTTCGACCACCGCGTCATCGACGGCTGGGATGCCGCCGTCTTCGTCCAGCGCATCAAGACGCTGCTGGAGACGCCGGCGCTGATCTTCGTGGAATAGTCGTATGGATGCGGACGGTGCCCCCTTAGCTTCGTCATCCTCGGGCTTGACCCGAGGATCCATGCCGCGACCTCGGCCGAAGGGCGCGGCGGACCAGAATTCTGGACCGTTGCAACGCCCTCACGTCACGGCATGGATCCTGGGGTCTACGCGCGTCGCTACGCTCCTTGCTCCGCCCCAGGATGATGACGTTCCAAGGATATCGGCCAATCGCCACGGTCTGCGATTGGGTCAGCCAAAATCCCCGTGCTCAGCAACGAGAACGTCATGAAAGAAATCTCCTGCAAGCTGCTCGTCGTCGGTGCCGGTCCAGGCGGTTATGTCTGCGCCATCCGCGCCGGCCAGCTGGGCGTCGACACCGTCATCGTCGAGGTTGGCAAGCCGGGCGGCACCTGCCTCAATGTCGGCTGCATCCCGTCCAAGGCGCTCATCCATGCGGCGGAAGAGTTCGACAGAATCGCGCATCTGGCGGGGGCACAGAGCCCGCTCGGCATCGCGGTGGCCACGCCGGCGCTGGATCTGGCGCGGACGATCAGCTGGAAAGACGGTATCGTTAGCCGGCTCACCAGCGGCGTCGCGGGGCTATTGAAAAAGGCCAAGGTCAAGACCGTGCATGGCTGGGCGACGTTCCGGGACGGCAAGAGCGTCGTGGTCGAGACCGAGACCGGGACCCAAATCATCCGCGCCGAGACGGTGGTGATTGCCACCGGCTCGGCTTCGGTCGCCTTGCCGGATCTGCCCTTCGGCGGACCGGTCATCTCGTCGACCGAAGCGCTGGCGCTCAGCGAAGTGCCGGGCAAGCTCGTCGTGGTCGGCGGCGGCTATATCGGGCTCGAGCTCGGCATGGCCTTTGCCAAGATGGGCGCCAAGGTCACTGTGGTCGAGGCGTTGCCGCGCGTGCTGGCGCAGTATGACGCCGAGCTGACAAGGCCGGTGCTCAAGCGTCTGGGCGAACTCGGCGTCGAGGTGATGCAAGGCGCCAAGGCCAGGGGGCTGTCGACCAAAGGCGATGCGCTGCTTGTCGAGGCGGCCGACGGCAAGAACGCCAAACTCGCTACCGACAAGATCCTGATAACGGTCGGCCGCAAGCCGCTCACCGAGGGTTGGGGCCTGGAGCAGATCGACCTCGACATGGCGGGAAAATTCATTCGCATCGACGACCAGTGCCGCACCTCGATGCGCGGCATCTACGCCATCGGCGATGTCACCGGCGAGCCGATGCTGGCGCATCGCGCCATGGCGCAGGGCGAGATGGTGGCCGAGATCGTCGCCGGCCACAAAAGAAGTTGGGACAGGCGCGCGATCCCGGCGATCTGCTTCACCGATCCGGAGCTGGTCACCGCCGGGCTGTCGCCGGACGAGGCGAAAGCGCTCGCGGGCGAGATCAAGATCGGGCAGTTTCCGTTCTCCGCCAACGGCCGCGCCATGACCAAACAAGGCGAGGACGGTTTCGTCCGCGTCGTGGCGCGGGCAGACAATCACCTGGTGCTCGGCATCCAGGCGGTCGGGCAGGGTGTGTCGGAGCTGTCGGCGGCCTTCGGCCTGGCGCTGGAAATGGGGGCGCGGCTGGAAGACATCGCCGGCACCATCCATGCACATCCCACGCAGGGCGAGGGGTTCCAGGAAGCGGCGCTGAAGGCGTTAGGCCACGCGCTGCATATTTAGAGGGAGCGATGGCCGGCAGGCCAGAGGGGGTCGATGCGACTGGATGCGACTCCGTTGCGACAGATGGAGGTTGGCGCTCCACGCGCGGCGACCCTCTGTCGCCTTCGGCGACATTTCCCCTCAAGGGGGAAGATCACACAGCTCACCCCGCTAATCGGCTCACCATCTCGTGCTGGGCGTAGGCGCGGCCGAAGCGGTTGGCGAGGAAGGCGTCGAGCGCGATGTCTTCCTGGCGGACAAAGCCCTTGGCCGGCAGGGTGCCGTCGGCCAGCATGTCGAGCACGGCGCAGATGCCGGAGGCGGTGGTGATCTGGATGGCGCTGCGCACGACGTCGCCGACGCGGTGCGAGTAGATCTTGTTGGCGTAGGTCTCCTGCAGCAGGCGGCCGTTCCTGCGGCCGGAGACGGTGACGAAGACGATGACCACGTCCTGCAGCGTCGCCGGCAGCGCGCTCTCGAAAATGTCCTTCAGCACGTCGCGGCGGTGGCGCAGCCCGAGATCGTTGAGCAGCGCCTTCATGATCGCGGCGTGGCCGGGATAGCGGATGGTGCGGTAGTTCAGCGTGCGCACCTTCCCCTTCAGCGTCTCGGCCAGCGTGCCCAGACCGCCGGAGGTGTTGAAGGCCTCGTAGGTGACGCCGTCGAGCGAGAACTCCTCGCGCTCCTCCAGCGGCGGCACCTCGATCAGCTCGCCCTCGACGATCGCCTCGCAGGGCTCGCAATATTCGTTGATGACGCCGTCGGTACTCCAGGTCAGGTTGTAGTTCAGCGCGTTGGACGGATATTGCGGCAGGGCGCCGACGCGCATGCGCACGCTTTCCAGCGTGTCGAAGCGGCTGGCGAGATCGTTGGCGACGATCGAGATGAATCCCGGCGCCAGGCCGCATTGCGGAATGAAGGCACTGTTTGCGGCGCGCGCCAGCTCCTTCACCCGGCGCGTGCTGACGACATCCTCGGTGAGGTCGAGATAGTGCACGCCGGCGGCGGCGGCTGCCTCGGCGATGCGCGTGGTGAGGTGGAAAGGCGCGGCGCTCAGCACCGCGAACTTGCCGGCGAACACTGCCTCCAGCGCGCCCGGCGCCGCGATGTCGAGCTCGCGCGTCGCGACGGCGGCGGGCAATTCGGCCGCGGCGAACTGGGCGGCCGAGCGGTCGACGAGCGTGACGTGATAGTCGCCCGTGGCGCTGAGCATCTCGGCGATGGTCGAGCCGATCTTGCCGGCGCCGACGACAACGATGTTCTTCATGATCATACCCTCTCCAATTCGGGTGGGCCAATTCGGACGGGGCCGATTCGAGCTGCCGGGATCATCGCAGCTTGCCCGTCGAAAAGAAGCGTGGAATCTGTCAAAGTGAAGCTCAAGTTTAAGCTTATTGCCGAGAGGTTTCGTCGAAATGATCAGCAATGCCGAACAGGCCCTGCTTTCGCTGCTGCGCGCCAACGCACGCGCCTCGACCGCGGAGCTCGCAAGACAGCTCGGCGTGTCGCGCACCACGGTGCAGAGCCGGATCGAGCGGCTGGAACAGCGCGGCATCATCGCCGGCTATGGCGTCAGGCTGTCACCGGACTATGAGCAGGGGCTGGTCAAGGCGCATGTCCTGCTCACCGTCACGCCCAAGCTCGCCGACAAGGTGGTGCGCAGCCTGGAGGCGCTGCCGCAAGTCAGGACGCTGCATTCGGTGAGCGGCAATTTCGACATGATCGTCATCGTCGACGCGCCGTCGATCCGCGATCTCGACGCGCTGCTCGACCGGATCGGAGCGATGGACGGGGTGGAACGGACGTCGTCGTCGATCATCTTGTCGACGCGGGTGGATCGGTGAGGCGGGGCGGTGGAACTGCTGATCTCCCCCCTTGCGGGGGAGATGGCCGGCAGGCCAGAGGGGGGTGTGAAGGAATGCCGGCTTTGGCCTGTCTTCTCGTGCCAGTCACATGTTAGGAGACGCCGGCGGGACAGCACCCCCCTCTGCCTTGCCAGGCATCTCCCCCGCAAGGGGGGAGATTGGATGTCGCGGCGGCCTTCGCCAATCTCAAGCGTCGGCTCCTACGCCCGCCTTCTCTCCGGCCCGTTGTCCAGCCACGCCACATCTTCCGCCGACAGCTCAATGTCCAGCGCCTTCAAGCTGTCCTCGAGCTCGTCCAGCGTGCGCGGACCGATCAGCGGCACCGACGGGAAGGGCTGCGCCAAGACGTAAGCCAGCGCGACATGGATCGGGCTCTTGCCGAGCCTCCGCGCCAGTTCGATCGCCCGGTCGCGGCGGCCGAAATTCTTCTGCGAATACCAGACGCGCACCAACTCCTCATTGTCGGTGCGGTCGCGGCCGGCGCGATCGGTGAAGAAGCCGCGGCCCTGGCTCGACCAGGCGAAGTTCGGCATCTGCCTTGCCGTCAGCCAGGCTTTCCAATCATCGCTCGAAGAAGTGATGCAGCCGGCCCAGATCGGCTCCAGCATCTCGGCCAGCGAGAAATTGTTGGAGAGCGCGCCCGGCTTCTGCTTGCCGGTGCGCTCGGCATAGGCAATCGCCTCATCCATGCGCTCCATCGTCCAGTTGGAGCCGCCGAACGGGCCGCGGATGCGGCCGGCCTTCACCTCCCGGTCCATGGCGTCGACGAATTCGCCGACCGGCACGTCCGAATTGTCGCGGTGCATGAAATAGATGTCGACATGGTCGGTCTGCAGCCGGTCGAGCGACTGGGCGAGCTGCTTGCCGATCACATCGGGGTAGCAGAGCGGCGAATGGGCGCCCTTGGCGATGATGACCGACTGTTCGCGCACGCCGCGATTCTTCAGCCATTGGCCGAGCAGCGTCTCGGTGTAGCCGCCGCCGTACACATAGCCGGTGTCGAACAGATTGCCGCCGGCCTCGAAATAAGCGTCGAGCAGGATCGAGCCCGAGGAGAAGGTGCGGAAATCCTCGAAGCCGAGCGCCAGCCGCGAAGCCGGCCGCGGCAGTCCCGGAATGGTGCGCTTGCCGATGGCGGTGCCGCCGGCCCTGAGCGGCCGGCCGGAGATGGTGTTGATGCGCTTTGCCGGCTTCTCGATTTCGTATTCCAGCCCGACCGCGGCACGCCATTTGTCGAGAACACGCAGATTATGGAGGCTGTCGGCCCAACTCATGCCCGGCCAGGCGAATTCCTGCCGGCCCGCTTGGATTGCTTCGCCCGCAGCGTCGACCTCGAAGGAATAGAGATGACGCGTCTCGTTGACGCTGACGGTTTCGCGCGCAGCCCCGGATCGGACCACGTCGATCCGGCCCAGGCCGACATCGCGGTTGCCGCCGGCGAACCAGAAGTCGGGCACCTCGATGTGACCCTTGGTGCCGAAGATGCGCAGCACATTGTCCTGGTTCAGCGAAATGCTGCAGGAGACCTCGGCGACGATGCCGCCCGGGAAGGTGAGCAGCGCCGAGGCCCACTCGTCGACTCTCGATTGGCCGAGATGGGCGGCACCCACTACCCTGTCCGGCTCGAGGAAAGGTCGTCCCGCCGCCGCACCCGCGATCAGCCGCGCCATCGACACCGGATAGCCGCCGACATCGAGAATGCCGCCGCCGGCAAGCTCGTTGGCATAAAGCCGATGCTCGGGCATGAAGCCCGGCATGGCGAAGCCGAAGCTCGACTTGATCATGCGAACCTCGCCGATGACGCCTGACTTGATCAGCTCGACCAGCTGCCGGGTCTGCGGGTGAAGCCGGTACATGAAGGCTTCGCCCAGGAACGTGCCGGCCTTGCGGGCCGCGTGCATCATGGCATCCGCCTCGAAGGCGGTCAGCGCCAGCGGTTTCTCGCACAGCACATGTTTGCCGGCTTCCGCGGCCTTGATTGCCCATTCGGCGTGGCCGGGATGCGGTGTCGCGATGTAGACGGCGTCGACGCAGTCATCGGCAAGCAGCGCCTCGTAGCCGCCGAGGATGCGCGCACCCGCAAAGGCTTCGGCGAGTCCCGGCTTGCCGGGGTTGCGGGCGCCGAGCGCGACCAGCTCGCCGGTACGCGACTGCGCGACGCCGCCGGCGAAGGATCTTGCGATGCTGCCGGGCCCGAGAATGCCCCAGCGAATCTTTCTGGATATGGATGTCATGTCAAAATTCTCCATGGGTCGCCGCGCTCGCCTTGGCGATCGGGCAGGAAAGGAAAGTCAGCGGATGCGCGCGCCTGTCTTATCGAAGAGCAGCGAGCGGTCGGCCTTGATCGAGACGGTGAAGTGGTCGCCGCTGGCGCGCTGACGCGCGGCCTCGCGCTCGATGATCAGCTCCTCTGGCCCGGCATCGGCATAGACGTAGCTTACCGAGCCCAAATGCTCGGCGACCTCGGCCTTGACGGCGATGTCGCAGTCGCCTTGCCCGGCCTCGAAGAAATGCTCGGGCCGAACGCCGAGCGCCACCTCGGCGCCTGCGGCCGGTGCCGCGTCGCAAAGCGGCTTGCGCAGTCTCGCGCCGCCATGATTGACGAGTTCGATGGTCGCGAAGCCGTGCCCTGCCTCGACGACCCTCGCGGCGATAAAATTCATCTTCGGCGAGCCGATGAAGCCGGCGACGAAGCGATTGGCCGGATCGTCGTAGAGGTCGAGCGGAGCGCCGATCTGCTCGACATTGCCGGCCTTGAGCACGACGATCCGGTCAGCCAGCGTCATCGCCTCGGTCTGGTCGTGCGTCACATAGATCATGGTGGCGCCGAGTTCCTTGTGCAGGCGCGAGATTTCGATCCGCATCTGGACTCGCAATTCGGCGTCGAGGTTGCTGAGCGGCTCGTCGAAGAGGAAGACCTGCGGCTCGCGCACGATGGCGCGGCCGATGGCGACGCGCTGGCGCTGGCCGCCGGACAATTGCTTCGGCCGCCGCTGCATCAGCTCGTCGATGCACAGGATTTCGGCGGCGCGCTTCACCCGCCGATCGGTGTCGGCCTTGGGGTTGCCGTTCATCCTCAGACCGAAGCTGAGGTTCTGCTCCACCGTCATATGCGGATAGAGCGCGTAGGACTGGAAAACCATGGCGATGCCGCGGTCGGCCGGCTCGACATCGTTCACCACCTTGCCGCCGATGGCGATCTCGCCGCTGCTGATGTCCTCGAGCCCGGCGACCATGCGCAAGAGCGTGGACTTGCCGCAGCCGGACGGGCCGACGAAGACGACGAACTCGCCATCGGCGATGTCGATGCTGGCGCCATGGACGACTTCGAAGACGCCGAAGCGCTTGACGACATTGGTGAGGGTGACCGCAGCCATCCTGGTCCTGTCCTATTTGACTGCGCCGGCGGCGATGCCGGCGATGAAATGACGCTGCAGCAGCACGAAGACGACAAGCATCGGCACGGTCAGCATGACGGCGCCGGCCATGATGCCGCCCCATGAAACCTTGGTCAGGCCGATCAGCGTGCCGAGCGCGACCGGCGCCGTCATCGCGCCGGGCTGGCTGTTGATCAGCAGCGGCCACAGATAATTGTTCCAGGAGGCGAGGAAGAGGATGATGGCAAGCGCCGCCAGCATCGGCCGCGCCAGGGGCAGCGCGACGAAAAGGAAGATGCGCCACTCCTTCACGCCCTCGACGCGCGCGGCGTCGAACAGCTCGGCCGGCATCATCGAGAAGGCCTGGCGCATGAAGAGCACGCCGAGCGAATTGAACAGCGGCGGCACGATCAGCGCGACCCAGGTGTTGGCGAGCTGGAAGTCGCGCGCCACCATTATGAATTGCGGGATCAGCACGACCGCATAGGGAAGCGTGATGGTGCCGAAGATGATCGCCACCACCATGCCCTTGCCGAAGAACTCGTAGCGCGCCAGCGCCCAGCCGGCCATCGAGGTGAGCAGCACCGACAGAAAGGTGTAGGTCACCGCGACCGAGACCGAGATGCCGATGGCGCCGATGAAATTGGTGTCGCGCTCGAGATTGCCGACATTGTCGAGGAAGCTGTCACGCGGCAGAAGCTGGATGCCGGGGCTGAAGATGGCGTTGTCGGGCATGGTGGCGAACACCACCATCATCCACAGCGGGAACAGCCAGACCAGCGCCAGCGGCGTCAGGACGAGATGTAGCAGGATGCTGCGGCCGAGGCGATTGTTGGCGCGCGAGGTCATTTCGGGTCTCTCGTCAGCCAGAGCTGCACCAGGGTGATGGCGATCGCCAGCCCGGCCATGGTGTAGGCGATGGCCGAGGCATAGCCGAAATTGAGCGAGCGGAAACCCTGGCGGTAAAGCAAGAGACCCAGCGTCTCGGTGCCGCCGCCCGGTCCGCCGCGCTCGGTGATCAGGAACGGCTCGGTGAAGAGCTGCATGGTGCCGATGATCGACAGCACGGCGCAGAAGACGATCACCGGCTTCAGCAGCGGCAAGGTGATGTAGAAGAACTGCTTGACCTTGCTGACGCGATCCAGCGTCGCCGCCTCGTAGACGTCGTCCGGAATGGACTGCAGGCCGGCGAGGATGATGATGGCGTTGTAGCCGGCCCAGCGCCAGGTGACCGCGATCATGATCAGCGCCATGGCCGGCGTGACGTTGGAGAACCAGTCGATTTTCGGCAGGCCGACGCCGTTGAGCAGCTTGTTGACGATACCGAAATCAAGGCTGAACATCAGCCGGAACACCGCCGAATAGGCCACCTCGCCGACCACGACCGGAGCGAAGAAGGCGAAGCGGTAGAGACCGCGCAGTTTCAGCAGTGGCGAATTCAAGAGCACCGCCATCACGATCGCCAGCGCGATCATCACCGGCACCTGGATGACGAGGATCAGCAGGGTGTTCTTGAGCGCGTTGAAGAAGGCCGGGTCGCCGATCAGGCGGCCCCAGTTGAAGGCCGGCGCGAATCGCCACGGCACGGTGCGAGTCGCCTGGAAGGAGATCAGGAAGGAACTGATGATCGGCCAGATCCAGAAAATGGCGAAGACCAGCAGATAGGGCGTGAGGAAGCGATACGCGGTGGCGTTCCGGTAGCGCATCGTCTTCCTCCTTTCCGGTTCCGGGATTGTGACATGCCGCCTCTGGCGTCGTGTCAGCTATAATGCCGGTGTGGCTCGCGGTTCCATTTCAGCGCAGCCTCAACTGTCGATGCCGCCGCCGCCCCTCATCGCCCGCCGGGCACTTCTCCCCGTATAGTGACGGGGAGAAGGGGCTGGGCGCACCGCCGGCGCCCCCCCGACCTTGGCGATTGGCGAAACCGTTGGCGACAGCGCCCCTCTCCCCGTCACTATACGGGGAGAGGATGCCGGCAGGCAGGTGAGGGGCAGCGCCGACGGTCCGGCAATCTTGCTGTCGAAACTGCCAGCGGCACCATTCCCGCCTCCTCACTTTACCGGCAGGCCGGTCGCCGAGGCGATCTGGTTGGCGGCGTCGTCGAGCGCCGCCTTGGCATCCGGATAGCCGCCGCCCAGATATTTGGTCTGCACGGCGCGCATGATGATCTCGGCATCGCTCTGGAACTGCGTGCCGCGGCTCGGCACCACCTTGGGCAGGGTGGCGAGAATGTCCTTCCACACCGCCTGGCCGCCCCAGTAGTCCAGACCCTGCGAGACGTAGGGGTCTTGGAGCGCCGAGATCAGCGACGGCACCAGGCCGAAATCCTTCAGCATGGTGATCTGGCCTTCATTGGTCTCCAACGTGTATTTCAGATAGGCGTAGGCCGCTTCCTTGTTCTTGCTGGCCGAGGTGATGGCCAAGGAGGAGCCGCCGAGATTTGCGGCACGCGGCCCGTCGGCGGTGAGGCTGGGCATCGGGTAGACGCCCCACTTGCCGCTCTCCTTCGGCGATTCGGTGCGGATCGTGCCTTCATACCAGCCGCCATAGACCTGGCTGGCGACGGTGCCGGCGGTGTTGTTGGTGATCTTGGTGCCCCAGTCGGCCGACGACATGATGCCGGCGTCCTTCATCTCCTTGATCTTGGTCAGGGTATCGACGCATTTCGGCTGGTTGACCGTGATCGACTGGCCGTCCTCGGCGAAGTAGCCGCAGCCTTGCTCGTTGGAGATCATCCGGAAGAATTCGGTGTCGCCGTTGAAATCGGCATTGGTCATGGTGACGCCGGGATTGACGGCCTGGATCTTCTTGCCGGCGGCGATGAAATCGTCCCAGGTCTTGATCGAGGCGGGATCGACGCCAGCCTTTTCGTAGAAGTCGCGGCGGTAGAACACCGCCACCGGTCCGGAATCCCACGGCATCGCGTAGGCCTTGTCGCCCACTTCGAGCTCGGTGCGCTTGAAATCGGGGAATTTCTTCTCGTCCTCGGCGGTGTAGCCAAGCGTGTGCAGGTCAACGAAACAGTCGGGGAACTGACTCCAGTAGTTCTCGGCCTCGCCATTCTCGATCGAGACGATGTCGGGCAGACCGACGCCGCCGGCGGCGCAACCGGCAATCGACTTGTCATAGGTAGGCTGATTGCCGAGGTCCTGAACGGTGACCTTGATGTCGGGATACTTCTTGTTGAAGCCGGCTACCGTGGCCTTCAGCGAGGAAGCGGCGATGTTCCAGCTCCAAATCGTGATTTCGCCGGATTGCGCCAGCGCCGGGCCGGAGCCCAGCGCAAGCAAAAGCGTGGCGCAGGTCAGTGTGGTGCGCATTGAAATCCTCCCATTTCGTTTGCTCTCTCACCGTGAGCGTGGCTAGATTATGCGGCGCGGAAGGCTTGTCCCCGACAAAGGGAATAAGAAGTTGGCGGAAAGTAAGATGCCTGGGCGTCCGTTCTATCAGCCCGGCGCGAGCAGCGTCGAAGGCCTGCCCTTGGCGCTGCAGATGTTCCACAACCATCCGCTGGTGATGCTGAAACCCCACTGGCACGCCCAGGTCGAGGTGAACTTCATCGTGCGCGGCAGCGTGCATTACCGCATGGCGGAGCATGAGATATCGCTTTCGGCCGGCGAGATGTGCCTGTTCTGGGGCGGCCTGCCGCACCAGATGGACGACCTGACGGATGACGCCATCTATGCCGGCGCGCACCTGCCGCTGGTGCATTTCTTCAGGCTGCATTTGCCGGCCGATGTCAGGCACCGGCTGATGACCGGGGCGACGCTGGTGACGAATGCCACCGACCAGTCTGACAATGATAATTTCAGACGCTGGAACGAGTATGCGCGCTCGGGCGATCCGGCAAAGGCCGAACATGCCGTCAACGAGCTGCTGTTGAGGCTCGAGCGGGTGCGCTTCGAGCCGTACCGGCTGGTGCCGGGGACCGGACCGGGGCAAGGTGCCGGCAATCCCTTCGACCAGCAGTCGTCGCGCAATGTCGGGCGCATGTGCGACTTCATCGCCGAAAATTTCCTTTACGACATCGATTGCGTGAACATCGCTGCCGCCGCCGACATTCACCCGAAATACGCCATGAGCCTGTTCAAGAAATCGACCGGCATGACGCTCAACGAGTATGTCAACCTGCTGCGGCTGAGCTACGCGCAGGCGCTGCTGATGCATGAGGATGCCAATGTTCTTAAGGTGGCGATGGACTCCGGCTTCGGCTCGCTGAGCGCCTTCAACAAGTCGTTCCGCAAGCTTGCCGGCATGTCTCCCTCCGATTTCCGCAGGGCGGGCGGCCGGTAGCCCATCACCTCTCTCCCTCACGTGCCGCGCGGCGGGCGCTCTGCCACAATATGGCGAGGCAGCCGAGCAGGATCAGCACGCCGCCGGCGAGCGGCGGCAGTCCGAGCAGCTTCACGGCCGCTCCGATCAAGGCGATCAGGACCAGCGCCAACAGCGCCAGGCTGCCGTCGTCGACGAACATGCCGACCAGCTCCTTCAGGATGAGGCTGAGGATCTTCATCGGGCGCTTCCTTCAGCGGGCCTAGGATAGACGCCGCGCAGCCGGCGCACGATGGCGAAGGACGTCCCGGCAATGATGCCGAAAATGGCTATGAGCGCGAAATCCTCGCCGGGCCACTCGGCGCCGAGGCCCTCACCGGTCCAGAATACGCCGAAGCTGGTCAGCATCAGCCCGACAATGAATTTGAGCGCGTTTTCCGGAACGCGCGCCAGCGGGCGGTGGACGGCCAGGCCGACAAGCATCACCAGCACGAAAGCCGCCAGCGCACCCAGGCTGGCATAGAGCGTCTGCCCATGCGCGGCGCCGACGGCGACGACGATGAACACCACCTCCACGCCTTCGAGCAGCACCGCCTTGAAGGCCGCCACGCCGGCCAGGTAGTCGGCGCGGCGGTCGGCCGCCTGGCGGCCAAGCGCGGCGGTCTGCCGCAAGAAGGCCGCCTCCTCGTCGCGCAGCGCGAGGATGCCGGCTCTGCGCAGGATCGCCTTGCGCAACCAGCGCATGCCGAACAGGATGAGAAGCACGCCGACCACGAATTGCAGGACGGTGATGGGGACGAGCGCCAGCAGCGGTCCGAAGGCCAGCACCAGCGCCGCCAGCACGGCGAGAGCCAGCGCGGCGCCCGTCAGCGCCGGGCGCCAGCTGCGCGTCACGCCGACGGCAAGCACGATGGTGAAGGCTTCGACGACCTCGACAAAGGACGCCAGGAACGATGCCGTGACGGTGGAGAGGATGGGTGTCAGGTCGTGCAAAGGTCGGGTCTCCAGCATTGCCGCCGAGTGATCACGCTCGACGCGCAGCCCTTGTTCAATCGGTTATGAAGCCCAAACTATGGCAGATTGGAATATGCGGACGACCGGCGGCGGCGTGCCCGCCTTGCAGCCCGATCTTAGGCGATGCCATAACGCCACGAACCAGCTAAGGAAACAACCGGATGGCGATACCGGCGAGACGTCTTTCCCCACGCACCCCGATCGACGGCCGGCACCGGCAGATGCTGATCGACGGCCAGTGGTGCGACGCTGTCAGCGGCCGGACATTCGAAACGCGCAACCCGGCCACCGGCGCCCTGATCGGCACCGTGCCGCAGGCCGACGCGAAAGACATCGATCTCGCGGTTTCTGCGGCGCGCCGCGCCTTCGAAGGGCCGTGGAGCCGGTTCAAGCCCTATGAGCGACAGCTGCTCCTGCTGAAGATTGCCGATCTGATGGAGCGGCATTGGGAAGAGCTGGCGCTTTCCGACACCACCGATATGGGCATGCCGATCACCCGCACCCTGGCCAACAGGAACCGCGTGCTCGGCATGCTGCGCTTCTATGCCGGCATGGCGACGTCGATCCACGGCCACACGATCGGCAATTCGCTGCCGGGCGAGATCGTCTCCTACACGCGCAAGGAGCCGGTCGGCGTGGTCGGCGCGATCATTCCCTGGAATGCGCCGACCGCCGCCTCGATCTGGAAGATCGGCCCGGCTCTGGCCACCGGCTGCACCATCGTCTTGAAGCCCTCGGAAGAGGCGCCGCTGACGCCGCTCCTGATCGCCGACCTGATGCAGGAGGCCGGCGTGCCGCCCGGCGTCGTCAATGTCGTGACCGGCACCGGCGCGGAAGCCGGCGCGCCGCTGGCCGCGCATATGGATGTCGACAAGCTTGTCTTCACCGGCTCGACCGCCACCGGCCAGGCCATCCTGCGCGCCTCGGCCGCCAACATGAAGCGCGTGTCGCTGGAACTCGGCGGCAAGTCGCCGGTGATCGTCTTGGCCGATGCCGATATCGAGCGCGCCGTGCCGGTGACGGCGATGTCCGTGTTCGCCAATTCCGGCCAGATCTGCATTGCCGGCTCGCGGCTTTTCGTCGAGCGGCCGATCTACGACGAATTCGTCGAGCGCGTCGCCGCCTTCGCCGCGAAACTCCGCATCGGCGACGGCGCCGATCCCGACACCGAGATCGGGCCGCTGATCTCACCGCGGCAGCTCGAGCGTGTCACAGGCTTCATCGAGGACGGCGCGCGCGAAGGCGCGCGGCTGCTGACGGGCGGCATGCGCATCACCGAGGGCGCCCTGGCCGCCGGCAATTTCATGACGCCCGGTGTGTTCTCAGGGGTCAGCGACGGCATGCGCATCGCGCGCGAGGAAATTTTTGGGCCGATCATCTCGGCGCTGCCCTTCGACACGCTGGACGAGGCGGTGCGGCGCGGCAACGACACGCCCTACGGACTCGGCGCCGGCGTGTTCACCCGCGACGTCGGCAAGGCGCATCAGCTCGCCAACCGGCTGCGCGCCGGCTCGGTCTGGGTCAACACCTATCACGCCATCGACCCGGCGGTGCCCTTCGGCGGCTACAAGATGAGCGGCTACGGCCGCGAGGGCGGCGCCGAGCATCTCGATGAATATCTCCACACCAAGGGCGTCTGGATCCGTACTGATTGACAGTCTGTATCAATTCAGTGTCCGTTGAATCGCTGCCCTGCCCTACTACCTGTCTTCACGAAATTCCCAGGCCGAAAGCGTTGGCTTTTCCTGGGCAACAAACGAATTTCAGCGGCTCGGCGAGCCGCTCCGGACTGGAATGGAGCGCATGAAGAAGATCGGGTTTCTTTCGTTCGGGCATTGGTCGCCCGCGCCGCAATCGGGCACGCGCTCGGGAGCGGACGCGCTGCTGCAATCGATCGACCTGGCGGTCGCGGCCGAGGAGCTCGGCGCCGACGGCGCCTATTTCCGCGTCCACCATTTTGCCCGGCAGCTCGGCTCGCCCTTCCCGCTGCTGGCCGCGGCGGGCGCGAAGACGAAGCGGATCGAGCTCGGCACCGCCGTCATCGACATGCGCTACGAAAACCCGCTCTACATGGCCGAGGATGCCGGCGCGGCCGACCTGATCGCCGGCGGGCGGCTGCAGCTCGGCATCAGCCGCGGCTCGCCCGAGCAGGTGATCGATGGCTGGCGATACTTCGGCTACGTGCCGGAAGAGGGCAAGAGCGACGCCGACATGGCGCGCCGCCACGCCGAGATTTTCCTGGACCTGCTGCGCGGCGAAGGTTTTGCGCAGCCCAATCCGCGGCCAATGTTTCCCAACCCGCCCGGGCTGCTGCGCCTGGAGCCGTTCTCCGCTGGCCTGCGCGAGCGCATCTGGTGGGGTGCCGCCACCAACGCCACCGCCGAATGGGCGGCCAGGCTCGGCATGAACCTGCAGAGCTCGACGCTGAAATTCGACGAGAGCGGCGAGCCGCTGCACATCCAGCAGGCCGAGCAGATCCGCGCCTACCGCGCCGCCTGGAAGGAAGCCGGCCACGCCAGGGAGCCGCGCGTCTCGGTCAGCCGCAGCATCTTTGCGCTCGTCAACGACATGGACCGCGCCTATTTCGGCGGCAGCGAGGGCGAGGACCATTTCGGCTATATCGAGCCGGAGAAGCGCGCCGTCTTCGGCCGCACCTATGCCGCCGAGCCGGACGTCCTGGTCGAACAGCTCAGGCAAGACCAGGCGATCGCCGAGGCCGACACGCTGCTGCTCACCGTGCCCAACCAGCTCGGCGTCGACTACAACGCCCATGTCATCGAGGCGATCCTGAAGCACGTCGCGCCGGCGCTGGGCTGGCGCTAAGCCGGACCGACTTCCCCAATATTGCTGCGGCGCTCGGGATGTGGCTTACCGTCGATATTGACACCTGATAAAATAACATCTTACTTTCACGTAATCGGTTACGTAACCGATTACGGCTTAATGAGTGGAGGAAAGCATGAGCAAGACTTCAAAGTCGCATGGACTCGATCTAAGCCGCTTCTCGCGGCGCCAGTTTCTCAGGACCAGCGCGCTTGCCGCCGGCGCGCTCGCACTGCCATTCGGCCCGGCTTTCGCTGCCGACAAGCCGAAGGTCGGCCTGGTCATGAAGTCCCTGGCCAACGAGTTCTTCAAGCAGATGCAGGCCGGCGCCGAGGCGTATGCGGCCAAGAACAAGGACAAGTTCGATTTCGCCGCCGTCGGCATGAAGGACGAGCGCGATTTCGCCGCGCAGGTCGATGCGATCGAGAACTTCATCACCCAGAACTACAACATCATCGTCGTGGCGCCGGCCGATTCCAAGGCCATGGTGACGCCGATCGCCAAGGCGCTGAAGGCCGGCATCAAGGTCATCAACATCGACGTCGCGCTCGACGAGGAAGCCAAGAAGAAGGCCGGCATCGATCTCGCCTTCTTCGGCCCGGACAACCGGGCCGGCGCCAAGCTGGCGGGCGACGCGCTCGGCAAGGCGCTGGGCAAGGGCGGCAAGGTCGTCATCCTCGAAGGCAATCCGGAGGCCGACAACGCCAAGCAGCGCAAGCTCGGCTTCGACGACGCGGTCAAGGAACACGGCCTCGACCTGCTCGACTCCAAGACGGCGCATTGGGAGACCGAGGAAGCCAACACGCTGATGACCAACTTCCTTACCCAGCACCCGGATATCCAGGGCGTGATGGCGGCCAACGACTCGATGGCGCTCGGCGTCGTCAAGGCGATCGACGCGGCCGGCAAGTCGGGCCAGATCAAGGTGGTCGGATTCGACAACATCCCGGCCGTCGGGCCGCTGCTCAAGGAAGGCAAGATGCTCGCCACCGTCGAGCAGTATGGCGCGCAGATGGCGGCGCTCGGCATCGACTACGGCCTGCGCGAGCTCGCCGGCGAAAAATTCTCCGGCTGGGTCAAGACGGACATCAAGCTGGTCACGGCGTGAAACTGCCAACGGCACCAGCGTCGATAGCTGGTGCTATCGCCCATTTTACCTGATCGTCGCCGCCGGCCTGTTCCGGCGGCGAGGATGGCGCGTTCCTATCGCTTTCGCGGTAGAAGAGCGGAGCTCAGGACTTTTCGCTGCCCATGGACGACGTGATTCTTTCCCTTCAAGGGGTCGGAAAGATCTTTCCCGGCGCCGTCGCGCTGAGCGACGTCTCGCTGTCGATCGCGCGCGGCGAAACCCATATCATCCTGGGCGAGAACGGCGCCGGCAAGTCGACGCTGATCAAGCTGCTCGCCGGCATCTACCAGCCGGACAGCGGCTCGATCGCATTCAACGGCGCGCCCTATGAGCCGAAGACGCCGCATGATGCGCAGCAGAGCGGCATCCGCATCGTGCATCAGGAACTCAACCTGCTGCCCTATCTCAGCATCGCCGAGAACCTGATGCTGGAAAGCCTGCCGCGCCGCGCCTTCGGCATCGTCGACGGCAAGGCGCTCAACCGGCGCGCGGTGGCGTTGCTCGAGGAGGTCGGGCTCGACGTCGACCCCCGGACCCGCGTCGAGGCGCTGGGCGTCGCGCAGATGCAGCTGGTCGAGATCGCCAAGGCGCTGAGCTACGACAGCAAGCTCCTGGTCCTCGACGAACCGACGGCGACGCTGACGCCGCCGGAGATCAAACGGCTCTTTTCCATCATCAAGCGGCTGAAGGCCAAGGGCGTCACCATCATCTACATCTCGCATCGCCTGCATGAGGTGTTCGAGATCGGCGACCGGGTGACCATTTTGCGCAACGGCAGGCTGGTGGCGACACGCAACCTCCGCGGCCTCGCAGTGCCCGACCTGGTGCGCATGATGATCGGCCGCGACATCGCCGACGAATACAGCTTCGACGCCTCGATCGTGCCGGGCAAGATCGCGCTGAGCGTCGCCAGTCTGAAGCGCAGCGCAGCGACGCCCGAAATTTCCTTCGCCGTCCGGCATGGCGAGATCCTGGGCGTCGCCGGATTGGTCGGCAGCGGCCGCACGGAGGCCATGCGGGCCCTGTTCGGCGCCGATCCCAAGCTCGACGGCATCGTCGAGATCGACGGCAGGCCGGTAGCGATCACCGCACCCAAGGATGCCGTGCGGCATGGGCTCAGCCTGCTCACCGAGGACCGCAAGGGCCAGGGGCTGCTGCTCGACCTGGCCGTCGACAAGAACATCACCATCACCGATCTGGCAAAGGTTTCGCGCCATGGGCTGGTCAACCGCCGCGCCGAAGCCGCAGTGGCCAGGGATCTGATCGGCCAGCTGCGCGTCAAGGCAAGCTCGATCGAGCAGGCGGTGCGAAACCTCTCGGGCGGCAACCAGCAGAAGGTGGTGCTGGCCAAATGGCTGTTCCGCGGCACCTCAACGCTGATCCTCGACGAGCCGACGCGCGGGGTCGACATCGGCGCGCGGCGAGAGATCTACCAGCTGCTCTGGATGTTGGCGGCGGCGCAGAAGGGCATCATCATGGTGTCGTCCGACCTGCCCGAGCTGATGGGCATGTGCCACCGCATCATCGTCTTCTCGAAGAACAGAATCGTCGGCGAGGTGCCGCGCGCCGAATTCGACCAGGAGCGCATCCTGTCGCTGGCCTATCAGGAGTATGTGCGACCATGAGCGAGACGTCCGAACCCCTCGTGGCGGCGCCCGTTTCCCCCGGCCGGGCGAAGTTCCTGCGCTTCCTCATCCGCGACGCCGGCGTGCTCCTGGCGCTGGTGCTGATCACGCTGTTCTTCTCGCTCAGCGCGCCCTATTTCGCGACGCCCGGCAATGCGTTGAAGATCTTCGTGCAGATCGCCATCAACACGGTTCTGGCGGCAGGCATGACCTTCGTCATCCTCACCGGCGGCATCGACCTTTCGGTCGGCTCGGTGCTGGCGCTGTGCACCGTGGTCGGCGCGACGGTCATGATCAACGAGAGCCTGTCGCCGGCGGCGGCGATCACGCTGGCGCTGCTCGCCTGCATGGCAACCGGGGCGGCCTGCGGCCTGCTCAACGGCTGGATCTCGACGCGCTGGAAGATCCCCTCCTTCATCGTCACGCTCGGCATGCTCAACATGGCGGCGGGTGCCGCCCGCGTCGTCAGCGACAACTCGACCATCACCGGCCTGCCGCAGAGTTTCGTCGATTTCGGCAACCTGATCATCGGCGGCTTCCTGCCGTCGATCTTCCTGGTCGCGGTGCTGGTCATCGCGGCCGGCTGGTTCGTGCTGCGCTTCACCGTCTTCGGCCGCATGATCTTCGCCGTCGGCACCAATGACGAGGCGGTGCGGCTCTCCGGCCATAACCCGGACTTCTACAAGGTCGCTGCCTTCACCATCAGCGGCCTGACGGCCGGCATCGCGGCCATGGTCTATCTCCTGCGCCTCAACATCGGCAGCCCGATCGCCGGCGTCGGCTACGAGCTCAACGCGATCGCCGCCGTCATCATCGGCGGCACCAGCCTCAGCGGCGGCAAGGGCTCGATCATCGGCACGCTGGTGGGCGCCTGCATCCTGCAGGTGCTCAGCACCGGCTTGCAGCTGCTTGGTGTCGGCGACAATTTCAAGCCGATCGTGATTGGCCTTGTCATCGTGCTCGCCGTCATTCTAGACGCGTATCGGGAGCGGCTGTTGCGGAGGATCCGCTAATGCACGCCGCGCAAAAATGCGTAGGCGTTTTTTCGCCCGGAGTTGCGTGGGACAAGCAGGAGTAACCAGGACCAAAGGGCTATGACAACGATTGCCGATGTCGCGCGCTACGCCGGAGTGTCCGTCGCAACCGTGTCGCATGTGATGAACCGCACGCGCCATGTCGAGCCAAAGACGGCCGAGCGCGTGCGCGCGGCGATCGCCGCCCTGCGCTACAGCCCCAATTCGCTGGCGCGCAGCCTGCGGCGCGGCGAGACCAAGACCATCGGCCTGCTGCTGCCCGACAATTCTAATCCCTTCTTCGCCAGCGTCGCGCGCCAGATCGAGGATGCGGGGTTCGTGGCCGGCTACACGGTGATTCTGTGCAACTCCGACGGCAACGCCGAAAAGGAGGAGCGCTATCTGTCGGTGCTGATGGCCAAGCAGATCGACGGGCTGATCTTCGCCGGCTCGTCGGACCACGCGCGGGTGTTCTCGCGCCTTTCACCCGACGTGCCGGCGGTGCTGCTCGACCGCGAGATCCATTCGGTCAATGTCGATTCGGTGCTGGTCGACCACGATCACGGCGGCTATCTCGCCGGCCGCTACCTGGTCGGGCTCGGCCACCGAAGAGTCGGCGTGATCGGCGGTCCGCGCGATTCGAGCTCCAGCCCCGCCCGCCAGCGCGGCTTCACCCGGGCGCTCGAGGAAGCGGGCCTCGACCTGCCCGCCGCATCGGTGGTGGATTCGGACTATCAATTCGCCGGCGGACGGCTGGCGATGGAACGCCTGATGGAACAGGTGCCGGAGATCACGGCGGTGTTCGCCTGCAACGACCTGATGGCGATGGGCGCCATCACCGCGCTGCGCTCGCGCGGGCTGCGGGTTCCCGACGACATGTCGATGGTCGGCTTCGACGACATTCCCTATGCCGTCACCACATGGCCGCCGCTGACGACGATCGCCCAGCCGGTGGAGAAGATCGGCACGCGCGCGGTGAGCCTGCTTCTCGAGCGCCTCGGCGAGCCGGCGGCGCCGTCGCGCCGTGAGGTGCTGGCGCCGGTGCTGGTCGAACGGGAGAGCTGCGCGGCGGTGCGCGGATAAAGCATGGATCTCGAAATTGAGAACAGGTTTTCTTACTTCGGGCCGTGAACTCATAAATGCGGAAGGACCAGCACGGGTGGAAAGCAGGCGATGAGGTTGCTATCCTTCTAGGATGAAGCATGAACGTCTTTGCGCGATCGCTCACAACTTCGCCGACTCGATGGCAAGTGGCCTGGGCTTTGTTGTCGGCTACTGCCAAACCGACGTGTTTGGAGAGGCCGCCATCAGCACGGGTGGAGTAATCGAGATCGACTTCCTGCGCGGGAGTGTTGTCAGAGGCCGCCCTTCGGACCAATTGAAAAGTGCTGCGGTCATATTTGGGCAAGCCTTTCCTGCCTTCTGCAAAAGGAACGGCGCGGAGGTGACGGACTTCCAGAGTTTTCTCGCTGCGTTTGATGCCAGAGGCGGCAGGTGTCGCGCAGTGCTGACCGTTGTAGATCGAAACGGCCGCAGTTCTCTTACGGAGTATGATGGCGTCCCGTTGAAGCGCTTAAGAGTTCTGGACACGTTGGGCCGTATACGCCGAAAAACGAGGCAGATCGAAAAAGTTGGCCAGTAAGCCAGTGTCCCGAATGGCGACATGCATTGGTGGCGGCAATTGTTGACGCCGGCGCTGCCCCTTATCTGCCTGCCGGCATCTTCTCCCCGTGAAACGGGGAGAAGATGAAAGGCTTATGCCGCCGGCTGCATCGCCGCTCTCAGCAGCATGCCGAACAGGTCGCGCGGCTCGTCGGGGTCGGCGAGCAGGTCGAGCTCCTCATAGAGGCCGGTGGCCTGGAGCTGATCGCGGACATAGCGCAGTGCCGAAAAATCTTCCGTGGCGAAGCCGACGGAATCGAACAGGGTGATCTGTTCCGGCGCCTTGCGCCCTTCTGCCTGGCCGGTTATCACCTGCCACAGCTCGGTCACCGGATGGTCGGCGTCGAGCTGCTGGATCTCGCCCTCGATGCGCGTCTGCGGCGGGAACTCGACGAAGATGTCCGAGCGCAGCAGGATATCGCGATGCAGTTCCGTCTTGCCGGGGCAGTCGCCGCCGACGGCGTTGATGTGGACGCCGGAGCCGACCATGTTGTCGGTGAGGATGGTGGCGTACTGCTTGTCGGCGGTCACCGTGGTGATGATGTCGACGCCTTCCACCGCATCCTGCCCGGTCGAGCAGATGGTGATGTCGAACCCCTTGCCGGCGAGGTTGCGGGCGCATTTTTCCGAGGCCTGGCGGTCGATGTCGTAGAGCCGCAGCCGGTCGATGCCGAGCAGCGCCTTGAAGGCGATGGCCTGGAATTCGGACTGCGCGCCGTTGCCGATGATGGCCATGGCGCGCGAGCCCTTAGGCGCCAGGTATTTGGCCGCGACAGCGGATGTGGCCGCGGTGCGCAGCGCCGTCAGGATGGTCATCTCGGTCAAAAGCATCGGATAGCCGGAGCCGACATCGGCGAGCACGCCGAAGGCGGTGACGGTCTGGCGGCCCTCGCGCATGTTCTTCGGGTGGCCGTTGACATATTTGAAGCCATACATCTTGCCGTCGCTGGTCGGCATCAGCTCGATGACGCCGTCATGGCTGTGCGAGGCGATGCGCGGCGTCTTGTCGAACAGCTCCCAGCGGCGGAAATCCTCCTCGACATAGGCGGCGAGCTCGGTGAGGAAGCGCTCGATGCCGATGGCGAGCACCAGCTTCATCATGCGGTCGACGCTGACGAAGGGGACGATGGCAAGGCGCGACGGCTGGGTCATGATCAGAGGCTTCCGGAATGGCTGCGGGTCGGGCGGTCCATGATGCGGCGGCCCATCAGGCTGGCGGTGAGGTCGACCATCAGCGTCGCGGTGCGGCCGCGCTCGTCGAGGAACGGGTTCAGTTCGACCAAGTCGAGGCTGGAGACCAGACCGCTGTCTGACAGCATCTCCATCACCAGATGCGCCTCGCGGAAGGTAGCGCCGCCGGGCACCGTGGTGCCGACCGCGGGCGCGATCGAGGGGTCGAGGAAGTCGACATCGAGGCTGACATGCAGCAGGCCGTTTTCCGTCTCGACGCGGCTCAGGAAAGCGCGCAGCAGCGGCGCGATGCCGTGTTCGTCGACGGCGCGCATGTCGTGCACGGTCACGCCGGCCTCGTTGAGCGCCCGGCGCTCGGCCGGATCGACGCTGCGCAGGCCGATGGTGCAGATGCGGCTCGGATCGACGGCCGCCGGCAGATCCGGGAAATAGCCGGTGAAGCCGGGACGACCGCTGGCATAGGCGAGCGGCACGCCGTGCAGATTGCCGCTGGTGGTGGTGTCGAGCGTGTGGAAATCCGGATGCGCGTCGAGCCACAGCACGAAGAGCGGCCGGCCGCGTTCGGCGGCGCGGCGGGCGACGCCCGAGACCGTGCCGGCGGAGATCGAATGGTCGCCGCCAAGGAAGATCGGCATGGCATCCCTGGAAGCCGTGTAGGCCGTCTCGGCGATCGCCGCCGTCCAGGCTGAAATCTCCGGCAGCGCCTTGAGCGCGAGATTGCCATGGACGACGGCGCGCGCCCGAGCCGGCTGAACCGCGCCCCAGTCCTCGACTTCATGGCCGAGTTCCGACAGCACCCAGACCAGGCCTGCAGTGCGCAGCGCGCTCGGCCCCATCTCGCATCCCATCCTGCCCGCACCGTCCTGCACCGGCGCGCCAACGATCCTGCAACGCATGATTCTTTTAGCCCCTGCGATTTGATTGCGCGGATTGGATCATCACGGGCTGGCGGTTTGAACAGGGAAAATTGGCATTTCGGGAAGGATGATCTATCATTTCGATCAGCTGTTCTGACCGAAATGCAAAGCCAAATGGATACGCTACACGAAAGGCTGGTAACGCTTCTGAGGCACGATGCGCGGCGCAGTGTCTCCGATCTCGCCCTCGACCTCGGCGTTTCGCGCGCGACGGTCAGGGCGCGCATGGAGCGGCTGGAAAAATCCGGCGAGATCATCGGCTACACGGTGGTGCTGCGCGCCGACGCGGTCGACCAGCGCATCCGCGGCGTGATGATGATCGAGATCGAAGGCCATGCCGCCGACCGCGTGATCAGGGCGCTCGGCGGCTTCCCCGAGGTCTCGACCATCCACACCACCAACGGCCGCTGGGACCTGGTGGTCGAACTCGGCACCGCCTCGCTGACCGAGTTCGACGCCGTGCTGCGGCGGATAAGGCTGATCCCCGGCATTACCGGGAGCGAGACGAGCCTGCTGCTGGCGACGCCGCGGACGACGCGGGCGAGGTTGGCGTAGGTATTGCCGAAGAGATTCTGTGGGGCAGCTCAGCTCCAAAACGCGAAAAAGCCGCGGAAAACCGCGGCTTTTCGTTTGCTTGATCCCTGAAGGAAACTGGAGCGGGTGAGGCGATTCGAACGCCCGACCCCAACCTTGGCAAGGTTGTGCTCTACCCCTGAGCTACACCCGCTCGCGCGGCTTTGGGCCGCAAGCCGCGCCTATATGGCCGAAGAGCGCGGCGATTGCAACAGGGAAATGACGGTTCTTTTCGAGCTAGCTCGCCATGCGCCGGGACCCGCCCGGGCGCCGTGGATTCGCCGGCTTCGTGCCAAGCCGGCCTTGCCCCGGGGGCATCATTGGCCGTAAAGGCATCAGCCGTTCTGGACGACGCGAGGACCGATGCCGAAGACCGAAGCCGAGCTTTTCGCCTTTCTTGCCGATCTCGGCATTTCCGCTTCGACCGTGCGGCACCCGCCGCTGTTCACGGTCGCCGATTCGCAGGCGCTGCGCGGCGAGATCCATGGCGGGCACACCAAGAACCTGTTCCTCAAGGACAAGAAGGACAATTTCTTCCTCGTCACCGTCGGCGAGGAGGCCGAGGTCGACCTCAAGCAGATTCATCACATGATCGGCGCCGCCAGCCGCGTGTCGTTCGGCAAGCCGGACATGCTGATGGAGCTGCTCGGCGTCATCCCGGGCGCGGTCAGCGTCTTCGGCCTGATCAACGACACGGCCGGGCGGGTCAAGCTGGTGCTCGACCAGGAGTTGATGAGCCACGCGGTGATCAACGCCCATCCGCTGACCAACGAGGCGACGACGTCGATCAGCGCCGCCGATCTGGTCAAATTCGTCGAGGCAACCGGTCATGATCCTGTTATCTTGAAAGTCTCGGCCTGATCGCCACATGGATGGCACGAACCGAGCAACATTTCGCGCCCTCCGATGCCGGCGCGACCGAAAGGGCAAAAGACATGAGTGGCAACAATCCGTTCAGCGGCATCGGCGGCGGGTACGCCCAATCCGTGCAGTATGGCGGCGGCGATCGCGATCGCGCCAAGCCTTCGCTCGGCGAGGCGCCGGCCGCGGCCGAACTGATCAAGGACACCACGACCGCCAGCTTCGCCGCCGACGTCATCCAGGAATCGCGCCGGCAACCGGTGCTGGTCGACTTCTGGGCGCCCTGGTGCGGCCCTTGCAAGCAGCTGACGCCGCAGCTGGAGAAGGCGGTGCAGGCCGCCGGCGGCAAGGTCAAGCTGGTCAAGATGAACATCGACGAGCATCCCTCGGTCGCCGGCCAACTCGGCATCCAGTCGATTCCGGCTGTCATCGCCTTCAAGGACGGCCAGCCGGTCGACGGCTTCATGGGCGCCATTCCCGAAAGCCAGATCACGCAGTTCATTCAGAAGATCGGCGGCAAGGGCGGCGGCGCGCCGCAGATCACCGAGGCGCTGGCCGCGGCGACGGAAGCGCGCGAGGCGGGCGACGTTCAGACCGCGCAAGACATCTATGAGGCTATCCTGGAGCAGGCGCCGGACACGGTCGAGGCGATCGCCGGACTGGGCGAGATCCTGTTCGAGGCCGGCGACACGCAAGGCGCCGAGGCCCTGCTGGCGCAGGCCCCGGAGGCCAAGAAGGACACTCCGGCGCTTGCCGCCCTGCGCGCCAGGATGACGCTTGCCGCGGAGGCCGCCGCGCTCGGCAATCCGGCCGAGTTCGAGCGCCGCCTCGCCGCCGATCCAGCCGACCACCAGGCGCGCTTCGATCTGGCGATGGTGCAGAATGCGCACGGCGAGCGGATGCAGGCCGCCGACAATCTGCTGGCGATCATCAAGGCCGACCGGACATGGAACAACGACGGCGCCCGGGCGCAGCTGTTGAAGTTCTTCGAGGCCTGGGGAATGACCGACGAGGCGACGCTTTCGGCGCGGCGCAAGCTGTCGTCGCTGCTGTTTTCCTAGAGCGTTTGCCGGCTGTCTTGCCGCATGGGCTTGCGGCAGGGCGCGGATGCGCCAGATAGTTCATGTCGCCCAAAGCTGCATAGCGGTGATGGGAGAACGACATGCCTAAGAGCAGCAGGTCGCCGCCGCGACGCGCTCTGGGTGCATCGGGTCGCAATCCGGCCTTGGACTGCCGGTAAGGTTTCGCATGCGCCGGCTGCGGCATAGCCCGCTTGCCGGCGAGGGTTTCGGAGGGTTGAGGTGCAGGTCGGAAATGCGCGCTACCGGCTCGCCACGGATTTGCCGTCGACGATCCCGGTGTTTCCGCTCGCAGGGGCCTTGCTGCTGCCCGGCGGGCGCATGCCGCTCAACATCTTCGAACCGCGCTATCTGCAGATGATCGACGAGGCCATTGGCGGGGCGCGGCTGATCGGCATGATCCAGCCCAGCCTCGACGGCATGCTGCGCGAGGACGGCGAACCGCAGCTGTGCAGCGTCGGCTGCGCCGGGCGTATCATCTCGCTGGCCGAGACCGGCGACGGCCGCTATCTGATCTCGCTGCAGGGCGTGTGCCGCTTCCGCGTCGCCCATGAGCTGCAGGTCAAGACGCCGTTCCGGCAATGCCGTATCGCGCCGTTTCTGGCCGACCTCGAGGAGGACCAGGCCGGCGGGGAGGTCGACCGGCCGTCATTGCTCAAGGCTTTCCGTGCCTATCTGCAGGCCAACGACCTCGAGGCCGACTGGGAGAGCGTCAGCCGCGCCGAGAACGCCATGCTGGTCAACGCGCTGTCGATGATGGCGCCTTACGGCCCGGCCGAGAAGCAGGCGCTGCTCGAGGCGCCCGACCTCAAGACGCGCGCCGAGACGCTGATCGCCATCACCGAAATAGCGCTGGCGCGCGAGGATGAGGATTTTGGCTCGAGCCTGCAGTAAAGTGGATTGACATTCAGGCGAGGCCGGCCTGCGATCGGCGGCTTCCTGCGCTTCCTGCGCTTCCTGCGCTTCCGGCCTTCGCCGGCCGAAGCATTCATGATAGTGACGTGGGAGTAAGACAAGGCTTCGGCCGGCGGAGGCCGGTGCTCACGTACTTCAAGTACGCTCCGCTCCGGTTCTCGGAAAGCCACCATTCTCGACTCGGCCTGGCCTGAATCTCAACCCACTTAGGCCTGGCAGTAGGAAAAGTGCGATGGCAGCGGATGGACGTGACGGACAGAAGGCCACGGTCGACCCAAGATTGCTGGAGCTGCTCGCCTGCCCGCTGACCAAGGGGCCGCTGACCTGGGACGCCGAGCGCGGCGAGCTGATCTCGCGGGTGGCGAAGCTCGCCTATCCGGTGCGCGACGGCATCCCGATCATGCTGCCTTCGGAAGCCCGCACCATCTCGGCTGAAGATCTGCTGACGCCGCCGCCGAGGTTGAGCGGGCCTTCCTAAATGGCGATGTCTTCTAGGTGTATCGACGTAGAAGGTTGCGATCCTTCGCGCCCCCCTCTGTCCCGCCGGCAATTCAACATTCTGCATCGTGGCAGCAGCTACGATAGGCTCCTGCTACTTCGCGTCGCCCTACTGAAAGTTCCGCCCCTTGGGCATGACCTGTTGCGCGGCACCCGACAGGGCCTCGATGTCCTGGCCGACCGGCAGGCCGCGGTTCGCCGGGGCTGGCCGGTGCGCAGTGGGCTGATGCGCGATGATTGGCGGCCCTGCAGCCTCGTGCAGGAGCACGCTCAGCCAGGAGGTCAGGTCCTCGATCCTGTCGGCGACGATATGGATGACGTCGGATTCGTGCTGCAGCTTGCCGGTGACGCGGATGAGGCGCGCGCCCATGACCACCGGGCGGAAGCGGTCGAAGACGCGCGGCCAGATGATGACGTTGGCGATCGCCTTCTCGTCCTCGAGGGTGAGGAAGATGGCATTGCCCTTACCGGGGCGCTGGCGCACCAGCACCAGGCCGGCAACGGTGACGCGCCGGCCGTCGCGGACCGAGGGCAGGCGGGCGTTGGGGGTGATGCCGGCGCGGTCAAGCCGCTCGCGCAGGAAGGCCACGGGGTGCTCCTTCAGCGACAGGCCGAGCGAGCGGTAGTCGTGGACGACATGCTCGCCGAGCGGCATTTTCGGCAGCCTGGTCTCCGGCTCCAATTCACGCAGGCCCAGCCCCGGCTGGTCGAACAGCGGCAGTTTCTCGGCGGCGCTCCTGCCGTCGAGCGCGCGCACCTCCCAGAGTGCTGATCGGCGGTCGAGGCCGAGCGAGCGGAAGGCATCGGCCTGTGCCAGCCTTTCGATCTCGCCGACATCGAGGCCTGAGCGCAGCCAGACGTCCCTGACCGAGATGTAGCCGCGCCCACGCTGGGCGAGAAAGATCTTCATGCGCTCCTCGGACAGGCCCTTGATCTGGCGGAAGCCGAGCCGAACCGCATGCGCCGTTTCGATGACGCTGCGCATCGAGGCGTGGCGCTCGAGGATGCGCGAGGGATCGAAGACCGCCTCCTCCAATGTGCAGTCCCAGAGGGAATGGTTGATGTCGACCTCGCGCACGTCCACGCCATGGTCGCGGGCATCGCGCACGAGCTGGGCCGGTTGGTAGAAACCCATCGGCTGAGAATTCAGAATCGCGGCGCAGAAGACGTCCGGGTAGAAGGCCTTGAACCAGCAGGAGGCATAGACCAGCAGAGCGAAGGACGCGGCATGGCTTTCGGGAAAGCCGTATTCGCCAAAGCCCTCGATCTGCTTGAAGCAGCGCTCGGCGAAGTCCTTTTCGTAGCCCCTGGAGACCATGCCGTCGATCATGCGCTGGCGGTAGTTGCCGATCGTGCCGGTGCGCTTGAAGGTGGCCATGGCGCGGCGCAGCTCGTCGGCCTCGCCCGGCCTGAAGCCGCCGGCGACGATGGCGATCTTCATCGCCTGTTCCTGGAACAGCGGCACGCCGAGCGTCTTGCCGAGGATCGCCTCCAGTTCCGGTTTCTGGTAGTCGGCCTCCTCCTTGCCCTGCCGCCGGCGCAGATAGGGATGCACCATGTCGCCCTGGATCGGGCCGGGGCGCACGATCGCCACCTCGATGACGAGGTCGTAGAATTCGCGCGGCTTCAAGCGCGGCAGCATCGACATCTGGGCGCGTGATTCGATCTGGAAGACGCCGAGCGTGTCGGCCCGGCAGATCATGTCGTAGACGCGGGAGTCTTCCGCCGGCAGAGAGTTCAGCCCGTAGGAGCGGCCGTATTCGTCGCGCGCGTCCTGGTAATGGTCCTGGAGCAGGGTGAGGGCGCGCTTCAGGCAGGTCAGCATGCCGAGCGCAAGCACGTCCACCTTGAGGATCTTCACCGCGTCGAGATCGTCCTTGTCCCACTCGACCATCTTGCGCTCCTCCATCGCCGTCTTGACGATGGGCACGACTTCGTCCAGCCGGTCCCTGGTGATGACGAAGCCGCCGACATGCTGGGAGAGATGGCGGGGAAAGCCCATGATCTCGTTGGCGCGTTCCAGCACCTGCCGCGCCAGCGGATCGCTGCGGTCGAGGCCGCCGGCATTGGCCTCCCTGTCGCCGAGCTCGGAGGTCGACCAGCCCCAGATGGTGCTCGACAAGGCGCTGCGGACATCCTCCGACAGGCCCATGGCTTTCGCCACCTCGCGCAGGGCCGAGCGGCCGCGATAGCTGATGACGGCGGCGGCAAGGGCTGTCCGCTTGGCGCTGTATTTCTCGTAGATATAGGCGATGACCTCGTCGCGCCGTTCATGCTCGAAGTCGACATCGATGTCGGGCGGCTCGTTGCGCTCCTCGGAGATGAAGCGCTCGAACAGCGCATCGATCCGGTCGGGCCCGACCTCGGTGATGCCGATGCAGAAGCAGATGACCGAATTGGCGGCCGAGCCGCGCCCCTGGCAGAGGATGTTCTTGCTGCGGGCGAATTTGACGATGTCGTGGACGGTCAGGAAATAACGCGCATAGTTGAGGCGCTCGATGAGGGCGAGCTCTTCCTCGATGCGCTGCGTGACATGGGCGGGAACACCGGCCGGATAGCGCACGCATGCCCCTTCCCGCGCCAGGCGCTCGAGCTCGGCCTGGGGTCCCAGCCCGGACTCGGTCGGCTCGTCCGGATAATTGTATTCGAGATCGCTGAGCGAGAAGCTCAGCTCCTCGGCAAAGCGCAGCGTCTCCGCCAGCGCCTGCGGGTGCCGGCGGAAAAGACGCGCCATCTCCAGCGGCGGCTTCAGATGACGCTCGGCATTGGCCGTCAGCTCCAGCCCGACTTCGGAAACGGGCGTGTTGAGGCGAATGGCGGTGAGCACGTCCTGCAGCGGCCGGCGGTCGGCGGCATGGTAGAGCACGTCGTTGGTCGCCATCAGCGGGAGGCGGGCCTGCTCGGCCATCGCCGCCGCCTGCTCGATGCGGAAGCGGTCATTGCCGCCATAGTCCGGGGCCACGGCCAGCCTGAGCGCCGCGCCGAAGCGATCCTTGAGCCGGCTAATAAGTGGCAGGCTGTCTTCCGTCCGGGCCGACAGATGAGGCAGCATTGCAAGCGCCATCCGATCGCCCCATTCGAGAAGGTCATCCAGCTCGAGCAGGGTCGCGCCCTTCTCGTTCTCCTCGCGCAGATTGGCCTGGGTCAGCATGCGGCAGAGATGCCCCCAGCCTTTGCGGTCGCGGGGATAGGCGAGGATGTCCGGCGTGCCGTCGCGAAAGACCAGGCGGCAGCCGGGATGATAGGCCAGCGTCTCGACCTTGGCCTGCTGCCAGGCGCGCACGACGCCGGCCACTGTGTTCCTGTCGGCAAGTCCGATCGAGGCAAAGCCGTAGAATTTCGCCGTGACCACCAGCTCCTCCGGCTTGGAGGCGCCGCGCAGGAAGGAGAAGTTCGACTGGATGCCGAACTCGGCATAGGGGATGGCGGTCAGCGCGTTCATGCGAAGACACCGTGCATGAACCAGCGCGGCGGGACGTGAGAAGCGTCGTAGAGGCCTTGGCGATAGAGCCAGTAGCGGCGCCCCTCGCTGTCCTCGATGCGATAATAGTCGCGGGTCGGCGCCTCTTCCTCGCCGGGCAGCCTGCGCCACCATTCCGCCGCGATGCGTTCCGGTCCCTCAGCCCGGGCGACGCGGTAGAGCGCGCGGCGCCAGCGGAAATTCATCGGCGGGCCCTCGGGGATTTCGGTCGCCGGCACCTCGATCGGCTCGGGCGAGCGGAACAGCCGCACCGGCCGCTCCGGCGGGTAGATGCGCATCGGCGGTGCCGAGCGGCCGGACTGTTTCGGCGGCATGCGCTTTTGCGGCGCTGCCGCGAAAGGGACCATCGCGACGGCGCGCTCCGGCAGATGGCTTTCGACGACGACCGGCTTCAGCACCGCGGCCTCGCCGAGGCGGGCGCGGATGCGGTCGGCGAACAAGGCGATGTCGGCTTCGTCGTCGGTTGTCTCGCCGGCAAGGTCGCCCTGCAGCATGTCGAAGGCGGCAACCGAGAGCACGCAGAGCCGCACGAGGTCGAAGCCGAAGCCGGCGTCGATGTCCTGCTCCAGCGCTGCAAGCCTCTCGTGGAACAGCCGCCTGATCAGCTGCGGCTCGCGCAGCGGACGCGAGGTGCCGACGGCGATGCGGCTGACGGCGCCGTCGACGCGGAAAAGCAGAAGGGCGAGCGCCCTGGCGCCCTCGCCGCGGCGTTCGAGATCGCTCTTCAGGGCCGTGGCAAGCCGGCTCACCAGGCGCTCGATGTCGTCGGTCAGCACGACCGGCTCGGCAAGATGGCGCTCCACCGAGAGCGGCGCCACCGGCAGGCGTGGCGACACCGCCTCGTCGAGGCGGCCGAGCGCCTGGTCGAGACGCAACAGCAAGGTGGCGCCGAAGCGGCGGGCGAGCGGCGCCCGCGGTGCCGCCATCACGGCGCCCGCCGTGCGCAGGCCGACGCTTTCCAGGCTGGCGCGTATCTCCGGGGCAATGCGCAGCGCAGACAATGGGAGCGGCGCCAGAAGCGCCTCCTCCTCGCCGCCGGCGATGATGCGGTCGCCGTGGTAGCGTGCCGCCGCCCAGGCTGCTCCCGGCGTCGAGGCGAGGCCGGCACGGACATCGAAACCCTGCTGGAAGAAGCGGGTGCGGATCTCGTCCTGCATGGCGCGCTCGCCGCCGAACAGATGCGTGCAGCCGGTGACGTCGAGGAAGAGCCCATCCTCGCCGTCGATCGCCACCAGCGGCGTGTAGCGGTCGCACCAGTCGGCAAGGCCCTCGAGCAGGCGGCGGTCGGCTTCCGTATCGGCCTCCACCACATCGATCGAGGGATGCATGGCGCGGGCGTCGGCAATGCCCATGCCGCGCTTCAAATTGAGCGCCTCAGCCCGTTCGTCGAGGGCTGCGATGCGCTGGGCGTTGCTGTCGCGATGGCTGATCACAAGTGGTGGGTGAGGTGGGGCCAGGTGATCCGAGGGCCGGGAACGCCAGGACCGCCCCAGACGCTGACGCAGGATCCGCTCCGCCGGCAGATGCGGAAACCACAGCGACAGGATTCGTTGCCCACTCTTCCTGGAACTTTCTTTCCTCGTCTCTTCTTTCTTCGCCCCTTCTTTCTTCGAATGCGTGCTCATCGGGGTTCCACTCCAGTGTGAATTGTCCGGGCAGGGCCGTGCGGCTCTTGCCGATATCGACGGTGAAAGCGGGGCGGCCGATCGAGCCGGCGAGCGGGCCGGCGAGCGTCTCGCGGCTGGCCGAGAGTGCCGCCGAAACAATGAGGCGCACGGGCGCGGCGGTCGGCGCGGCCTCGCCCGCCTGGCGCAGGAGCAGCACCGGCCGGCCGGCGTTCTGGGCGCGGGCATGGAGGCGGCGCGTGGCGGTGAGGTCGAGAAGCCGCGGGCTGCCGCGGATCTCGAGGATGACGGCGCCAAAGGCCGCCATGCGCGCGGCCTCCTCGGCGATCCACAGCGCATCACGCAGTTTCGGCGCCTCGGAAAACAGCAATTGCGCGGGCTCGATGCCGAAGAGAGCGTGGAGCCCGCTGGCGTAGAGAAAACCGGCCTCGCGGAAGATTTCAGCGGTGCCGATCCACAGGACCGGCAGGCCCTGCCTCTCCTTCAGGATCAGGCTGACGATCGACAGCGCAAAGCCGGCAACGGCCCCGCCATCGCGGGTCTCCAGGCCATGGATCTCGCTGAGCGCCGCCTTGGGCAGACCGCCGCCCAGCGTTGTGTCGAAGCGTTCGATGCCGGTATGCAGGAAAGCGTCCGGCAGGGCCACGGCAAGGCCGCGCCGGACGATTGTGAGGTCGGAGCCGGCGGCATCGTTGGAAATTTGTTTTTCCGCAATTGCGGACGGAAAACCGCTTCGCACTTTGCCTGGAATTGCTTTAAGCGCGCCGACCGCCGGCGTTTCCAGGCGCTCGGGCAGCGTTCCCTCTATCTTCGCGATCTGGCGGCGCAGGGCAAAAACAGTGTCCCGCGCCACGGCGCTCATCGCCATGACGTTCACTTCCGGCAGCAATTGTTCCTGTTATGTTCCTATAGATTCCAGAGCGCCTTGGAAGAGTCAAGCAGACTCACAAGGAATTTATTCCTTAAGAAAATTGCCTTTGGTTCAGCGCTGGCCGCCGAAAGCCAGTCGCGCGGCAAGCCCAGCAAAGACGGTTCCCAGCAGGATCTGCGGCGCCCGTTGGAAGCGCGTGCGCCTCGACAAGGCGACACCGATCCGGCTCGCGGTCAGGATAACCAGGCCATTGACCACCAGCCCGATGAGGTTGAGCACGGTCGCCAGCATCAGGATCTGGCCCGCGACGGACCCGGCCTCGGGATGCACGAACTGCGGGAACAGCGCCAGCACGAACAGCGCCATCTTCGGGTTGAGCAGATTGGTAAGCAGGCCTTGCCGGAGATGCGAGCCCGCGAATAGCGCGGCAGGCCGGCGACCGGCGCGAATGCCGTCCCTTCGGAACGGAAAGCTTTCCAGGCGAGGTAGGCGAGGTAGGCCGCGCCGGCATAGCGCACGACGTCGTAGGCGATCGGCGCTGCCACGAAAAGTTGCGACAGCCCGAAGGCGGCAGCGAGCGCGTGGCAATAGGTGCCGGCGGCGATGCCGGCATAGGTCGCCAGGCCCGAGGCGCGCCCCTGGCTGGCGCTGCGGGAGGCGATCAACAGCATGTCCGGCCCCGGCGTGGCGGTCAGCGCGAGACAGGCAATGGCGAAAAGTCCAAGGGTGGAAAGGTCCGGCATGAGAAGCTCCTGAGTCATGGCCGGAACCGAGCCATAGCCGATTCAACCTCAACGGCAAAGGATTTGAGCGCGGAATTGCGGCTCAATTGCCTCGACCGGCGCAAAAGCCTATATGCCGGGATCAAAGGACACTTCATGGCCCGCATCTACAAGACCCGCACCTGGCACGATCAACTCTCGCCATCGATGGAGGAGATGGAATTCCTGGCGCTGGAGGCTTACGCCCATCTGCCGGACGAATTCCGCACGCTGACCGGCGAGATCGTCATCCAGATCGCCGACTTCCCGACCGACGAGATCATGGACGACCTGTCGCTGGAGACGCCCTTCGACCTGCTCGGCCTGTTCGAGGGGCGCGGCATCGCCGAGCGCTGGAACCCGCAGACCGGCGAGGGGCCGAACCGCATCACCCTCTACCGCCGCGCCATCCTCGACTACTGGTCCGAGAACGAGGAGACGCTGGGCGACATCGTCACCCATGTGCTGATCCACGAGATCGGCCACCATTTCGGCCTGCCGGACGACGACATGGAGCGGATCGAGGAAGCGGCCGAGCAGGCGGCGGCAGGGTGAGTGCTCACGCGCCATTCCGCTGACGCCTCGTTCCTTCGCGCCCCCCTCTGCCCTGCCGGGCATCTCCCCAACTTGGGGGGAGATCGGCAGCATCTACCAATCGCTGAGCTTGGTGTCCGGGGCGTAGTCCTGGCCTTCGATATCCTTCACCACGGCCTGGCCGCAGCGCATCGACTTGGTCGTCTTGTCATAGGCATAGGTCGGCGAGCCGAACAGGTGCCAGCCCTTGTTTAGGGCCGCCGTCACCTTGTGGCAGAAGGTGGAGTCGTCCGGACCGGACAGAAAGCGGTAAAGTTTCATTTTTCGACCCTGTGGTGAGTTGCAGCCAGCCGGCGTTGGACGGTCATCATGCGATGACGACCGCGTCGCAGGCAAGCGATGCGATCTTGGCGAGCGCCCGCTCGTTGAAGGCGGGCATGTAGAGCACCAAGCGGCGCGAACGGTAGGTTTCCATGACCGATCTATGGCGGTTGGGGACGAGTGAGGCAAGTCGCGGAGGAGTCTCCCCCCTTGAGGGGGAGATGGCCGCGAAGCGGTCAGAGGGGGTCGTCTCGCACAAAGCGCCAACGCTGTTTCTCGTCGCGGGGTAGCGCCGGCGCTTCACGCGCAGCGACCCCCTCTGTCGCCTTTGGCGACATCTCCCCCTCGAGGGGGGAGAGGACGCCGGCGCCCTCCCCTCTGCACGAAATCTGCAAATCCTTGCGGAAAACCTCCTCCAATCCGCCGCAAGCCCTCCGCGGCGGCCGGCGAGACAGGCGGCATGCGAACACATGCAAAACCCCGTTGGTCCCTGCCGCGCCGGCTGCGCAAAGACGGCTGGTGGCTCGCCGAGCCGCAAAGGCTGCGCCCGGGCGCCAACATCCTGCCCTTCATCCCTGGATCGCGGCATGCAGTCCGGACCGCCGCCGTCCTGAGGAAAGCCCGGCCATGACCGCGACATCACTTGCCCCGAGCTATTGCCGCCGCGTCGGCGCCGCCGTCCTGCTGGTGGGGCTGGGGGATTTCCTTCTCTATGACCAGCCGATCGGCATCACCGTCTTCCTGTTCGGCATGGTGCTCGCCGGCGCGGTCGTCGCCATGCATCCGGCAGCGATAAGCAATGGCAGGGTCTGGCTGAGACCGCTGGCGCTGTTTGCCGGGCTGCTGCCGCTGGTCGAAAATGTCAGCCCGCTCTCCGTGCTGGTCGCGATCGTGGCGCTGGCTCTATTCGCGCTGTCGCTGGGCGGGCGGCTGGGCCCGGGGCTCGCCCGCATCGCGAAGCAGATCTGCCTGTTCCTGCTTGCAGCGCCCTTCCGCTTCGCCCGCGACTTCATTGGCTGGCGCAAGGCAGCGCGGCGGCTTGGGCGACGGGGGATCCGGCTGGCGGCAATCACCGTCTGGATCATGCCGCTGACCCTCGGCGCGGTCTTCCTCGCCTTGTTCGGCGCCGCCAACCCCATCATCGAACACTGGTTCTCACTGATCGATCTCTACGCCTTGCTCGAATATATCGAGGTCGGCCGGGTTGTCTTCTGGCTGGTCGTGCTCGCCGGCGTCTGGGCTTTCCTGCGGCCGCGGCTGCCGCGCTTCGTCTCCCGCATCAGGCGCCTCGCGCCGGCCGCGCCAACGGCAAGACCGGCAAGGGCTTCCGCCGAGGACATCATTTTCGGCAAGGCGGCGATCCTGCGCGCGCTGATGGTTTTCAACGCCCTATTCGCCGTGCAGACCGCGCTCGACGCCACGTATCTGTGGGGCGGTGTGGCGCTGCCCGATGGGCTGACCTATGCCGCCTATGCACATCGCGGCGCCTATCCGCTGGTCGTCACCGCGCTGCTTGCGGCCGGCTTCGTGCTGGCGGCGCTCAAGCCCGGCAGCGAGACCTCGCACGACCCGCTGATCCGCCGGCTGGTCTATCTGTGGGTGGCGCAGAACATCGTACTGGTCATCTCCTCTATCCTTAGGCTGGACCTCTATGTCGATGTCTATGCACTGACCTATCTGCGCATCGCCGCCTTTGTCTGGATGGGGCTGGTCGCGGCAGGGCTGGCGCTGATCATTGCTCGCATCGCGCTCGGAAAATCCAGCGAATGGCTGTTCTCCGCCAATCTTCTGACGTTATCGGCGACGCTCTATGCCTGCTGCTTCGTCAACTTCGCCGCGCTCATCGCCAACTACAATGTCGACCACTCCCTTGAAATGACCAGACACGGCGTTCCCCTCGACATCTGCTATACGCGTTCGCTGGGTCCTGACGCCCTGCCGGCTCTCGGTCGCTTCTTCGACCATCAAAAGCGATCGTATCCCGACCGCGAGGCCGGCGATGAGACCGATCTGATCGCTGAAGCCCATTATCGTGCCAGCCAGAAAAACTGGCGCGCCTGGAGCTTTCGCGACTGGCGGCTTCTGCGCTATCTCGAGAAGAACGGCGCGCTTGCCGATCCTGCCGTCACCCAACCCTATGCGCCGGGCCACTGATTCATGCCGCACAATATCCTCGTCGCCGACGACGACCCGCACATCCGCGAGATCATCTGCTTCGCGCTGGAAAAGGCCGGCATGAAAACCCACGCGGTTTCAGACGGCGCCGCGGCCCTGCAGGCGGTCGAGCGCCGTCCGCCGGACCTCATCGTGCTCGATATCGGCATGCCGGAGATGGACGGGCTGGAGGTCTGCCGGCGGCTGCGGCAGCGCTGCGACATTCCGGTGCTGTTCCTGTCGGCGCGGGACGAAGAGATCGACCGCATCCTCGGGCTTGAGATGGGTGGCGACGATTATGTGACAAAGCCGTTCAGCCCGCGCGAGCTGGTCGCCCGCGTCAACGTCATCCTGCGGCGCGCCCGCCCCGTGGCGGTGGAGGAGACGGATGAGCGGCAGTTCGCGCATGGCAGACTGACGCTGGTTCCGGCAAGCCATGCGGCGAGCTTCGACGGCAGGCCGCTGGTGCTGACGGCCATCGAGTTCGCGATCGTGAAGGGATTCCTTGCCCGACCGCAGCACGTGCTCGGCCGCGATGCGGTGATGGCCAATGCCTATCAATCGAACATCCATGTCTCCGACCGCACCGTCGACAGCCACATCCGCAACATCCGCGCCAAGCTGGCGGCGGCCGGCTGCAACGATGCGATCGAGACCGTGCATGGCGTCGGCTTCCGGCTCGGCCGATGCGGTGGTTGAGCAAGGAAAAATGGCGGCCGCGGCTTGCCACCGTCGTCGTCGCCATCCTGATCGTGGTGATGGCGCTGCCGCTGGTCGGACTGTTCTTCTTCCGCCTCTACGAGAACCAGCTGATCCGCCAGACCGAGGCCGAGCTCATCGCGCAAGGCGCCGCTCTTGCCGCGATCTACGCCCGGGAGGTGCGCGACGCCGGCATCGCCCAGGACAGGCTCGGACCGCCGGTCCCGTCCGATGCGGCGAGCGCCCGCGACTATCCCTACCACCCGATCGAACCGCGCCTCGACCTTGCCGCCGACGATGTGCTGCCGACCCGGCCGCCAGGCCTTCCTGCCGCTGCCGATCCGGGCTTCGCGGCGATCGGCGTGCGCCTGTCAGGCATGCTGGAAGAGATACAGAAGACGACGCTCGCCGGTTTCCGGCTGCTCGATCCCCGCGGCGTCGTCATCGCCGGCCGCTCGGAAGTCGGACAATCGCTCGGCGAGGTCGAAGAGGTGCGGCAGGCCTTGGCCGGGCGCTATGCCAGCGAGCTGCGCTTAAGGATTCCCGACCAGCCGCCGCCGCCCCTCTACTCGGTGAGCCGCGGCACTAGGGTGCGCGTCTTCGTCGCCATGCCGGTCGAGGTCGAGGGCCGGGTCGCCGGCGTGGTGTACCTGTCGCGAACGCCGAACAACATCATCAAGCATCTCTATGGCGAGCGCGGCAAGGTGACGCTCGCTGCCATCGCCATGCTCGGCGGCACGCTGCTGATCGCGCTCATGTTCATCCGCACCGTCAGCCGGCCGATCTACGCGCTGATCGAGCGGACAAAGCGCATCGCCGTCGGCGACCGCGAGGCGATGCGGCCGCTCGACCATCACGGCACGCGCGAGATGGCAGAATTGTCGGCTGCGTTCCTCGACATGGCCGGCAAGCTGCAGGCGCGCTCGGACAGCATCCAGACATTCGCCACCCACGTCTCGCATGAGCTCAAATCGCCACTGACGGCAATCCAGGGCGCGGCGGAGCTGCTGAGGGATTCCGGCGGCACGATGGACGAGGCCGAGCGGCAGCGCTTCGCCAACAACATCGTCACCGATGCCGGGCGGCTGAACCTCTTGGTGCGTCGGCTGCTCGAGCTGGCGCGGGCGGAAAACCTGGCGCCCAGCGGCGAAAGCACGACGCCCAGCGCGGCGCTCGCGCTGCTGCCGGTCGACACCAGGCTGGAGGTCCGCATCGAGGCCGGCGGCGAGGTCGCAGTCGGCATTTCCGGCGAGAACCTTGCCATCGTGATCGCCAATCTCATCGACAATTCGGCGCGGCACGGCGCGAAGCTGGTTTCGATCAAGGCCGCGGTCGCAGGCGGCAGGGTCGTGGTCCATATCGGCGACGACGGCGACGGCATTTCGCCCAGCAACCGCGCAAAGGTGTTCGAGCCATTCTTCACCACGCGGCGCGAGAGCGGCGGCACCGGCATGGGGCTCGGCATCGTGCTGGCCCTCCTGAAAGCGCATGATGGCACGATCAGACTGGTTGACTCCGAGCGCGGCACGCGCTTCGAGATCAGTCTGCCTTTATCAAGTTGAGCATGATCTTATCCGAAAACCGGCACCCGCTTTTCGCTTACGCGGTCCTTCGGTTCGGGATCATGCTCTGGAGCCGGAGAGCCGAAAGAAGTGCAGTACGACATCGTCATTATCGGCGGGGCCATCGTCGGGTCCTCGATCGCCTATTATTTGCGCGAGGAAGGGTTCCTGGGCTCCATCGCGCTGGTCGAGCGCGATCCGCAATTTTCCCACGCGGCGACAACGCTCTCCATGGCCTCGATCCGCCAGCAATTCTCGATCCCTGAAAACATCCGCCTGTCGCAGTTCACGCTGAAACTGTTCCGGCGGCTCAAGGAGACTTTCGGCGCCGACGCCGATATCGGCTTTCGCGAGGGCGGCTATCTCATCCTGGCCGGCGAGTCCGGGCTGCCGATCCTCGAGGCCAACCACGCAGCGCAGATCGCCGAAGGCGCCGACATCGTGCTCGAGGATGCCGGGCAGCTGACGCGCCGCTTCCCATGGCTGTCGGTGGAGGGCATTTCGGCTGGCGCCTATGGCCGCACCGGCGAAGGCTGGTTCGACGCGCATGCGATGCTGATGCTGTTCCGCAAGGCGCTGCGCGAGAAGCAGATCGATTTCATCACCGCTTCCGTCACCGGCATCGCGCGGCAGGGCAACCGCGTCACCGGCGTGAGCCTCGACAATGGCGAGACGCTGAAGGCCGGCATCGTCGTCAACGCCGCCGGCCCGAACGCCGGCAAGGTGGCGGCCATGGCCGGGCTCGAGCTGCCCGTCGAGCCGCGCAAGCGCAACGTGTTCGTCTTCGAGGCGCGCGAGAGATATGCCGACATGCCGCTGCTGGTCGATCCATCCGGCATCTATGTGCGGCCGGAAGGCTCGGTCTACCTGACCGGCGGCGCCGAGCCGGAGGAAGGGGATTGCGCGCCCGATCCCAACGATTTCGACGTCAACTGGCCGCTGTTCGAAGAGGTGATCTGGCCGGTGCTCGCCACCCGCATCCCGGCCTTCGAGGCGATCAAGCCGACGCGCGCCTGGGTCGGGCACTACGACTACAACACGCTCGACCAGAACGCCGTGGTGGGGCCGCATCCGGAAGTCGAGAACTTCATTTTCGCCAACGGCTTTTCCGGCCACGGGCTGCAGCAGGCGCCGGCGGTCGGCAAGTCGCTCGCCGAGCTCATCGTGCATGGCGGCTATCGCACAGTGGACTGCTCGGCCTTCGGGTATGAACGGATCGCGCAGGGACGGGCGTTCAGGGAGCTGAACGTGATCTGAGGGTCATTCCCGGTTTTGCTCTTAGTGCGGTTCAGCGCTTCGCGGAATCGCTGCCCCCTCCAAGTGTTTGTTTTTTGCTTTTGCGCGGTTCCGGCCGCCACGCATCTCTCCTGAAATTGCTCTAGTAGGTGAGCGTGATCTGCATCTGCGGCAGCGGCCGTGGCGCGGTCTCCGTGAAGTCGGGCCCCTTGTCTTCCCATCGATGCCCCTGGGCGATCAGCCCTGCCAGCAGGGCCCTTGCCTCGGCCCGCTGCATGGCTCCCTCGAAGGCAAAGGGCGGCACCGGGTTGGTGGTGCGGGCCGTCTCATAGGCTTTCACATACTCGGCTATTTTCGGTTCGTAGTCAGCGCTCTCGGCGACCGTGATGGTGTAGCGCTGCAAGGCTGAGGCGAGGTTGCGCCAGCGCGTCCAGTAGTGGGCATCGAAAGAGAACTCCGCGAATGTCTCGCCGGCCCGCGTGCCTTTCTCGGAGACCTGCTCCAGGATACGCGCTGGCATGTTCAGATTCATGCCGCCCTCCTCGGGCGTCAGGGGAACGTGGACGATGCGCTCGCGATTGCCGGGCGCCCGCGACTGAAGCAGGTCGCGCCAGTTCTGCATCGTGGCGACGATGCCGAATACGAACGCCGCGATCTCGCGGACGGACTTCATGCCGGAGAGGGACTGATACTGGGCCTGCCAGCCATCATCGGGCTTCGGCAGAAAGACTCCCCTGTTCTGCCTGTCATTTGCGTCGGGATAGACGAGGTCGATGGCGAAGGTCGGCCAACGCGGCAGCGGCGCGTCGAAAAGATGGATGGGGAAGTTGCTGCAGATGCCGCCATCGGAAAACCAGCAGCGTCGGAAGGCAGCCGTGTCGGATGGCTGTTCGGCGCCGCCGGCGGCAAGCGAATCGGTAGCCTCCAGGGGCGTTTTCGGACTGCTCTTTTTGAGCGCCGGCGCATCCACGCCGTCCGCGGCGGCGGGATCGAAGATTTCATGCAGCGGCACAGCGCTGATCAGCAGCGGGAAGCTCAGGCTCATGCGGGTGGCGACCAGGACCGGGAGCTTTCCATATTCAGGCAGGCGATAATAAGTTTCGCCATTGAAGCGACGCTGCTTGCCCGATTCGCCGATCATCCAGTCGACAAGGTTCTCGGGAAACAGAGCATCGAACTCACGCTTGAGGAACCAGAAATGGGTGTCCTTGTCGAAGGGCAGGCTGCGCGGTTCGCTGTGCGAAACGTCGGTGGTGATCATCGTCAGGGAAACGGCATGACTCGATTGAGGCTCCTGCGGGTAGGGCGGCGCTTCCCACAGGTCCTCGAACAGGAGCGGCCTGGCGTCGGCCTGGCCGGAGAGGTTCTGCAGCGTTTCATGCAGCCAATCGGTGAGCGCCGGTTTGCCCTTTCCCCGGAACGACCCGGCGCCCCGCTTGCCGCAGCAGAGGCCGAGAAGGTTGCGCCGCACCACCCGCGCGACGCGCAGGGCGGCAAAGACTGCCCCGAGCGCATAGGCGCCGAGGAATGAAGGAACCGCGTGCAAGACGATCGCCAGGGGATCCGAGAAGAAGCCGGCGGCCCACCAACCCCAGCAGAGCAGAGCGAAGAGCCCGAATGTCTCGACTGGTGCGATCGCAAACACCGCGACGACGGTCTGAAGCCACTTGCGAAGCGGGCCGTCGTTTCCGGCAAGCACGACAACCAGCCTGTAGGCAGCGCTAGCGCCCGAGGCGGGCTGGAACAGGCCGAAGATGAAACCCTCACCCGAAAGCGTGCTGGACACTCCAGCCAGACCGGCGAAACCGACCTGCGACGGGGCTTTGGCGATTTCCTGCCCGGCGGTCTTTCGCCGCTCCCCGACCGCGGCGGCGGCGCAGGCGGCAGCGGCGATCGCGCCGGCGGAGGTTCCGCCGATGCTCTTGAACCGGTATGTCTCGGACAGCTTCAGGGCCGCGTTGGGATAGACTATGCCGCTGGTGATGCCGCCCTTCATGACGAGATCGCAGTATTTGAACGCACTCTCCGCCAAGGGCCCCTCCTCGAAAGCAAAACGACCGGACAAGGAAGCATTTGATGCCGCATCTACTTCCTGTCGGTGACTGTTGCTTTGGGAGGATGAGCCTCTTCTTGAGAAAAGTCGATCGTCGAGTCAGCGCTTGCGGGCGAACCAGAAAGCGTCGGGCATGCGCGTCATGCCGATGCGTTCGTAGAAGCCGACGGCGTCGGGCATCGAGATCAGGCTTATGGCGACCGAAGGGCCGAGCTGGCGACGGGCCTCGTCCATCAGGCCCTTGCCGATGCCGAGCCCTTGCGCCGATTTGGAAACGGCAAGCTCGGAGATGTAGCAGACCCAGGAAAAATCGGTGACGGCGCGGGCAACCCCGATCAGCGGCTTGTCGTCGACTTCGAGGCGCGCCGTCAGCACCAGGTTGGCGTTGCCGAGCATCGCCTTCAGGCGGACTTCGTCGTCGACAGGCCGCGTCTCGCCGAGGCCGGATTCCACCAGCACGCGGCGGAACTCGGCGGCGTCGAGCGTGGGCTCGCAAGCATAGAGGATTCGGGAATGGTCGGTCATGCGGCCAGACTGCACCAGTCGGCCGCGATCATGAAGCCGTTTTTCGCCAGGCCATCCGATCCGCCATGGCGCAATGGTCCGCACGAACAGTTGCCTTTCATTTGCCGCCGGCTTTGTGTAAAGCGTGCGCCAAGTTCTCCCCGCAACGAAAGAAGACGGGCAAAAGCCATGGACAAATTCACCAAGCTCACCGGCGTCGCCGCGCCGATGCCGATCGTCAATGTCGACACCGACATGATCATCCCGAAGGATTATCTCAAGACGATCAAGCGCACCGGGCTTGGCACCGGCCTGTTTGCCGAGATGCGCTACAAGGACGACGGTTCGGAGAACCCGGATTTCGTGCTCAACAAGCCGGCCTACCGCAAGGCGCAGATCCTGGTCGCCGGCGACAATTTCGGCTGCGGCTCGAGCCGCGAGCATGCGCCCTGGGCGCTGCTCGATTTCGGCATTCGCTGCGTGATCTCGACCTCGTTCGCCGACATCTTCTACAACAACTGCTTCAAGAACGGCATCCTGCCGATCACCGTCAACCCGGAAGACCTCGACAAGCTGATGGACGATGCCTCGCGCGGATCGAACGCGACGCTGTCGATCGATCTCGAAGCCAAGGAGATCCGCGGCCCGGACGGCGGCGTGGTCAAGTTCGACCTCGACGACTTCAAGCGCCATTGCCTGCTCAACGGTCTCGACGACATCGGGCTGACCATGGAAAAGGCCGGCGCCATCGCCTCCTTCGAGAAGAGGAACGCCGAGCTGCGCCCCTGGGCCTAAGCGGCGGCAATCGAGATTCAGGTCCGGGTGGCGAAGCGCCGCCGCCGGGAGGTCTTTGGGTGACGGCTGAACGGAGGAACAGTCATGACACGCTCGCTTCTGGCCGGCGCCTGCGCGCTGGCGTGGCTGCTCATGCCGGCAGCCGGCGTGCATGCGCAGACCGACCCGGTGCTTGTGCCGGCTGGCGATGCGTCCGGCGGGGCCGCCGACCAGGGATCGGGCAGCGACGATGCGGCCGCCGATGAGGACAAGCAGGCCCCGATCCCCTTCGAGGGCGGCCAGTTCACCATCACGCAGGAAGAGCAGTATGGCGAGAAGGTCCTGGCCTTCGACGGCAAGCAACTGGCCAGCAACTACGATGTCTTCCTCGACAGAATCGCCGAGATCGGCGGCGTCAAGGTCGCCCTCTTCAACGTTGGCGACGGCGGCAACCAGTGCGGGCCGGCGAGCGTGATCGCCTGGAAGGCGCAAGACGGCGAGATCCAGACCACCACGGTCGAGCAGGACGAATGCGGCGCACCGCCGGCTGCCGTCTCCGCAAGCGCGATCTACTACGTGCCCTATCTTCTGCCCGGGGATTCCAAGCCGGCGCTGCAATGGTCGCCGAGGACGGGCCTGACGACCTCGGGCGAACTCACCTACACGCCTGAGCCGGGAACCGACTGGAAGGATGTCGATCCGTCCAAATACGACAACATCATCGACGCCTTCCACAACGAGGCCGTCTACAAGGCGGCCGAGGCGCTGCTCGGCAAGGACATGCCGGACATGGCGACCAGCCTGCTGGTCGGCGGCGGCACCGAAAAGACCGCGTCCGGCGCCTTCTATGCCACCGGCTGCGTGCCGCATGATTGCGGCGGCAGCGACGGCTTCCTGGCTGTCGACCCCGTCCAGCACAAGGTCTACTTCGCCCGCCGCGGCGACAATGGCGAGCCGCTGACCTGGCCCGACGTGAAGAGCTGGCCGGCCGATATCAAGAAGGCGTATGACGACGCGCAGGGGTCGGGGAATTAGGAATCGGCAGGGCGCGACTATCGCGGCTTCGTCATCCACGGGCGGAGCGAAGCGCAGCGGAGCGCAGACCCGAGGATCCATGCCGGGACCGTTGCCGCAGAGTGGGGCGTTGCAGATTCTGCACCGTTGCAACGCTTATAGTTCACGGCATGGATTCCAGGGTCTGCGCGCGTCGCTTCGCTCCTTGCGCCGCCCAGGAATGACGACCGGAGGAGTTTGCGGCCAATCTCTCACGTAGCCTGCTTGTCCTGACAACGGGTCCGCCCGGCTTGGCCCACGACGAGATCGCATTACTCTGCTAGACGGACGCGACCATCACAAGGAGGCCGCCTCCATGCGCAAGCTCATCTCGACCGGTTCGCCCTTCGAAAAGACCGCCGGCTATTCGCGCGCGGTGGTGCAGGGCGACTGGTGCTTCGTGTCCGGAACGACCGGCTACGACTATGCCACCATGACGATGCCGGAGACGGTCGAGGCGCAGGCGCGCAATTGCCTCGCCACCATCGCCAGGGCTTTGGCCGAGGGCGGCTTCGACATGGCCGATGTGGTGCGGGCGCATTACTACATCACCGACCAGGCCTATGTTGACGTGGTCTTTCCCATTCTTGGCGAGGTCTTCGGCGACATCCGTCCGGCTGCAACGATGATCGTCTGCCAGCTCAACAAACCGGAAATGAAGATCGAGATCGAAGTGACGGCGCTCAAGCGCCCGCAGTGACGCGGTCGCCCAAAAGGCATTTGGGCAATGACTTGTGCAAAGCGAGGATCAGCCGATGGTGAAGGTCAAGCGCATCGTCGCTAACATCGCCACGCAAGACACCGCTGCGGCGAAGCATTTCTATCAGGATGTGCTCGGACTTGACGTGTTGATGGATCAAGGCTGGATCGTCACCTGTGGCTCGGCCGAGACGATGACCGTGCAGATAAGCTTTATGGCCGAGGGCGGGTCGGGTACGCCGGTACCCGATCTCTCGATCGAGGTCGATGACGTCGACGCAGCGTTCGAAGCCATGAAGCGTGCCGGCTTCCCTATCGAATACGGCCCCGCCGATGAGCCCTGGGGCGTGCGGCGCTTCTATGTGCGCGATCCGCTCGGCCGGCTGGTCAATATTCTCTCGCACCGGTGATGGTTGGCAGGCTTGCGCCGCAAGCGCTTGGCGTTTAGCAAGGCCGCGGTTCAAAACTCTCCCGGGACGGTTCTCCATGACTTCGAAAAATCTCTTCCTGCTCGCCGGCGACGGCATCGGCCCCGAGGCCATGTCCGAGGTGAAGAAGCTGATCGGGGCCATGAACGAAAAACTCGACAGCGGCTTCGCCACCGACGAGGGGCTGGTCGGCGGCTCGGCCTACGACGCGCATGGCGCGGCGATCTCCGATGCCGACATGGCAAAAGCGATGGCGGCGGACGCAGTGCTGTTCGGCGCCGTCGGCGGGCCGAAATGGGACAATGTGCCCTATGAGGTGCGCCCCGAGGCGGGGCTGCTGCGCCTGCGCAAGGACATGGAGCTGTTCGCCAATCTGCGGCCGGCCATCTGCTATCCGGCTTTGGCCGCGTCCTCCTCGCTCAAGCAGGAGGTGGTCGAGGGCCTCGACATATTGATCGTGCGCGAGCTCACCGGCGGCGTCTATTTCGGCGAGCCGAAGCAGATCATCGATCTCGGCAACGGCCAGAAGCGCGGCATCGACACGCAGGTCTACGACACGTTCGAGATCGAGCGCATCTCGGGCGTCGCCTTCGAGCTGGCGCGCACGCGCCGCAACCAGGTCACCTCGATGGAAAAGCGCAACGTCATGAAGTCGGGCGTGCTGTGGAACGAGGTCGTCAGCCAGACGCACAAGGCCAGGTACAGCGATGTCAAGCTCGACCACATGCTGGCCGATGCCGGCGGCATGCAGCTGGTGCGCTGGCCGAAGCAGTTCGACGTCATCGTCACCGACAATCTGTTCGGCGACATGCTGTCCGACATCGCCGCCATGCTCACCGGCTCGATCGGCATGCTGCCTTCGGCATCGCTCGGCGCACCGGACGTCAAGACCGGCAAGCGCAAGGCGCTCTATGAGCCAGTGCACGGTTCGGCGCCCGACATCGCCGGCAAGGGCATCGCCAACCCGATCGCGATGATTGCCTCCTTCGCCATGTGCCTGCGCTATTCCTTCGGCATGGTGGCGGAAGCCGACAAGCTCGAAGGCGCGATCGCCGCCGTGCTCGATGACGGGCTTCGTACCAAGGACATCATGTCCGAAGGCATGAAGGAAGTCGGCACGACGGAGATGGGCGACGCCATCATCGCCAAGTTCCTGGGTTAAGCCGCATCGAGCAGGCTTTCAGGCCGGGTCGGCTCCGGCTGGCATCGGCCCCCACCGGTTGTCCCCGAATTGAGAGGGAAGAAGCCCGAAGATGAGAATGGCCACGCCCCGAATGCCGGAGTGTAGCAAAGCAAGGCAAGCCAGCCGGTCAGCCCGATGTCGTGCAGACGCCGCACGACGAGCGCGATCGACGGCAGGATTGCTACCAGCACGAAAAGCAGGGCAGGAATATACCCGATTGAGGTCCTTGGACCATCATCGAAACCGCTTATCGCCAGGTTGAGCAGGATGCCGAAACCGAACAGCGCGACGAGCACGGCGTAGAACCAGAGATGGAACGCCCAAAACTCCTTACGACGGGCTCGGCCGGTGAAATTGCGATAGTCGTCGCCCAGAGCTCGCAGGAAATAAGCCCACAGTCCCAGGGACTTGGCGGGGCGGATTTCAGTGGTTCGGCCGAGCTGCGGCTGCAGACTGCCGCTTGGTGATGGTACGACCGATCCTACGGCCACGATGTCGTGCGCAGTGCCATCGTCCGGCGAGAACTCGACCAGCATGCCTCTGGCGAGGGCTACATCGTTGGTCAGGTCGCTGCGGCCGAAGATGTAGCGTTTGCCGTCAACGCCGTTGATGTAGCCGTAGTCGTGATCCTTGTCGTAGTGAAACACAGTTCCGCGCATTGGCTCCCCCTGCATCGCGTCGCCGCAGACTATCTAAAGTTGTATAAAATTTCAATGCGCACGTATCGCGCTAGAATCTCACCCCGCCCGGCACCGGTCCCCACTTATTGTCGCCGGCCTGGGTCGGGATCAGCCCGAAGACCAGGGTGGCCAGTCCGCCGACATAGGGCAGGAAGCAGAGGATTGCGAGCCAGCCGGTCAGGCCGAGATCGTGCAGGCGGCGCACAAGCAGCGCGACCCACGGCAGGAACGTCAGCAGAATGTAGAGAACGACAAGGCCGATCATGACGATCGGCAGGTCGTCGCCCTGTTCGATGCCGCTTCCCAAATCCACGGAGAGGCCGACGCCGACAAGGACGGCGAGGCCGACCGTCCAGAACAGGCAAAAGCCCCAGAATTCCTTGCGCCGGGCACGACCGGCGAAGTTGACATAGTTCGTGGTCAGGCCACGCCAGAAATAGTCCCAGAGGCCGGTGGTCTGGATCGTTCCGTTGTCGGCGTTGCGGCCGAATGGCGTGGGCGCCGCAGGTGCGCTGCCCGGCATTGGACGCGCGGCCGCCACGGCCGGAGCGGCATTGTCTGTTTGGCCGGTAACGCGGGCGCGGACCGAATAGATATTGCTTGCCCGGTCGCCATTCGGCTGGAATTCGACTTCGGCGCCCCTGGTCAGCGCCATCTCGCGGCGCAAATCCTCGCGCGCGAAACTGTAGCGCTTGCCGTCGGCGCCGCTGATGAAGCCGAAGCCTTGCTGCTCGTCATAGTGCAGAACTTCGCCGCGCATCGCCCTGTCCCCGTTGCTGCGCCGTGCCCAGACTGTTCAAAGTCGCGGCGAATCGCAAGAGGCATGCGTGAGGTCGGCGGCGCTGGCAGGCTGTGCGGTCAGCCCGGCCGCTTCTTCGGATTCTTGTGCTTTGCCGGCTTGTCGAATTTCGGCCGATCGAGTTTTGATTTTTCGAATTTCGGTTTGCCGGACTTTTTCGCCCAGGGTTTTGAGTCCGCCGCGTCGGTCGGCCGCTGCTCGCCCGGCGCGCGCTTCTCGAATTTGGGCGTGCTCTGATCGAAAGCGCGCTTGCCGCGATGCGGCTTCTTCTCGGGCCGCGGCGGCTGGTAGCCGGCTCGCGACAGATCCGGCGTGCTGTCCAGCCGCTTCACGGCGATGCTGCCCTGCAATTTGCGGTCGGGGCCGATCGCGGCGAGGAAGCGGTCGGCCCAGTCGGCGGCGATCTGCACGAAGGTTTCCTCCGGCTGCATCTTGATGGCGCCGATCTCGCGTTTGGAGATGCTGCCGGTGCGGCACAGCATCGGGATCAGCCAACGCGGTTCGGCATTCTGCCGGCGGCCGACCGACAGCGAGAACCAGACACTGGCGCCGAATTCGTCGCGGCGGCCGGGTGCTTCGTCACGGCGTGTAAACTGCTCCTTTGACGGTGCAAAGGGCGCGACCTCGAGCAGATCCTCGGGTGCCGAGCGGCTGCCGCGGCAGAGCCGCACGAAGGCGGCGGCCACCAGTTCGGGGCCATGCCGCTCGAGCAGTGCGCCGGCGAAATCACGCTCCTCTTCCTTGACCGGCTCGCCGAAGGCCGGATCGGCGAGGATGCGCTCGTCGTCGCGCCGCAGCACCTCGTCGGCCGAGGGCGGGTTGCCCCAAGTCGCGGCCAGGCCGGCATTGTGCAGCAGCCGTTCGGTGCGGCGGCGGGCGTTGCCCGGCACGATCAGCGCGCTCACGCCTTTTCGTCCGGCACGTCCGGTGCGCCCGCTGCGGTGCAGCAGCGTCTCGGGATTGCTCGGCAGGTCGGCATGGATGACCAAGTCGAGATTGGGCAGATCGATGCCGCGCGCCGCAACGTCGGTGGCGATGCAGACCCTGGCGCGACCGTCGCGCATCGCCTGCAGCGCATGGCTGCGCTCGTTCTGGCTGAGCTCGCCCGAAAGCGCCACGACGGAGAAATTGCGGTTGTTGAAGCGCGCGGTGAGATGGTTGACGGCGGCGCGGGTGTTGCAAAACACCATCGCGTTGGTGGCCTCGTAATAGCGCAGCACGTTGATGATGGCGTTCTCGCGGTCGGCCGGCGCGACGGAGAGCGCCCGATACTCGATGTCGAGATGCTGCTTTTCCTCGCCCCCGGCCGAGATGCGCACGGCATCGCGCTGGTAGCTTTTCGCCAGCGTGGCGATGGAGCGCGGCACCGTGGCGGAAAACATCAGCGTGCGGCGCTCGGCGGGCGCGGCATCGAGGATGAATTCGAGGTCCTCGCGAAAGCCGAGATCGAGCATCTCGTCGGCCTCGTCGAGCACCACGGCCTTCAGCGCCGACATGTCGAGCGCGCCGCGGGTGATGTGGTCGCGCAGCCGGCCCGGCGTGCCGACGACGATATGGGCGCCGCGCTCCAGCGCGCGCCGCTCGCTGCGCATGTCCATGCCGCCGACGCAGGAGGCGACCGTTGCGCCGGTCAGCGCGTAAAGCCATTCCAATTCGCGCCGCACCTGCAGCGCCAGCTCCCGCGTCGGAGCCACCACCAGCCCCAGCGGCGCGCCGGCGTCGGCGAAGCGTTCGGCGCCGCCGAGCAGGCTCGGCGCCAGGGCAAGGCCGAAGGCCACCGTCTTGCCGGAACCGGTCTGGGCCGAGACCAGCGCATCGGCCGCGCCGAGCCCAGGGGCCAGCACCGCTTTCTGAACCGCTGTCAGTTCGTTATAGCCGCGGTTCTGCAGCGCCTCGGCAAGCGCAGGCACGATCGTTTCGAAACTGGACATCTTTGTCTTTCGGAATTCGGGTCTGCCTATCGGGCAGCACAAGCCGGCCAGCGCAGACACGCCAAAGGATATTTTGCGTGTTCGTACTTCCTGCGTCCGCCATTGTACAGCGCAAGCGGCACCGCCTCTTCTTCTCCCCGTGGGAGAAGGTGGCCGAGCCAAGCGCGGTCGATGAGGGGTGCTCCAGCTTGGCGATGACGGCGATCCGTCGCTCCACCCTCAACCGTCTCGGCGCCGATTGACTCTTTTACCAAACCGCGTAAAAGCCCGCTTCGAACGGGATCGTCCTCGATGCGCGGCCTTTTGATGGCTCTTCTTGCACTCGATGCCCCCAGCCTCAATGCGAACCATTGGGCCGGGCGCTTCGGCGCGTCCCCGCGTTCCAGCAAAACCACGGCCAAAACAACCACCACCAAAACGGTGTGATTCCCTTGGCCTAACCACCCTCTCCCGGGTTCGGCCCGGGGGACGGAACCCGCATAGGCCGGCGGGTTCTCTCCAACAACCAGCGGAGAGGGACAAGGAGATTTCGATGAGTTTCAAGGTTGCGGTAGTCGGCGCCACGGGCAATGTGGGCCGCGAAATGCTCAACATTCTGGAGGAGCGCGGCTTTCCGGTGAGCGAAGTGGTGGCGCTGGCCTCGCGGCGCAGCCAAGGCACCGAAGTGTCCTTCGGCGACCGCACGCTGAAGGTCAAGGCGCTCGACACCTACGATTTCTCCGACACCGACATCTGCGTCATGTCGGCCGGCGGCAACGTCTCCAAGGAATGGTCGCCCAAGATCGGCAAGCAGGGCTGCGTCGTCATCGATAATTCCTCGGCCTTCCGCTACGACGCGGACGTGCCGCTGATCGTTCCCGAAGTGAACCCGGATGCGATCGAACAATTCTCGCGCAAGAACATCATCGCCAATCCGAACTGCTCCACGGCGCAGCTCGTGGTAGCGCTGAAGCCGCTGCACGATGTCGCCACCATCAAGCGCGTGGTCGTGGCAACCTACCAGTCGGTCTCCGGCGCCGGCAAGGAAGGCATGGACGAGCTGTTCACCCAGACGCGCGCGGTCTTCGTCGCCGACCAGGTCGACATCAAGAAGTTCACCAAGCGGATCGCCTTCAACGTCATTCCGCACATCGACGTCTTCCTCGACGACGGCTTCACCAAGGAAGAGTGGAAGATGGTGGCCGAAACCAAGAAGATGCTCGACCCCAAGATCAAGCTGACGGCGACCTGCGTGCGCGTGCCGGTGTTCATCGGCCATTCGGAAGCCGTCAACATCGAGTTCGAGAAGCCGATCACGGCCGACGAAGCGCGGGAAATCCTTCGAGACGCTCCCGGCTGCCAGGTCTTGGACAAGCGCGAGAACGGCGGCTACATCACGCCGCTCGAATCGGCCGGCGAGGACGCTACCTTCATCTCGCGCATCCGCGAGGACTCGACCGTCGACAACGGCCTGTCGATGTGGGTCGTCTCCGACAACCTGCGCAAGGGCGCGGCGCTGAACGCGGTGCAGATCGCCGAGCTTCTGGTCGAGCGGGGGCTGATCCAGCCGAAGAAGAAGGCAGCCTGACGGCTGTTTACCCAACGCTCACGGGCTGTTCCGCCGCTGCCGCGGGCTTGTCGATCGGCGGCGATGTTGGAGCTGCCGATCTCCCCCCTCGTGGGGGAGGTCGGCCTTCGCATGCGCCTTCGCCAATCGCCAGCGCTGCAGAGAGCGCTGTCGGCGAAGCATCGGTTCTCCTCTACCAGTTTGCCAGTATCTCCATCGCCTCCTCGGCCCGATCGGCTGGGACGAACAGGTGGTCGTGGTGGAAAGCCGACACCGGATTGACACCCATGCCGGCTGCTGCCAGCCGTGCGGTGATGGCGGCGAGGAAGCCGACCGCCTCCAGCGAGGAATGGACGTCCAGCGTGATCATCCGGCAGCGGAACGTGCCGGCAAGACCTGCGGCTTTCGCCTCTGTCTCGGTTACGATCAGCGTCAAGCCTTCCGGTTCGCGAAAGCTCATGACCGGATTGAGCGCATCCGGCACGGCCGCGCCTGGTGCCAGCGTTGCGAAGAGGTGGACGTCCGGCAGCAGCTGCGGCGCCATCGACGCGAGCAGTTTTTGCAGATTGGTCTCGCCGGTCATTTTCTCTCCTTCGACGGTGACGCAAGCCTGGCGCGGAACCGGCAACTAAAACGGCGAGTCCTATATTCGAGCGACATCGCAATGTCGCGGGCGGCCGGACTTGCGCGGCTGGTGAATAGCACAATACACAAGATCAGGGCCGCCACTGTCCCGCGGGAGCAGGGCAGTGTTGCCGGAATTGGTTGAGGGTTTCGATGATCGTCCGTCCGCGTCCGGGATTCCTGCACCTGTTCTTCATCATGCGCGGCTCGGTGGTGCCGCGCATCCTGCCGCAGATCTTCGGCTTCGCCGCCTATGGCGCGCTGGTGGTGGTGATCGTGCGGGCGCTGAAGCTCGATTTCGGCAATGCCGGCACCGCGCCCTTCGCCCTGCTCGGCGTCGCGCTGTCGATCTATCTCGGCTTCCGCAACAACGCCGCCTATGACCGCTGGTGGGAAGCGCGAAAACTGTGGGGCCAGCTCGTCTTCGATATCCGCAATCTGGCGCGTGCCTCAACCGGCCTGATCGAAGAGCGCAGCGAGCTGCGCGCCCTGCTGATGGATGCGATCGCGTTCTGCCATTTCCTGCGCGGCCAGCTGCGGCGGGTAGACGCCTTGCCGGAGGCGCGGGGCTTCATTGGCGATGATGTCGAAGCTGTAGCGAAAGCGGTCAATGCCCCGGACGCCATGCTGCGCAGGATGGGTGCGCGAGTCGCGGCGCTGCGCAAGAGCGGCGCGATCGATACGATCGGCTACCGCATCCTCGACGAGCGGCTGTCGGAGATCGCCGCAGCGCAGGCCGGCTGCGAGCGCATCACCGGCACACCGCTGCCCTTCGCCTACACGCTGCTCCTGCAGCGCACGGCTTACGTCTTCTGCCTGCTGCTGCCGTTCGGACTGGCGTCGGCCGCCGGCTGGGCGACGCCCTTGTTCACGGCGCTGATCGCCTACACCTTCTTCGGCCTCGATGCGCTGTCGGAGGAGCTTGAGGACCCCTTCGGGACGCAGCCCAACGATCTTGCGCTGGAGGGTCTTTGCCGTGTCTGCGAGATCTCCGTGTTCGAAGCGCTCGGCGAGACGCCGCCGGCGATGATCCCGGCCGACAAGTTCAATTTCTCCTGAGCCGGGCGGACGCTTGCCGCAGCCGTCCCGAAAAGAACAGCGCCGACTCCTGTAGGATCGCGACGCCGAGCGCCGTCCTTGGTTCGACACTGGCGAGCAGCCAGGGTTCGAACATCAGGAGACAACAGCAATGAGCATGACTGACGCCGCGCCTGTCTCGAACGGCGCGTTGTGGAGCGGGCGCGCCCTCAGCGCCGTCGTGATCCTGTTCATGATCTTCGACGGCGTCATCAAGCTGCCGCCGCTCGCCGTGGTCACCGAGACAATGACCGCGCTCGGCTGGCCGGCCGACGCAAGCATCGCCCGTCTCCTCGGCATCATCGGGCTGGTCTCGACCGCGCTTTACGCGCTTCCGCGCACCTCCGTGCTCGGCGCCATCCTGCTCACCGCCTATATGGGTGGCGCCATCTCCACGCATGTGCGCATCGGCAACCCGCTGTTTTCGCACACGCTGTTCGGCGTCTATCTCGATATCATGTTATGGGGCGGGCTCTATCTGCGCGACGCTAGGGTGCGCGCGCTGTTCCCGTTCAGTCGCTGAAGCGGGTCGCGGTGAAGAATTCGGCCCGCCCCGGAGCGGGGCACCGTCACCGTAGCCCGCGCGCGGAGCCGCCAATCTTCATTGTTCCAGGGATCAATTTAGCCGGTCGCGAGTTAATGACGTGGCGGCGAGGACGGCGATCCCCGTGAGAGAGGAACCAAAATGAAGAAAGTTATTACCATTCTGGTGCTGACGATGGCGCTCGGCGCCTGCTCGCAGACGGAAAAGGGTGCGGCTGTGGGTGGTCTGGGCGGTGCGGCCGTAGGCGCCGCAGTGGCAAATGATCCGGTGGAGGGCGCGGTGGTCGGCGGCGCCGTCGGCGCAGTGGCCGGCGCGCTGATCGGAAGGGCCAGCGAACCCGATCGCTGCCGCTACCGCGACCGTTACGGGCGCGTCTACATAGCGCGCTGCCCGCAGGGTTACTGAGGCATTGCATTAGGTTCGAAAGAAAAGAACGGCGGGTTCATGCCCGCCGTTCTCGTAAGCGAAACCGACGCCGAATTTACTCGGCGGTAGCAGCTTCCGCTTCGGCCGGCGCGGCGCTCGCCGCAGCGACGGCAGCAGCGGCATCTTCCTGTGCCTTCTTCAGCAGGGCGGCGCGTTCCTGCGCCTTCTTGCCTGGCAGGGCCTTTTGCGGGTTCGAGCGGGCCGAACGCTTGGCAATGCCGGCTTCGTCGAGGAAGCGGAGGACGCGGTCGGTGGGCTGAGCGCCGTGCGAGAGCCAGTGCTTAACGCGGTCGGCGTCGACCTTGACGCGCTCGCCGTCCTTCGGCAGCAGCGGGTTCCAGGAGCCGAGCGCCTCGATGAAGCGGCCGTCGCGCGGCGAACGGGCGTCGGCGACGACGACATGGTAGTAGGGACGCTTCTTCGAGCCCGCACGGGCCAGTCTGATCTTCAGTGCCATTCTCTTTCTCCTAAAAGCTCTGATTTCGTTGATCGGTTGAGGCTGGTCATTTGTGCATGTCGTATCCCAAAACCGCTCGGCACTTTTGGGCGACATGCATTGATCAGCCGGCTTTCGTCACGCCGTTGTTGGCGGCGATCTGTTCGTGATGACGGATGACTTCGCGGACCACGAAGTTGAGGAACTTCTCCGCGAAATCTGGATCGAGATGCGCATCCTTCGCCAGTTGGCGAAGGCGGGCGATCTGCTGCTGCTCGCGCGCCGGGTCGGCGGGCGGCAAGCCATGCTCGGCCTTCAGCACGCCGACCGCCTTGGTGCAGCGGAAGCGTTCGGCCAGCATATGGATGAGGGCCGCGTCGATGTTGTCGATCGAAGCGCGGTAGCCCGCCAGGATGGCGCGTGCGTCGGCCATATCCTTGTCCTCGTTCATCGCCGTCTCACTTCTTCTTGCCCATCATTTCTTCTTTCCAAGGCCAGGCAGCCCGCCGCCGCCCAGGCCGGGAAGGCCGGGCAACTTCATGCCGCCAGGCAGGCCGGGCAGCCCGCCGCCGCCGGGCAGGCCGCCCGGCAGGCCCTTGCCGAGACCGGCGGCCTGGGCCTGCTTCTGCAGCGCCTCGAGCTGCTTGGGATCCATCTTCGACAGGTCGGGCATGCCACCGCCCATTAAGCCGCCCGGGCCGCCAGGCATCATGCCGCCAAGCCCCATCTTCGAGGCAAGGCCGCCCATCATGCCGCGCATCAGGCCGCCGCCTTTGCCCTTGCCGCCCATCGCCTTCATCATGTCGGCCATGCCGCGATGCATCTTCAAGAGCTTATTGATCTCGGCAGCATCGGTGCCGGATCCGGCGGCGATGCGCTTCTTGCGCGAATGCTTGAGAAGATCCGGGTTGGCGCGCTCGGCCTTGGTCATCGAGGAGATGATGGCGAGCTGGCGACGAAACATCTTGTCGTCGAAACCAGCGGCGGCAAGCTGATCCTTCATCTTGCCCATGCCGGGCATCATGCCCATGATGCCGCCCATGCCGCCCATTTTCGACATCTGCTGAAGCTGCGCGGCAAGGTCGTTCAGATCGAACTTGCCCGACTGCATCTTTTTCGCCATCGCAGCCGCCTGTTCGGCGTCGATGGTTTCGGCGGCCTTCTCGACCAGCGAGACGATGTCGCCCATGCCGAGGATGCGGTCGGCGATGCGCTTGGGGTGGAATTCCTCGAGCCCGTCCATCTTCTCGCCGGTGCCGATCAGCTTGATCGGCTTGCCGGTGACGGCGCGCATCGAAAGTGCGGCGCCGCCGCGGCCGTCGCCATCCATGCGGGTGAGCACCAGGCCGGTGATGCCGACGCGCTCGTCGAAGCTCTTGGCCAGGTTGACGGCGTCCTGGCCGGTCAGCGAGTCGGCAACCAGCAGGATCTCGTGCGGCGACGACACCTTCTTGATGTCGGCCATCTCGATCATCAGCGGCTCGTCGATATGCGTGCGGCCGGCGGTGTCGAGGATGACGACGTCATGCCCGCCAAGCTTTGCCGCCTGCACGGCGCGGCGGGCGATGTCGACCGGACTCTGGCCGGCGATGATCGGCAGTGTGGCGACCTTGGTCTGCTCGCCGAGCTGGCGCAGCTGCTCCTGCGCGGCCGGACGCCGCGTGTCGAGCGAAGCCATCAAGACCTTCTTGTTCTGACGCTCGGTCAGCCGCTTGGCGATCTTGGCCGAGGTCGTCGTCTTGCCGGAGCCCTGCAGGCCGACCATCATGACGACGACCGGCGCCGGTGCGTTGAGATCGACGGCTACGCCTTCGGCGCCGAGCATGTCGACCAGCTCGTCATGGACGATCTTGACGACCATCTGTCCGGGCTTGATCGACTTCAGCACAGCGGCGCCGACCGCCTTCTCGCGCACCTTGTCGGTGAAGGAACGCACCACCTCCAGCGCCACGTCGGCCTCGAGCAGCGCCCGGCGCACTTCGCGCAACGCCGCCGAGACATCGGCCTCGGACAGCGCGCCGCGGCCGGTCAGGCCGTTCAGGATGGAGCCAAGGCGCTCTTGCAGGGATTCAAACATTCGACTTCCTTTTCTCTGGCACCTGCGGATGCCGGAGAGGTAATGCGTTCGCGTCAAGTCGCCAAACAAAGCCAAAGCCAAAAAGCACCCGGGGGCGCATTGCGCTGCCGGGTGTTGGCCTCCAGGATCGGTTTACAGCACTTGCCTCAAACGAGGGCTCGGCGTCCTGGTCGGCTTCGCGAAGGGAAACTCGTCGCGGAATTCGTGGGGTGTAGACAGGAAATCGGGCTCAGAGTCAAGGCAGACGCCGCTTCGGGGCCAAAGGCCGCGATGCCGAGCGGCTAAGGACAGCCGATCGGCCGTTCAAATCCTACGGCGCGACCTTCAGCGGCGAACGGCGGTGGAGAAGCAGCAGCATCGTCAGCAGGGTGCTGGCGATACCGATCGCGGCGATGAGCACGGCGTCCCATGTCGTCCAGCCCGGACCCTCGAGCGGCTTGGCGTTGAGCAGGGCGAAGGAATTGTAGCTCTGCTGATGCGAGATCAGCAGGAAGCCGGTCAGGTTGTTGCCGAGATGGGCGCCGAAGGCGGCGCCTAGATTGCCGGTCCTGTAGACCAGCAGGGTCAGAAGCAGGGCGAAGGCGGCGATGGAGACCAGCACGCAGGCATTGATGGCCAGCGTCGAGGCCGTGCTCCAGTGCAGCGCGGTGAACAGAAGCACCGGCAGCGTCGCCCAGATCAGCGGGCTGCCAAACCTGCTGGCGAACCCGCGCAGAAGATAGCCGCGAAACAGCACCTCCTCGGAGGAGGTCTGCAGAAAGGCAAGCAGCAGGATCGGGACGAGGAAGAGTAGCCATGACGCGAGCGGGATCGGGCCGCGGTCGATGTCCGGCTGCAGGCCGTAAAGCAGGATCTCCGAAATCAGCGAGGTGATCAGGACCGCGATCAGGCCTTTGACAAAACCGTCCCACGACACGCGCCGGGTGGTGCCGATCAGGGCCGAGAGCGGCTCGCCATGGACGAAACGCATCGCCACCCACAAGCCGATCCAGATGCCGGCAAACGACAGCAGCGCGGTGAGAATTCCGACCGGCGAGGCGAGGAAGTCCTGCACATGCTGCCCGGTCGACGGGCCAAGATGCCAGACGACAAAGGCATAGGTGCCGGCAAAGAGCACGAGCACCGTCATGGCCATCCAGAAGGCGACCACGATCGCGGTTCCGAGAAGAAGCCGCGGGATAGTGGTCTTTCGGTTGGGCGAGCGCCGGTAACTCTCGAAGGCGGCACTGTGGATGGTCATGTGGGTCCCCGGCCGAACGCTTTCGGCTGTATGATGTAGGAGGACGGCGGTTACCGCGCGATTACCGTAGCGTGGGTCGTGGCTGAATTGGCTGCTTCGAGCGCACAATGCGGCGCCGACACCCGACGCGATCAATGTTCCAGCCAGCCTCCGGCCGTGGCGCTTCGGCCAATTCGCGAACGTATGCCGCGACGCGACAAGCCGCTTCCAGCACGCAAGCAAACGGCCGCCATGGCTAGCGGCCGTTTGTGGTGTGAGTCTCGCAATCAGCGCATCACATAGACGATGCGCCGCGTGCCCGGATCGACCAGCGCCGGCTGGTTGTTCACATAGACATAGCGGTAGTTGTAGTCCGGGATTTCGCGCAACTCGACCGATTCGGGCAGGGTCGCCCCGGTCACCACCTCGCCTTCGAGATAGACGGGATCGACCCGGTGCGTGGTCACGTAGGTGCCGACCGCGGCCGGCGGCCTGGCGATCGGATCGATCGGCTCGCCCGCAACGATCGCTGCGGTATAATTGTCCGTATAGATATCGTCGGCTGGCGGCTGGACGATGGCGATGTTTGCTTCGGCCGGCCGGCGCGTCAGCACGACGCGGTTGCCGCCGAACTCGCCCGTCACATAGTCCGAATAGACCCAGCCGTTGCCGCCCGCCTCGGCGATGGTGCACCATTTGCTGTTTTGGATGCAGCCGGTGAGCGTTGCCGACTGGCCAGCCGCCAACACGCCAATGACGGGATATTGCGGGCCGGGACCGGCGCGCACATTGAGATCGGTCACCGCCGAGACAGGGGTATCGGCCAGGGCAGCGCCCGACAGGGCGAGCAGCGCACCGGCAACCGCCGGAAACAGAACGCTTTTCATGGTTTCTCTCCGTTTTTCAACGCTCCCTCGGGCTCGGAAACGAAACCAGGCCTTATGCGTTCCGGCTAAAGTGCTGCCGCCTCCTCACGAATTGTTCCATGGTCTTGCTGCAGACCGCTCAAAAGAGCGTGAACGAAGGCGAGTTTTCGCGCCGTCATATCCGAGATCACGAAGGGGTAGAGGTCGGGCAGGCCCATGCAGCGGTTGATCGAATTGGAGGCCTCCGACAACACGAGCCAGCGGGCAAGGATCTTTTCGAACGACTCCGGCGGCGGATCGGGATCCGCAGGCGCCGGCTGCAAATGCCCGCCCGTATCGCCCCGCGGCAGCGCGTCGGCGTCCACCGTCTCCAGCCGCCCGAGCGGGAAATTCAGCGCATGCACCATCTCCAGCGTGTCGGTGATGTGCAGGTAATGCGCCCAGGTCTCGGCCCAGTCCTCCCAGGGATGCGACGTCGCATAGGCCGAGATGTGGTGCTGCTGCCAGTCCGGCGGCGCACCGCCGGCGTAATAGGCCTTCAGCGCCTGCTCGTAATCGGCCTGCTCGTTGCCGAACAGGGCGCGGAAGGCCGCAAGCCGTTGCGGATCGTCGCGGATCAGCCGGTCCCAGTAATAATGCCCGAGTTCGTGACGGAAATGGCCGAGCAAGGTCCGGTAGTTCTCGCCCATCTCGACGCGCCGCCTCTCTCGCTCGGCGGAATCGGCCTCGGCGACATTGAGCGTGATCAGGCCGTTGTCGTGGCCGGTGAGGATGCGCTCACCGCCCGGCCCGCCGCCGATCGGGTCGGCGAGGAAGTCGAAGGCAAGCCCAGCCTCGTCCGAAGGGTCGGCCTTCGCGACAACCGGCAGGCCACAGGCAAGCAGCGAATAGACGGCGCGCTTCTTCGCCGCCTCGACGCGTATCCAGCGCCGGCGATTGCCGTCCACCGACAGGTCCGGGATCAGTTGGTTGAGCGCGCAAGCGCGGCAGAAGGCCCGGTCCGGCTCGGCGCGCCAGTTGCAGGCGCATTCGTCGGCATTGCCGCAGGGCAAGACGCCGCCGGCGCCGGAGAGCACGAAGCGCGCCTGCTCAGGGTCATAGAGCACCAGGCTGGCGCAGTTCAGGCATTGGGCGTTCTCGAAATAGAGCCGGTGGCCGCAATTTGGGCAGTCGAACAGCTTCATCTGTCATCGACCCGTGGGAAGGGAATGGGAGCTGGGCTTGGCCCAAACGCCTGTCGAGGCGCTGCGTTCCAACGCTATCTCGCCGCAAGCTGGGCGCCCCCGGGCGCCACATCTTTCACAAAACCGAGGGCCCGCCATAATAATTACTTGATCGTGGGCAAATTCCCCGGCATTCGCCGGTGCAACCGCGGGGGCGGTGACAATCGGCCGCTTCGCTGGCAAATTCGCAACCGGGACGTGATTCAGGCAAACCAGGAGAAAAGCATGGCATTTCTTGCCAAGGGAAAGGTTTTTGTGGCCGCGACGCTCGCGGTCTTTGCAATGGTGACGGGCGCCGAGGCAGCAGGCAGCTGCGGCAAGAACGGTGCCGGCTTCGAGGCCTGGAAGCAAGAGTTTGCCGCTGAGGCCAAGGCAGAGGGTGTGGGCCAGAGGGGCCTGTCCGCATTGGCCGGCGCGACCTACGCGACACGGACGATCGCCGCCGACCGCGCCATTCACAAGGCTTTCAGCGGCTCGGTGGAAGAGTTCATGAAGCGCCGCGGCGGGGCCGCGATCATCTCCAAGGGCCGCGCACTGAAGAAGGCGAACGCGGCGCTGTTCGACCGGATCGAGCAGACCTACGGCGTACCGCCGGGCGTGTTGCTCGCCATCTGGGGCATGGAGACGGGCTTCGGTGCGTCCATGGGCAACCAGAACACTGTCTCGGCCATTCTGACGCTGGCCTATGATTGCCGCCGCCCGGACTATTTCTACCCGCATGCCATTGCAGCGCTGCAGCTGGTCGACCGCGGGGCGCTGACCTCGGCGTCAGTCGGCGCCATGCATGGCGAGATCGGCCACACGCAGTTCCTGCCCGGCAACGTCCTGAAATACGGCGTCGGCAGCGGGAATCTGCGCGACAAGAACACGGCCCTGGCTTCCACCGCCAATTTCCTCAAGGGTCATGGCTGGCAGGCGGGCGCGAGCTATCAGGCAAACATGGGCGCCATTGCCGGCTGGAATTCGGCAAGTGTCTACCAGCAGGCCATCGCCCGTATCGCCGAAGCGATCGACGGCGAGTGACGGGCTCTTTCTGCTTTTGACCTAAATTGGCTGCGCTGGAGATTTGCGAAGGCCGAGGTGACGGCCAATCTCCCCCCTTGCGGGGGAGATGTCCGGCAGGACAGAGGGGGGTGCTGTCCCGCCAGCCTGTTTAGCAAATCGTCGCCGGATATTAATGCCGCGTTCGGTTGCAAATTGTGGGGGTCGGCGATCCTTCCCACCCCCCTCTGCCCTGCCGGGCATCTCCCCCGCAAGGGGGGAGATCGGCAGCTTCACTGGCGGTTCCGTGCCGCGAGCGTCCTGAGCCGCAGCGCGTTGAGGCGGATGAAGCCGGCGGCATCCTTCTGGTCGTAGGCGCCGCGGTCGTCCTCGAAGGTGACCAGCGCGTCCGAATAGAGCGTCTTTTTCGACTTGCGGCCGGTGACCATGACGTTGCCCTTGTAGAGCTTCAGCCGCACCGTGCCTTCGACGTCTTCCTGGCTCTTGTCGATCATCGCCTGCAGCATCACGCGCTCGGGCGAGAACCAGAAGCCGTTGTAGATGAGTTCCGCATAGCGAGGCATGAACTCGTCCTTGAGATGCGCGGCGCCGCGGTCGAGCGTGATCGATTCGATGGCGCGGTGGGCGGCGATCAGGATGGTGCCGCCGGGGGTCTCGTAGACGCCGCGCGACTTCATGCCGACGAAGCGGTTCTCGACGAGGTCGAGGCGGCCGATGCCGTTGTCGCGGCCGAGGTCGTTCAGCGCCGCCAGCATGGTGGCCGGCGACAGCTTCTTGCCGTTGAGCGCGATCGGATCGCCCTTCAGGAATTCGATCTCGATCTCGGTGACGGCGTCCGGCGCGTCCATCGGCGAGACGGTGCGCTGGTGGACGAATTCCGGCGGCTCGCTCCACGGGTCCTCCAGCACCTTGCCCTCGGAGGAGGAGTGCAGAAGGTTGGCATCGACCGAGAAGGGCGCCTCGCCCTGCTTGTCCTTGGGCACCGGGATCTGGTGCTGCTCGGCGAAATTGATGAGATCGGTGCGCGACTTGAACGACCAGTCGCGCCACGGCGCGATGACCTTGATGTCGGGATTGAGCGCGTAAGCCGAAAGCTCGAAGCGGACCTGATCGTTGCCCTTGCCGGTGGCGCCGTGGGCAATGGCGTCGGCGCCGGTCTCCCTGGCGATCTCGACCAGATGCTTGGAGATCAGCGGCCTGGCGATGGAGGTGCCGAGCAGATAGGTGCCTTCATAGACGGCATTGGCGCGAAACATCGGAAAGACGAAGTCGGCGACGAACTCCTCGCGCACGTCGACGATGCGAATGTCCTTGATGCCCATCAGCTCGGCCTTGCGGCGCGCCGGCTCGAGCTCGCCGCCCTGGCCGAGGTCGGCGGTAAAGGTGACGACTTCGGCACCGAGCTCGGTCTGCAGCCATTTCAGGATGATCGAGGTGTCGAGGCCGCCGGAATAGGCGAGCACGACTTTCTTCACGTCTTTGGTCTTGGACATTTTGGCGGTTCCGGCAAAGGTTTCGCGGGCGAGGTATCACGGCCCTTCCAGGCCGCGCAAGAGACGAACCGGGCCCGCCTTGTCGCATATGCTGGACCAGAGACGGCGCCGGTCAGCCGCTGGCGTGGATGAGACAGCCGTATTATAGCCATGAGATCACTCGCAGGATCGATATTCATGTCCTTCGTTCCCGACACCACGACGCTGATCCAGTTCGCCATCGCGACGGTGATCCTGGCGATCACGCCGGGACCGGACATGACGCTGTTCGTGTCGCGCACGCTGAGCCAGGGCCGCGCCACCGGCTTCGCCTCGATGGCCGGGGCGCTCACCGGCACGCTGATCCACACCACGCTGGTGGTGGTCGGCATCTCGGCACTGATCGTCGCCTCGCCGATGGCGTTCTTCGTGCTGAAGGTCTTCGGCGCCGGCTATCTCGTCTTCCTGGCCTGGCAGGCGGTGACGAAGGGCTCGGCCTTCTCGCCGGAAAAGAAGGAGGGGCCACGGATCTCGCTGTTCCGCAGCTGGGCGGCCGGGCTCGGCGTCAATTTGCTGAACCCGAAGATCATCCTGTTCTTCATGACGTTCCTGCCGCAGTTCGTCTCCGTGGACGATCCGCATGCGCCCGGCAAGCTGTTCTTCCTCGGCCTCATGTTCATCGTGCTGTCGATCCCGGTGACGGCGCCGATGGTGCTGGCGGCGGAGAAGTTTTCGGCGGCGATGAAGGCCAGCCCGCGCGTCACCCGCGCGGTCGACTATCTGTTCGGCGGCGTGTTCTCGGCCTTCGCGCTCAAGATCCTGACGGCGCAGGCGAAGTAGGCGGTTAGGACTCCGGACTGAGCAGCGGTTCGCGGCGCCAGCGGCCGGCCGAGCGGCCGGCGGACAGCCAGTAGAAGATGCCACCAACCATGCCGCTGCCGATCACGGCGAGCCCGGCTCTGGTTTCGGTGACTTCGAAATTGGCAGCGGCGATGTGATAGACGAAGCCGAGGAAGACGAGCGCGATGACGGCGCCACCCAGCGCGTAGAACAGCCAGTCGCGCCGCCCGAGCACTTCGGCGATGAGGATGACGGCGGCGGCCGGGATGAAGGCGAAATAAGCCACGAACAGGGCCACGAACGGCACCGAGAAATAGAGCGAGGCGGTGGCCGCCGGCTCCGGATGCTGCGGCGTGTAGCCGAGATGGGCCAGGAACAGCACGTTGAGGAAGGCGCTGGCCGCCAGCGAAGCGACGATATAGCCGATCAGGATGACGGCGAAGCGGACGAGATAGGTGATGAGGCGCCTCACGCCTCGCCGTGTCCCGCGATCATCATCGCCTCCAGCGCCAGCCGATCGACCTTGCGCATGCGTTCGGACTCCGACTTCAGCTGGCCGCAGGCGGCGAGGATGTCGCGGCCGCGCGGCGTGCGGATCGGCGAGGCGTAGCCGGCATTGTTTATGTAGTCGGCGAACTTCTCGATCGTCTCCCAGTCCGAGCACTGGTAGTTGGTGCCGGGCCAGGGATTGAACGGGATCAAATTGATCTTGGCCGGAATGCCCTTCAAGAGCTTCACCAGCGCCTTGGCGTCCTCGAGCGAATCGTTGACGTCCTTCAGCATCACATATTCGAAGGTGATGCGCCGGGCGTTCGAAAGGCCCGGATAAGCACGGCAGGCGGCGATCAGCTCCTTCAGCGGGAACTTCTTGTTGATCGGCACCAGAAGGTCGCGCAGGTCGTCATTGGTGGCGTGCAGCGAGATCGCCAGCATGACGCCGATCTCCTCGCCGGTGCGGGCGATCTCCGGCACCACGCCGGAGGTCGACAGCGTGATGCGGCGCTTCGACAGCGACAGCCCGTCACCGTCGGAAGCGATCAGCAGCGCCTTCTTCACCGCCTCGAAATTATAGAGCGGTTCGCCCATGCCCATCATGACGATGTTGGAGACTTTCCTGCCCTCGGCCGGAACGATGGCGCCGTCCGGCGTGTCGCGGTCGGGGAAGTCGCCCAGCCGGTCGCGCGCGGTGAGCAGCTGCGCCAGGATTTCTTCCGTCGTCAGGTTGCGCACCAGCTTCTGCGTGCCGGTGTGGCAGAAGGAGCAGGTCAGCGTGCAGCCGACCTGCGAGGAGATGCAGAGCGTGCCGCGTCCTTCCTCGGGGATGTAGACGGTCTCGATCTCGACCGGGCGGCCGGCGCCGCGCGGCGGAAAGCGGAACAGCCATTTGCGGGTGCCGTCGGAAGAAATCTGCTCCTCGACGATCTCGGGCCGGGCGACGGTGAAGTGCTTGTCGAGCTCGGCGCGCAGATCCTTGGAGATGTTGAACATATGGACGAAGTCGGAAACGCCGCGCACATACATCCAATGCCAGAGCTGCTGGGCACGCATTTTCGCCTGGCGCTCCGGCACGATGCCGGCTTCGACAAGGGCGGCGCCAAGCTCGGCGCGGGTCAGGCCGATCAGCGAAGGCTTCTCGGTCGCCGTGGCGCGGGCGCGCAAGGCGTCGCGTGCGCCTTCGGCGGTCAGGTCAAACGAAAGGGTCATGGTTGCGCCAATATAAGCGGTTTGCGGCCGATTTCAGCATCGTGCCCGAAATGAAGCGCGCCGCATAGCACAGCTCGGCGGCGGAGTCATGCGTCGGTGCCGACGCGGTCGCAAGCCCCGGTACTGCGCAAGCAACCGCCGCACCGGAGCTACTTTGCAGTTGAAATCGCGATGACAATCGGATGATCACTGAGCAAGAGCTCGAGCGAGGTTGCGTTGTTCCGTGTCTGGATAAGATCGACGCCAATGGTCGGGTCGTAGACGCTCAGGGAAGCGCCCGTGACACCAAAGTCCACTGTCACTTGATCTTGGCCGTTCAACCGTTCGTCCCATACGATCAATTGGAATGTCCCATCACTGTGCTGGAGCAGAAGATCGTGAACCGTCGGAGGCTGGTCCACGATCGTGTAGTCCAACTGTCCGGGCGCAGCGACGGTGCCCTTGTCAGCCAGTATGGTCGTCATGTTGTGAAGGTAGGTCGCGGCCTTGCGGGGCGAATAATCGGGCTTGAAGAAACCGAACGACTGGTTGCCGGCCTCATCGGTGCGGTCCCTCAGCAGGTAGACTGACGTGTATGCATAGCCGCGCTTAAACTGCGCGAAATACAGATTCAGCAAGTTCAAGCCCTGCAGCTCTTCCGTCACGCGGCCCGAGATGTTGGCGCCGGTTTCGGTCGTGACGCGGGGCAGTGTTTCAAGTTGTTCTTGAGTGTAGCCCCGAAACCACTTCGACCATGTCAGGCCGAAGTTGCCGAACAAACCGTCGACCCGCGATGCATAGGTGGGGTCGGTGGCATCCCACGCCTTGTTGTCCGCCGGATCGGGCGAATGCGGATGATAGAGATAATTGTGTACATTCGCATATTCCGCATATTTGGTGCCATCTGGCATCAAGGTTCCGGCGCCCGGAGGGATTGCCAGAAACTGCAGGCCGACATTGTCTTGCTGCGCGCCCGGTTCAGAGATCGACCAAACGGGATATTTCGCAAGCGCCGGATCCGCTTTGATCGCATGATATAGGTCACGCTGCAGCTTCGCGACGGCCATCCAGGAGAACTCGCCGCCGCCCTTTTCGCCTTGATACTCAACGGACCAGTTGTTTGGCTCGTTGTTGCCTTCAAAGGCAAGCAGCGCGCCATTGTCGGCCAGTATCTTGCCGGTTTCGACCAGCTTCTTTACGTCGGTCCCGCCACTCACCAGTCCCCAGCTGAGGCGGGCGCCAGTTTGCCGATGCAGTTCCAGAAAGGTCCGCATGGTTGTGGGACCATTGTCAGTTAATCCCTCTATTCCCGCCCTCACCCATCGAAAGCCGCAGTAGCGGATCATCTCGATGGTCTTGGCCAAGGGCTGGCCCCTGTCCGGAAACGAGGTAACGACGCCGATGCTGTTGAGAAAATCGGTAGTCGGAATGGCCGTTCTTTGCCCAGCAAGGGAATCCTGGGGCCAGACAGTCAGCATCATTGCAATCGCGAGGCACCCGCCGATGGTAGAGCTAACGGTTTGACGAGCGATGGCCGGACGAACGTCCTTGCGGCGATCAGCCCCGTGCTGCCTCATGACAATTCCCGATAGCGGGTCAGACCAATGCGTCGGTGTCGAGTCCGGGCTTGGAGGCCCGGCCTAATCGTCAGATATGGCTCCTGCCTATTTGCACTTGGCAATCGAGGACAGCGCGGCCGAGATGCCCTTGAGCGAGAAGACATAAGAAGTGGGGTTGCCGCGACCCGACTTCGCCGAGACCTTCATGTCGGTGCCGGTCTTCATGGCGGCGATCAGCACCGGCTCTTCCGCCGCGTTCTCAACCCAGGCCGACTTGCCGCGGGTGAACATCGAGAACGACTTCTTGTCGATGGTGACGGTGGCCTTGGAGCCTTCCTGGAAATTGTAGCCGGCAATGAACTGCGGCTCGTAGGAGACCTGCTGCCCTGGGCGCTGGCTGACGAAGAAGAACATGTCGCCATGGTCGAGCGTCGGCGGCTGCTTGTCGGTCGGCACGGTCAGCACATAGCAGACCTTGCCGCCCTGCGACTGGTAGCTGTAGGTGCCCCAGGCATTGTGCTGGCCGATCTTGGTCGCCTGTTGTGCCAGCGCCGGCGCCGCGAAGGCGGCCGCCAGGACCAGGCTGTAAACTGTAGCAATCAATCCGCGCATTGTTCTTCCCGTATTCCGACTGGTGCGGAGGCGGGCCGCGTGGCGTCCTGCCGTCGCTTCATTTTGATTTAATCAGGGTTACCAAACGGTGAATTTTCCTCAAGAAAAGGAGATCACCCCCGGAAACCGCCACCATCCGCGCCAACGCCGGAAAGGCGGCAGGCGCGACGTCCCGGCGCGAACTTGGAGGCCACGAAAACGGCAAGAGTTTGTCTTTTCGCGCAGGCGGCCCGCGGTCTCGTTGCAACCGCTCCGACGTCAGCTCTTGTCGGCCAGCGCATCCCTGGCCGCCTGCCTGTGCGCGGGCGTGATATGGGCGCTGACGGCGGTAATCGCGGCCGTCAGCACGGCGAGATCGTCGGTGAAGCCGAGGCCGAGGACGAAGTCGGGGATGAAATCCACCGGCAGCACGAAATAGCCCAGTGCGGCAAGCAGCATGCCCTTGGCGCGCAGCGGCGTGTCCTTGTCCATGGCGCAGTAATAGGCGGCAACCACCTCATCCATGAACGGGATCTGGCGGGCCGCTTTCTTGGCGGTACGCCAGAACTTCTCGCGCACCTCGCCCTCGCCGGCGAGCTTGTCGCCGAAGCCGAAGAAATCAGAACCGGATTCCTGCGCCATTCGTTTCTCCTTGGCCCGCGCGTGTCTTTGCACGACGGCCCGCCGGGACTGATGTGGTGAAAGCGTTGCAGCGCTACAAGAGTTCGAAGGGGGCTGGCTGGGAAAATCGATGGGAATGTTGGCCGAGGCCGCCCTCCCATCGTCATCCACGGGCGAAGCGACGCGGCGCAGACCCGAGGATCCAGGCGCTACTTTGCGGCGCCGCCGCAGTGCAGAATTCTGCTCCGCTGCGCCCTTCGATCAAGGTAACGGCATGGATCCCTGGGCCTTCGCTCCGCTTCGCGTCGCTACGCCCAAGGATGACGACATCGAGGTAGCCGCGTCGATGGTCCTACCCAAAATAGCGGTTCATCTGCTTGGCCAATTCGATGTCGAGCGCGGTCACGCCGCCTGCGTCATGGGTGTTCAGCGTCACGTCGACGGTCTTGTAGACGTTGGACCAGTCGGGGTGATGGTCCATCTTCTCGGCGGCCATTGCGACGCGGGTCATGAAGGCGAAGGCCTCGGAGAAGTTCTTGAAGCCGAAGCTGCGCTTGATCGAGCCGCCGTCTGCGGCCAGCGACCAGTCTTCGAGTTCGGCGAGCGCGGCGGTGATCGCTTCCTTGCTGAGTTTCTCTCTGGTCATGTCGGTTTCCTGTGCTATTCGGGAAAATGACCTGCACCATAGCGCCGGATCGATGAGCGCGAAGCCGATAAATTCCATTCTGTTCGTCTGCCTGGGCAACATCTGCCGATCGCCCTTGGCTGAAGGTGTGTTCCGCGCCGTGTGGAGCGAATGCGCGCAGGGTCGGGAGATCGTGCTGGATTCGGCCGCGACCAGCGGCTGGGAGGTTGGCTCCGCTCCCGATCCGCGCTCGATCGCGGTCGCCATGGGCCACGGCATCGACATTTCCGGGCAAAGGGCACGCAGGATAGCGCCCGGCGACTTTTCGCGTTTCGACCTGATCCTCGGCATGGATCGGGCGAACGTCCGCGACCTCAAGGCAGTGGCGCCGCCTTCAGCGGCCGACCGCATCCATCTCTATCTGGAATTCGCGACCGGCAACGGCGGTGACGTGCCCGATCCCTATTACGACGGGGCGGAAGCGTTCGCCTCTGTCTACCGCATGATCCGCGAAGCGTCGGCATCGCTGGCGAAGCGGCTCGATGCACGCGCGTCGGCGCCAGTCAGCGGCCAGGCTTCCTCGACGATGTAAGGGCCGCCGCCGACCGAATCGCGCGACGACATCAAAACGAAGCGGCCGACGCGGAAGGCCAGCGCGGAAAAATTACCGCGCGCCGAAAGATATTGCGCAACGTCCAGCGGGCTCGAATTGCGCAGGCGCGCCAGCGTCACATGCGGTGTGAACTTGCGTGGATCGGCGGGCAGGCCGAGCCGTTGGCAGATGCGGTCGATCTCGCTCTGCAGCGCCACCAGATCCGGCGAGGCGGACACGCCGGCCCACACCGCATGCGGCTTCTTGCCGCCGAAGGCGCCGACACCTGAGAGCGTCAGCGGAAAGGAGGGGCGGTGGACGCGGTCGAGAGCGTTGGCGATCTCGTCGGCGACATGGCCTTCGACATCACCGATGAAGCGCAGCGTCAGATGATAGTTTTCGACATCGATCCAGCGGGCTCCGGGCAGGCCGCCCCGGAGCAGGGACAGCGAAAGAGCAGCGTCACGCGGAATTTCGAGGGCGGTGAAAAGACGTGGCATTAGAAGCCTCCTGTCCTCGAATCGAAACTCTCAGCCGTAGCGAATCATCGATAGCCGAACGGAGCAAGCGGTTTGTTCGTTCCGTAGTTTCCGCAACGGAAAGCGTTGCTGGAAGGACTCACGACCCATCGCCGAGGGCGGCGATGGCCTTTTCGACGGTCGGCAGGATGCGCTCCACCATCACGTCGACACCTTTCGGGTTGGGATGCAGACCGTCCTCCAGTTGCAGATCCGGCTTTCCCGCAACCCCTTCGAGAAAGAACGGATAAAGCGGTACGCCATATTTCGACGCCAATTTCGGATATATGGCGTCGAAGCTCTTCTGGTAGTCCGGCCCGAGATTGGGAGCGGCGCGCATGCCGGCCAGAAGCACGGCGATCTTGCGTTCTCTCAGCTTCGCCAGCATCGCATCGAGGTTCTTCTCGGTGATCGCGGGCGAGACGCCGCGCAGCATGTCGTTGGCGCCAAGCTCGAGGATGACGAGCCTCGTCCCGTCCGGCACTGACCAGTCGAGACGCGCCAGGCCGCCGCTGGACGTGTCGCCGGAGACACCGGCATTGGCGACCGCGACATCGAGCCCCTTGGCCTTCAGCGCCGCCTGCAGACGGTCGGTAAAGCTTTGCCCCGGGTCCAGGCCAAATCCGGCCGTCAGGCTGTCGCCGAAGCCGACGATGCTGAACGTCTCGGCGCGCGCCGGCGAAATGCCGCAGACGCCAAGAAAAAGCATGAGGGCCGCGACAAGCCTGTGTTTGAAAGCCATGCGTCGAGCCCCATATGACCAAAACCATTTCCCGGGAGAAGGCCTCTCCTTTTCCACCATATAGGACGCTTTCACTGTGACAGAAGCCGTCATCGCATTGAGGGATGTCTCGCTGACGCTCGGCGAGGGGGCGTCTTCGGTTCATGTGCTGAAAGGCGTCAGTCTCGAAGTGGCCAACGGCGAGGCCACGGGCATCGTCGGCCCGTCGGGGTCCGGCAAGTCCACCTTGCTGATGGTTCTGGCCGGGCTGGAGAGGGTCGATTCAGGAACGGTTCGAATCGCCGGCGAAGTGCTCAACGGCAAAAGCGAAGACCAGATTGCCTCGTTTCGGGGACGAAACATCGGCATCGTGTTCCAGTCCTTCCATCTGATCCCCAACATGACCGCGCTCGAGAATGTCGCGGTGCCGCTGGAACTGGCCGGCCACGCCGATCCCTTCGGAGTAGCGGCGCGGGAGCTGGCGGCGGTGGGTCTCAGCGACCGGGTGACGCATTATCCGGGCGAGCTTTCCGGCGGCGAACAGCAGCGCGTCGCGATCGCCAGGGCGCTGGCGCCGTCGCCGCGCATCCTGATCGCCGACGAGCCGACGGGGAACCTCGACCAGGCGACCGGCAAGCAGGTCGCCGACCTGCTCTTCGCCAAGGCGGCCGAGCGCGGCATGACGCTGGTGCTGGTCACCCACGATCCGGCGCTTGCGGCGCGCTGCGCGCGCCAGGTGGCGATGCGCTCGGGCCGCATCGAGGACGCGCAGAGACCGCTGAAGGTGCCGGCCTGATGCGAACGCTGACATTGGCCATCCGCTTCTCGCTGCGCGAGATGCGCGGCGGCTTGTCCGGCTTCATGATCTTCCTCGCCTGCATCGCGCTCGGCGTCGCGGCGATCGGCGGCGTCAATTCGGTGGCGCAGGCGATCACCGCCGGCGTCGCCAACCAGGGCCAGACGCTGCTCGGCGGCGATTTGCGCTTCCAGATCAACCAGCGAAGCGCCTCAGGTGCCGAGCTCGGTTTCATAAAAGGCCTTGGCGCGGTCTCGCTCAATTCCGGCATGCGCTCGATGGCGCGGCTCGAGGACGGTTCCGACCAGGCGCTGGTCGAGGCCAAGGCGGTCGACGACGCCTATCCGCTCTATGGTAGGCTCGAAACCGATCCGGCTCTGCCCAAGACGGAGCTGTTCGGCGAAAGATCCGGTGTTTTCGGCGCCGCCGCGCCCGAGCTATTGTTCGATCGCCTCAATCTCCATGTCGGAAGCCGGCTGAAGCTCGGCAGCGCCACCTTCGAACTGAGGGCGCGGCTGGCCAGCGAATCGGACGCGGTCTCGGACGGTTTTGGCTTCGCGCCGCGGCTGATGATCTCGCGCGAGGGACTTGCCGCGTCTGGCCTGGTCCAGCCGGGCAGCCTGGTCGAGAACGCCTACAAGGTGCGCCTGCCCGACGGCACGTCAGAGGCGCGAATCAAGGAAATCCAGGCGCAGGCCGCACAAGACTTTCCGCAGGCCGGCTGGTCGATCCGCACCCGCAGCAACGCAGCACCGGCGCTGTCGTCCAATATCCAGCGCTTCTCGCAGTTCCTGACCCTGGTCGGGCTGACGTCGCTGGTGGTCGGCGGCGTCGGCGTGGCGAACGCGGTGCGCGCCTATCTCGACGGCAAGCGTGGCGTCATCGCCACCTTCAAGAGCCTTGGCGCCTCGGGCGGCTTCGTCTTTGCGGTGTACCTCGTCCAGATCCTGCTGATCGCCGGTCTCGGCATCGTGCTCGGCCTTGTCCTCGGCGCCGCGTTGCCTTTCGTGGCGAGCGCCCTTTTGCAATCGGTCATTCCGGTGCCGGCGGAAGGCGGCTTCTATCCCGGCGCGCTCGCTCTTGCCGCGCTGTTCGGCCTCCTGGTGACGCTGGCCTTCGCGCTGCTGCCGCTCGGGCGCGCCCGCGACGTGCCGGCGACGGCGCTGTTTCGCGAGATGGGTTTCGAGAGCCGCGGCCTGCCGCGCCTGCCTTACTTAGCCGCGGCGCTCGGAATCGTGCTGGCGTTGGCCGGCCTGGCGATTGTTGCAGCCGATGACCGCCGCATCGCCTCGATCTTCGTCGGCGCCACGGTCTGTGCCTTCCTGGTGCTGCGGCTGGTCGCAGCGCTGGTGCAATGGGCGGCGAGCCGCAGCCCGCGCGTGCGCTCGGTCCCGCTCAGGCTCGCGCTCGGCAACATCCACCGGCCAGGCGCGCTGACGCCGTCGGTGGTGCTGTCGCTCGGGCTTGGCCTGACGCTGCTGGTGACCTTGGCGCTGATCGACGGGAATCTGCGACGGCAGATCTCGGGCAACCTGCCGGAGCGGGCGCCGAACTTCTTCTTCGTCGACATCCAGAACAGCGACGTCGATGCCTTTGCTGCCCTGATCGGAAATCAGGCACCGCGGGGGACGCTGGCCAAGGTGCCGATGCTGCGCGGCCGGATCATGGCGCTCAACGGCGTTGCCGTCGACAAGATGAAAATTCCGGCGCAAGGCGCCTGGGTGCTGCGCGGGGATCGCGGCCTGACCTATGACGCGAAGCTGCCGGACAACGCCACGCTCAGCGAAGGCACGTGGTGGCCGGAGAATTATTCCGGCGAACCGCTGGTGTCGTTCTCGGCCGAGGAGGGCAGGGAACTCGGGCTGAAGCTCGGCGATACCGTCACCGTCAACGTGCTCGGCCGCAACGTGACGGCGAGAATCGCCAATTTCCGCCAGGTCGAGTGGGAGACGATGGGCATCAACTTCGTCATGGTGTTCTCGCCCAACACGTTCGCCGGGGCGCCGCATGGCTGGCTGGCGACGCTGACCGACAAAGGCGCAACCACGGCCGACGATGCGCGGCTGCTCAACGCGGTCACCCGCGCCTTTCCGGCGGTGACGACGGTGAGGGTCAAGGACGCGCTCGACATCGTCAACCGGCTGGTCGCACAGCTTGGCACGGCGATCCGCGCCGCCGCCGGCGTGGCGCTGATCGCCTCGGTGCTGGTGCTGTCGGGCGCCTTGGCCGCCGGCAACCGGGCGCGCGTCCACGATGCCGTGGTGCTGAAGACGCTCGGCGCGACGCGCAGGACGCTGATCACGGCATTCTCCCTGGAATATGCGCTGATCGGGCTTGCCACCGCGTTGTTCGCGCTCGCCGCGGGCGGTGTCGCGGCGTGGTTCGTGGTCGCGCACATCATGACGCTGCCTTCGCATTTCATGCCGGAAGTGGCGGTGGCGACGATCTTCGTGTCGCTGGCGGTCACCGTCGGCATCGGCCTGGCCGGCACCTGGCGCGTGCTCGGCCACAAAGCTGCCCCGGTGCTGCGCACTCTCTGATTTCGCGAGCTTGGGACCGGCTTCCAGGGTTAAATCTTTGTAAGGTTTGCCAGATAGAAGGGCCGAACGCCGGCCTTTTTGCCTCTCACGAAGCGTTACGACCGGTTACCGTCTTGTTCTTGACGCCAATAACCATCATATTTCGCGCAGGCATGCTGGCGCCCCGCCAGCGGCGCCTGGTCCCAAGAGGATGCTCCGAGGGGACCTGTCACCGGACGGGGCAGAGGCAACAGAGGATTTCCTATGGCTGATCCCATTCGCAACTACCAGACGAGCACCGGCGTGCGCGTCGATATCGATCAGGGCCTGCGGGCCTATATGATCAAGGTCTACAATTTGATGGGGCTCGGCCTGCTGATCACCGGCCTTGCCGCGGTCGGCACGATCATGCTGGCCACCACAACCGATCCGGCCTCGGCAGTCGCCACGCTGTCGAGCGGCGAGATGCTCACCTCCTTCGGCTACGCGATCTTCGCTTCGCCGCTGAAATGGGTGGTGATCTTCGCCCCGCTGGCAGCAGTGATGTTCCTGTCGTTCCGCGTTCAGTCGATGAGCGTCGCGGCCGCCCAGACGACGTTCTGGGTCTATGCCGGGCTTGTCGGCCTGTCGCTGTCGTCGATCTTCCTGATCTACACCCCGGCCAGCATCTCGCAGACCTTCTTTGCTACCGCGGCTGCGTTCGGCGGTCTGTCGCTCTACGGCTACACGACCAAGCGCGATCTTTCCGCGTTCGGCTCGTTCCTGGTGATGGGCCTGATCGGGCTGATCATCGCGTCGCTGATCAACATCTTCCTGCAATCGTCGGCGCTGACCTTCGCCGTATCGGCGATCGGCGTGCTGGTCTTCGCGGGCCTCACCGCCTACGACACGCAGAGCATCAAGGAGATGTATTACGAGGGCGACGCCACCGACACTGCCGGCCGCAAGGCCATCATGGGCGCGTTGAGGCTCTATCTCGACTTCATCAACCTGTTCATGTTCCTGCTGCAGTTCATGGGCGACCGCCGTTAAAGGCGGGTCCGGTCGGTTGGACCATTGAGTTCCGGAAGGGCGGCCCAACGGCCGCCCTTTTCTTTTGTGCCGGGTTTTGCTGTTATGGCGGGCATAATAACGGCTTGCCCAAATTATGAGCAGTACTGTCATCAGAGCCGCTCTGACAGCGGACCTCGACCGAATCACCGAGATTTACGCCGATGCGGTCGCGAACGGCACGGCGAGCTACGAGCTCGAACCGCCGAGCCGGGCTGAAATGGGCAGCCGATTCGAAAGCCTGATGGCGGGCCACTTCCCCTATCTCGTGGCCGAGAAGAATGGGCTCGTGCTCGGCTATGCCTATGCCGGCCCGTTCCGGCCGCGGCCTGCCTACCGTTTTATCGTCGAGGATTCGGTCTATGTCGCGCCGGAGGCCAAGGGCCAGGGCCTCGGGCTGCTGCTGATGCAGGCGCTGATCGAGGCAGCGCGGAAGGCCGGCTTCCGGCAGATCGTCGCGGTTATCGGCGACGGCCATGCCGACAGCGCTTCCGTGCGGCTGCACGAGAAGCTGGGCTTCCGTCATTCGGGAAGCCTGGAAGGTTCTGGTTACAAGCACGGCCGCTGGCTGGACACCGTGTTCATGCAGCTGCCGCTCAATGGCGGCGCGGCATTGCCGCCCGATCCCGATTCGCTGCCGGAGCGGAGATTCCGGGAGAGCTGGAATTGAGGAACTGAAGAACTGAGGAACTGAAGAACTGAGGAAAAAGCGCCCGGCGCGCCCGAAAGCCGCTGTCCGATTTCGTTCTTCAGTTCCTCAGTTCCTCAATTCCCTTCACGCTTCGACCACCTTCAGCTTGGGGTCGAAGACCCCGAGCACGCGGCCTAGCTCCTGGCCGCGCTTCAAGATGCGTCCGCCGGCGGCTATGACCGCAAACGCGCCCTGCCGACGCGCCAGTTTGGGGTCCTTGACGATCTGGAACAGCGGCACTTCGCTGGCGCGGCGGAAGACGGAAAAGACAGCACGATCAGTGAGATGATCGATGGCATAGTCGCGCCATTCGTTGGCCGCCACCATGCGTCCATAGAGTCTGAGGATCTGGTCCAATTCGCGCCTGTCAAAACGCACCGGCTGATCGAGGCGCGCGCGTCGCGCCTCATGCAGCGGGATCAGTATTGCGGATGCTTCCCCATCCTCCGCCCCGCTGCTGTGATCGGTCATGCCGCGATCCTTCGATTGATCTTGCGCCTGCCAAGGTTGACGCTTTCGTGGCCGAATTGCAAGGCCCGGCGAAGCACTCCGGGGTCGTGCTGTTTCCAAAAGGTCCAGTCACGTTTGCGAAACGTGTGTTGTCATTGGTGATGCTCCGCCACATTCCTGCCACATTTTATCCGCGCTAATGCCCCAATGTCCGACGAGTTTACCGGCGTTGCCTGAGACGGTTCGGTCCGGCACCGGCTCGTAAACCCCAAGCCCCCCGCCCACGGGTCAGCGTCGGATCGAACCAACCTCGGTTTTTCCTTGGAAAAATCAGGTGCGACGATCCCAAAACCTGAATGACCGGCGTCAGAAGCAAGCTGACGCCGGTTTTTTATTTTCCTTATCCCCAAGGGGAGAAGGGGTGTCGCTGTTACTGAGCGTCAGGGCTTGCGGATGAAGGCGGCGCCGAGAATCGGTCCTGGCGAGCCGTCCTTGCCGACGGACTGCAGCAGCACCGCGCAGCCGCCCTTCTTGGAGATTTCAGTCATCGGCAATTCGTAACGCTGCGCCTTGCCGTGCCACAGGCCGGCAGTCTGGATATCGGAGACGGCGTTCCAGTAGGTCAGGCGCCGGCCGCTGTTCTCGCCTTGGCCGATGTTCACCGTCTGCGGCGGGTCGAAATAGACGATCACGACATGGGCGTCGCTCGGGCCGTTGCCGGCATCGCCTGCGTCAATCATGACGCGATCGCTGGTGCGGCTGACCTTGATGCCGACCCGCATGCCTTCGCCGGTCTTGTCCATGCGGGCAAGCGCTGCGTCGACTTCCTTGCGGCTGGCGCCGTTGACATGGCTGCGGCCATTGATGATGGCCTGCGGGGTGTAGACCGAGCGGCTGCCGAAGGAGCGCATGTAGTCGTACTGGCGCTCGGTGTTCTCCTTGCTGCTCAGCGTGTCCTGCCAGCCGAGATAGTCCCAGTAGCTGACGTGATAGGCGAGCGCGATGATGTTTTCCTTAGCGGCGAGCTCGGCAAAGAATTCGTCGGCGGGCGGGCATGAGCTGCAGCCTTGGCTGGTGAAGAGCTCGACCACACCCAATGGTTTTTCGATCTGGGATTTCTCGGTTTGCGGCTTGCCGGCCTGCGACTCCTCGGGCTCGCTTGCCTGTCCCATGCCGCCAAGCGCGGCGAGGGCCAGCGCAAGCGCCGCAAGCCGCAACGGTCCTCGAGATCCCATGACTGACCCAAATTTCCCGCCGGTGGCGCCGGCCTTGTTGTGATTGCTAAAATATGTGGCAGAAGCGACCGTCAACGGGAAGTCACGTTGCGGTGAAATTTTGTCGTTGCAACCACAGATGAGGCCGCAATAGGAGAGTCATTGCATTTTTCGAGGCGGTTCGATTCGAGGCGGCATCATCACCATGTGGCAATCTTTCCTGACGCCCGTCGATCTCTATTGCGAGCGGACGGGACCAGGACTTTGGGCCGAGCCGGCCAATGCTTTGACCAACCTTGCTTTCATCGCCGCGGGACTGTGGGGCGTCTGGCAGGTGCGGCGGCATGAGACAGGCGTCTTCGCGGCGGTGCTGGCCTGGTGGGTGGTGGCGATCGGGGTCGGCTCGACCCTGTTCCACATCTTCGCCAACAAAGGGACGATCTGGGCCGACATCCTGCCGATCGCCGGCTTCACGCTTGCCTACACGCTGTTCAACCTGCGCCGTTTCCTGCGCATGGAATGGGGCAAGGCGATCGCGATCTTCATCGCCTTCTATGTCGTGGCCGGGTTGATCACTTTTGCCGTGCCGGACTGGCTGCGGCAGGCCTCCAACGGCACGACCGGCTACCTGCCGCCATTCCTGGCGCTGGCCTTCTTCGGCGTCTGGGCAGCTGCCATCGGCAACCCCGCCGGCTGGTACAATCTCACCGGATCCACGATCTTCGTCGTCTCGGTCGTCTGCCGCATGATCGATCCGATCGTGTGCCCGGCTTTCCCGCTCGGCACCCACTTCCTGTGGCATGTCCTCAACGGGCTCATGCTCGCTGTGCTGCTGGCTGCGACGGCGCGTTTTGGGACGCCGAAATCGAAGCAGCAGTAGGCAGTAGGCAGTAGGCAGTAGGCAGTAGGCAGTAGGCAGTAGGCAGTAGGCAGTAGGCAGTAGGTGGCCCTTTCCCTACTGCCTATTGCCTGACTCCTAGTCCCTGGCTGCTGCTAAGCAGCCAGATCGCGCAGCACGTATTGCAGGATGCCGCCGTTCTTGAAGTAGTCGAGTTCGTCCAGCGTATCGATGCGGCAGACGATCGGGATGGTCTTCACGGTGCCGTCGCCATAGGTGAGCCTGGCCGCCATCTTCT
>NZ_SRTP01000049.1:0-626 GCF_004791945.1 Mesorhizobium sp. M3A.F.Ca.ET.175.01.1.1 | reverse complement strand
GAGCGTCGCCGGTTCGGCTACCGGCGTCTTCTCGTGATGCTGAGGCGGGAGGGCCTGGTCGTGAACCACAAGAAGCTGTTCCGGCTCTATCGGGAGGAGAAGCTCGCCGTTCGCCGCCGTGGCGGCCGCAAGCGGGCGATCGGGACCAGGGCGCCGATGCTGGTGCCGCTGAGGCCCGACGAGCGCTGGTCGCTCGACTTCGTATCGGACCAGCTCACCGACGGGCGCCGCTTCCGCATCCTGGCCGTCGTCGACGACTGCACGAGAGAGTGGCTGGCACTCATCGTTGATACGTCTCTCTCGGGCATGCGGGTTGCCCGCGAATTGGACCGGCTCATCACTGAGCGCGGCCGGCCCAGGATGATCGTCAGCGACAATGGCAGCGAGTTCACCTCGAACGCCATCCTCTCCTGGGCGGATCAGAACCGCGTCGATGGCATTACATTGCGCCCGGCAAGCCGATGCAGAATGGCTTCATCGAGAGCTTCAACGGCCGACTGCGCGATGAACTGCTCAACGAGACGCTGTTCACCTCGCTGGCTCAGGCGCGCGTAGCCATCGCCCTGTGGCACGCCGACTACAACACCGCGCGGCCGCACTCCCAAATCGCCTGGCAGACCCCGGCC
>NZ_SRTP01000048.1:0-653 GCF_004791945.1 Mesorhizobium sp. M3A.F.Ca.ET.175.01.1.1 | reverse complement strand
ATTGGCGCCAGGAATATGCGGCGCTGAGCCTGGTCGACGACGAGGATCCGAGGAAGAAGTCGGAGCGGATCAAGAAGGGCCTCCAGCGCGCAGGCGAGCGGTTCCTTGGCGCGAAATGGATCGGGCGAGCGGAACCATATGTCTGGCTCACGGGCCGGCCGGTGCCCGGCTTCAAAAAGGCTGGCGACAATAACTTCGATTTCTCGTCGCTCTCGCGGCCAGAAGAAATGAGCGCCGGCATGACCGACGTCATCGATGGGGACATTCAACTGTGATGGCTCTCTCGACCGAAGAGATCACCAAGGTTGATCGGTTCATCCGCACCTTCGATCTCGGGCTCATATACATCATCGCCTCGGACGCCGGCGGCCCTGTCAAAATCGGGAAATCCTCGCTGCTCTCCGGCCGGCTCGATAGCCTCCAAATCGGCAACCCGAGCGAGTTGTTTGTCTATGCGGCATTCGTCTTCGATCGCGGCAAAGCGCATGCCGTTGAGCAGTTGCTCCACAGGGCGCTCGGGGCATCCTGGCTGAGAGGAGAATGGTATTCGCTCTCAGCCTCTGAGGCGAAATCGGCGTGCCGTCGCATTATCCGATATGGAGCAAACGGGACATCGCCGGGACAGAACCGGAAAAAAGCGACGAAACCCACGC
>NZ_SRTP01000047.1:0-683 GCF_004791945.1 Mesorhizobium sp. M3A.F.Ca.ET.175.01.1.1 | reverse complement strand
CAGCGACGGATGAGTATTGCCTCGTGTCATGCCAGCGGGAGGAAGCCGTAAGGCTGCTGCACGAGTTCGTTAGACTTCCGATCGGACAGCGCAAGCAGACATCGGGGGTCCGTTACACCAAACAACGGGAATGGAGAAGACCTTATGTCCAGATACATGTCCAGACTGACTGCGGCCGCGTTGGCCGTCTCGGGCCTCGCTCTCGGCGCGACGTTCGCCAATGCGCAGGATATCGCCGGCTCCACGGTCGCGTTCCTGATGCCGGACCAGGGCTCGACGCGCTACGAGGAGCACGATCATCCAGGTTTCGTCGCCGAAATGAAGAAGCTCTGCGACAGCTGCAAGGTGCTTTACCTCAACGCCGACGCCGACGTCACCAAGCAGCAGCAGCAGTTCAACTCGGTCATCACCCAGGGCGCCAAGGTGGTCGTGCTGGATCCGGTGGACTCCGCTGCGGCGGCATCGCTGGTGCACAACGCGCAGGCGCAAGGGGTCAAGGTCATCGCCTATGACCGTCCGATCCCCACCGCAAAGGCCGATTTCTACGTTTCGTTCGACAACAAGGCCATCGGCAAGGCAATCGCCGCCTCGCTGGTCGAGCATCTCAAGGCCAAGGGCGTGTCGAGCGACGGCGATGTCGGCGTGCTGCAGATCAACGGCTCTCCGACCGACGCCGCCGCCGG
>NZ_SRTP01000046.1:0-683 GCF_004791945.1 Mesorhizobium sp. M3A.F.Ca.ET.175.01.1.1 | reverse complement strand
GGATTGTTCTCCAGCGTCTGCACCAGGTTGGGCTGCATGGCGTCCTTCAAAAGCACCGCCATGGCGCCGTCGGCCTTGAGGTCGCGGGCATAGACCGGCGACTTGTCGCGGCGGTAGGCGACGATGATGTCGCCGAGGCGCTTCTCGAGGTCCTTGAGGTCGGTGGCCAGGCACAGGATCGCCATCACCTCGGAGGCGACGGTGATGTCGAAGCCGGCCTCGCGCGGGTAGCCGTTGGCGACGCCGCCGAGCGAGCAGATGATCTCGCGCAGCGCGCGGTCGTTCATGTCCATGACGCGGCGCCAGGCGACGCGGCGGGTGTCGATGCCGAGCTCGTTGCCCCAGTAGATGTGGTTGTCGATCAGCGCCGACAGCAGGTTGTGGGCGGTGGTGATGGCGTGGAAGTCGCCGGTGAAATGCAGGTTCATGTCCTCCATCGGCACCACCTGCGCCAGGCCGCCGCCGGCAGCGCCGCCCTTGACGCCGAAGTTCGGGCCGAGCGAGGCCTCGCGGATGCACACGATCGCCTTCTTGCCGATGCGGTTCAGGCCGTCGCCGAGGCCGACCGTGGTCGTGGTCTTGCCCTCGCCGGCCGGCGTCGGGTTGATCGCGGTGACCAGGATCAGCTTGCCGTCCCGGTTGCCCTTCACCGACTTGATGAACTCGGCCGAGACCTTCGCCTT
>NZ_SRTP01000466.1:0-210 GCF_004791945.1 Mesorhizobium sp. M3A.F.Ca.ET.175.01.1.1 | reverse complement strand
CCACCTACACCGACACCTTCAATGTGGTCAGCGCCGACGGCACCCCGACCACGGTGACGATCAACATCCTCGGCACCAACGACGCCGCGGTGCTGTCGTCCGACGTGAAGAACCTGACCGAGACCAATGCGGCCGCCGACATCTCGACCTCGGGCACGCTGACCATCTCGGACGTCGACAGTGATCCGCACTTCGTCGCCCAGGCCGGCA
>NZ_SRTP01000465.1:0-210 GCF_004791945.1 Mesorhizobium sp. M3A.F.Ca.ET.175.01.1.1 | reverse complement strand
CCACCTACACCGACACCTTCAATGTGGTCAGCGCCGACGGCACCCCGACCACGGTGACGATCAACATCCTCGGCACCAACGATGCCGCGGTGCTGTCGTCCGACGTGAAGAACCTGACCGAGACCAATGCGGCCGCCGACATCTCGACCTCGGGCACGCTGACCATCTCGGACGTCGACAGTGATCCGCACTTCGTCGCCCAGGCCGGCA
>NZ_SRTP01000464.1:0-210 GCF_004791945.1 Mesorhizobium sp. M3A.F.Ca.ET.175.01.1.1 | reverse complement strand
CCACCTACACCGACACCTTCAATGTGGTCAGCGCCGACGGCACCCCGACCACGGTGACGATCAACATCCTCGGCACCAACGATGCCGCGGTGCTGTCGTCCGACGTGAAGAACCTGACCGAGACCAACGCGGCCGCCGACATCTCGACCTCGGGCACGCTGACCATCTCGGACGTCGACAGTGATCCGCACTTCGTCGCCCAGGCCGGCA
>NZ_SRTP01000463.1:0-210 GCF_004791945.1 Mesorhizobium sp. M3A.F.Ca.ET.175.01.1.1 | reverse complement strand
CCACCTACACCGACACCTTCAATGTGGTCAGCGCCGACGGCACCCCGACCACGGTGACGATCAACATCCTCGGCACCAACGACGCCGCGGTGCTGTCGTCCGACGTGAAGAACCTGACCGAGACCAACGCGGCCGCCGACATCTCGACCTCGGGCACGCTGACCATCTCGGACGTCGACAGTGATCCGCACTTCGTCGCCCAGGCCGGCA
>NZ_SRTP01000462.1:0-252 GCF_004791945.1 Mesorhizobium sp. M3A.F.Ca.ET.175.01.1.1 | reverse complement strand
TACTGAACGCCGAACTCGACGAGCACCTCGATGAGGAACGCACCGAGGGCGGTGCCAATCGCCGCAACGGCCATTCGAAGAAGACAGTTTTGACGGGCACGTCGAAGATGACGCTGTCGATCCCGCGGGGACTGTCAGGAATTCTGTGCGCGAGGCCGGTTTCGTCACTGGCCGACGAACCTTTCGCCGAAGACGACGGCGAACTGGGTCTTGGCCTCGAACCACTCGCGCGGCGGTCGTTTCCATTCCTCG
>NZ_SRTP01000461.1:0-253 GCF_004791945.1 Mesorhizobium sp. M3A.F.Ca.ET.175.01.1.1 | reverse complement strand
CGCGGATCTCGCGCACGCTCATGCCGCGCGCATACATCGAGACGATCTTGGCGTCGAAGTCGGGAAAGCGGCGCTGGTACCTGGCGATCAGCTTCGGATCGAAGCTTCCCGCACGGTCGCGCGGGATGGGACTGTCAGGAATTCTGTGCGCGAGGCCATGATGATGGAAAGGAGAGAATCATCACATGGCTATCGAGAAAGAACTTCTGGACCAGTTGCTTGCCGGGCGCGACCCGAATGAGGTGTTCGCCCG
>NZ_SRTP01000460.1:0-254 GCF_004791945.1 Mesorhizobium sp. M3A.F.Ca.ET.175.01.1.1 | reverse complement strand
CGATGCGCGACGGCATCAAGGCGCTCGGCGGCGATCCGGAAAAGATCAATCCGCTGGTGCCGGTCGACCTGGTCATCGACCATTCCGTCATCGTCGACGAGTTCGGCACGCCGATGGCGTTCGCGCGAGACCTCGCTGGCGCCGGGCAGCCAGGTGGTGGCCGAGTATCTGGAGAAGTCGGGGCTGCAGAAGGAGCTCGACCAGATCGGCTTCAACCTGGTCGGCTTCGGCTGCACCACCTGCATCGGCAATTC
>NZ_SRTP01000459.1:0-278 GCF_004791945.1 Mesorhizobium sp. M3A.F.Ca.ET.175.01.1.1 | reverse complement strand
ATGACATAGGCGGCGACCATGTTTGCGGGCTTGCCCTGCGATTGGAAGCGCGCCTCCCGCGACAAAAGCGGAATGCGCAATATGCCGAGGAAGTTGAGGCCCATGACGATGATCAGCGCGCCCGCAACCATCGCCAGTTGTCCCTGCCAGACGCGCAGCAGGTGGCCGATGGTCGAGGCGCCGGCGCCGAGCGCCACAAACACGGTGGAGAAGCCGAGCACGAAGGCCAAGGAGGCGTAAAGCAACGCCCCGCGCGCGCCTTGGCGCGCCGTCACGCC
>NZ_SRTP01000458.1:0-278 GCF_004791945.1 Mesorhizobium sp. M3A.F.Ca.ET.175.01.1.1 | reverse complement strand
GCGGAGGGTTCATAGGATTGCTGCATGATTTGCAATGCTCAATTGCAAAGTCCAAAGATTATCGAGAAATAGCGCAGTAGCTAGGTTCGCTCAACCCATCAATCGACCACCCCACGGAGTGAACCATGAAAGCCATCGAACTCACCCAGCCCAGGCTCGACGCCTTCCGCGCCGCCAGCGTCGCCACACCCGAACCGCAGCGCGGCGAGGTGCTGATCCGCCAGCGCGCGGCGAGCCTGAATTTCGTCGACGTCGCCGTGGCGAGCGGCAATTATCCC
>NZ_SRTP01000457.1:0-278 GCF_004791945.1 Mesorhizobium sp. M3A.F.Ca.ET.175.01.1.1 | reverse complement strand
CCTTGGCGATGGTGAAGGGCCGCTTACTCCTGACGCCCTTGAAGGCGAATTTCGGATCGTAGTGATAGGTCGGATTGTGGACAACGCGCCTGACTTCCGCCGTGCCGCTCGGCGCCGGCTTGTCCTCGCTGCCGATCGAAGCGGGATAGACCGCGAGCGGTCTGCCTGACGGATCGAGCGCGCGCACCTGCCGAGTTGCCTTGTCGACCTCGACGCTGGCGACGGCTGCTGGAGGACCGCCGCGGCCGACATCGGGTACCACCAAGGTGGTGTCGGCC
>NZ_SRTP01000045.1:0-964 GCF_004791945.1 Mesorhizobium sp. M3A.F.Ca.ET.175.01.1.1 | reverse complement strand
GCCGCTCGCCCGTTGCTCTTGCTTTATCAAGCACCTGGAAAGCCCAATAATGCGCGTTTTCCTCGTAGTATCTCGCATCGCTAAGACAAAGTGCCGGCATCAGAAGACCCGCATCCTGCAGACGCCGCACTTCATCTTCAAAGGATGTCGCCTCCGCATAGCTCTTGCGGGTGCTCGCGATGACGAAGCCGTTCGGGCGCGTGACGCGAGCCAGTTCGCGCAGTCCATCCGGTCGGGCATGCCTGTGCGTGAAGACGCCACAGCAGACCGTGACGTCATAGCTCGCGTTGGGGTATTCCGAGAGTGGACCGTTAAGGTCTACACCGCCTGTTACATGGCGGTAAATACGGGTCTGTCGGGCCTTTTCGGCCATCTCCCCGATCAGGTCGAACCCGTCGATCAACTGAAAGCCTAGGCGTTGCAGCTGCAGACCGACAAGGCCCGTTCCACAGCCAGCGTCGAGGATTGTAACGGCTGCTCGCTCCTTGGCCAAATAGGCAGTCTGCACGGCTCCCGCCAGCTCTGCCACGACGATTGGCCCGCAATACCCCTGACTGCCGACATGGAGATCGTAGGTATCGGCCCGATCACGATAATACTCGGCTACGTAACCGACATCCGTGTCGAGTGCATGGGAACCTTTTTTTCGTGCGGTTTGGTCCAGCGCGGACTTTTGATCGGGGATTTTCATGACGGTTCCTCCATTTAAGATCAGATTGGATGCAGCGCAGATCCCTTCGGCGGCGCAATGGCGCGGCAGATATTTTCCTCTGCCGTATCGGCGCATGAAAACCGGACCGAGCCACCGGGCGGTAAACCGTGCCGCTTCAAACTCTGGCTTACGGTCGTGCCGAGCATTTTGTCTCTCCTATGTGTCTGGGAACAAGCGTTGGCTGCCCTTTCCGCTCCGGTCGGCAGCTCCTGCCGGCCTACGAAGACAGAGTTTCAAAACTCGTGCCAACTG
>NZ_SRTP01000456.1:0-278 GCF_004791945.1 Mesorhizobium sp. M3A.F.Ca.ET.175.01.1.1 | reverse complement strand
GCGCCTTCCACGAGGCGCTGAACATGGCGTCGATCTGGAAGCTGCCGGTGGTGTTCGTCTGCGAGAACAATGGCTACGGCATGTCGACATCGACCGCCCGCTCGACCGCCGTCAGGAACATCGCCGACAGGGCGGCGGCCTATTCGATGCCCGGCGTCATCGTCAACGGCAACAGCTTCACCGAAGTCGCGGAGGCCGCGCATGCCGCCATCGAGCGCGCCCGGACAGGCGAGGGACCGACGCTGATCGAATCCAAGACCTACCGCTATCGCGGCCAC
>NZ_SRTP01000455.1:0-278 GCF_004791945.1 Mesorhizobium sp. M3A.F.Ca.ET.175.01.1.1 | reverse complement strand
GCCGGCGATGATGCCGCCCATCATCGCGTAGGCCATCGGCCCCCAGAACACTTCGCGCGCGATCGGGATCAGCGCCAGGCTGGCGGCCGCGGCCGTCAGCGCGATCGGCCGCATGCGGTGCTCGGTCGCTTCGATCACGGCCGCCCAGCGGTCCTTGCCTTCGGCGACGAGGTCTTCGATCTGCACGATCAGGATGACCGAGTTGCGGATCAGGATGCCGATCAGCGCCAGCACGCCGAGGATGGCGACGAAGCCGAGCGGCGCGCCGCTGGGCACCA
>NZ_SRTP01000454.1:0-278 GCF_004791945.1 Mesorhizobium sp. M3A.F.Ca.ET.175.01.1.1 | reverse complement strand
GAGCAGTTTGTCGGTTTCCGCCAGCGGCAGGCTGGAGGTCGGTTCGTCGAGAATCACCAGCCGCGCCCTGATCGACAGCGCCTTGGCGATCTCGACCATCTGCTGCTGGGCGAGTGACAGCGAGGCGACCGGCGCGTCCGCCGAGAAATTGGCGCCGACGCGCTTCAGGAGTGGCGCCACCATTTCGCGCAATTTCGCGCGGTCGACCAGCTTCAGCGGCCCGGCGCGCAGCGGCTCGCGGCCGAAGAAGATGTTGGCCGCGACATCGAGATTTTCGA
>NZ_SRTP01000453.1:0-278 GCF_004791945.1 Mesorhizobium sp. M3A.F.Ca.ET.175.01.1.1 | reverse complement strand
GGCCGTCCCGTTCATCCGGAGCGATTTCGTGAATGCGTTCGTTGCCAAAGCGCGAGTGGCTGCGGCCGGGCACCGCCCGTCCTCAACTCGCAGGAAGTCGACTGGATGCAGCACCGCCGGCTCCTCCCTGCCATCGCGCCCATTCGCTATGTCAAATAGCGTTATTGCTATGTCACATAGCATATGATTGCTATCTGTCATAGTCTTTTTTCTTGACAGGGGGCATCGTTGCAGCGAAACGGTAAGGCATGGAAAAGATTGAGATTCGGGAAAAATCC
>NZ_SRTP01000452.1:0-278 GCF_004791945.1 Mesorhizobium sp. M3A.F.Ca.ET.175.01.1.1 | reverse complement strand
GGCCGGTCACCTAGGCTGAATTAACCCGCGCTGCTCACCTCAGGCAATCATATTCGCGGGATGTCAGCGAAATCCCATCAACTGTTAGATCGCTCGGCAATTTGCGGCGAACGCAACGATGAAAGCAGGCCGCCATCAGTTGAAGAGCTTGTTCGTACCGCTCAGCGACCCGAAGAAATACTGGACGAGGCTCATCGGCGGCAAAAGTAACCGCAGCGATGCGGCCGCGGAGATCGACAATTGGGATCGTCAAACCGCAGCAGATGCTGAATTGAGCC
>NZ_SRTP01000451.1:0-278 GCF_004791945.1 Mesorhizobium sp. M3A.F.Ca.ET.175.01.1.1 | reverse complement strand
AGGCTTCCGCGCCTGTCTTGGCGTCATACGGCTCGTCAAGGGCTTCGGCCGCGAGCGCGTCAACGCCGCCTGCGGCCGGGCGCTGGAGATCAACGCCAGGACTTATGGCTATTGCAGACTGTGGTGCAGGAGGCTTTCGAAGCCGAGAGGACGGAGGCGATCTGGCAGCGAAGAGGTCGGCCGGTGACGATCAGGCTGAGGCGCCTTAGCCCCTCGCCCTGGGGCGAACGCCGTGGGGTTGCGCCGGTCAGGCAACGCGGCGGTAAGCCGATCTCCTC
>NZ_SRTP01000450.1:0-278 GCF_004791945.1 Mesorhizobium sp. M3A.F.Ca.ET.175.01.1.1 | reverse complement strand
CGGTCTGAGCCTCGACCAGGCGCACCGCCTCAATTTCGACGTCCTCATCGAGGCCCTGCAACGCAACGGCGTCGTCAAGATACTGGCCGAGCCGAACCTGACCGCTGTGACCGGACAGACGGCGAACTTCCTGGCCGGCGGGGAGATTCCGGTGCCCATCGCGCAGGGATCCGACGTCACGACCGTTCAATACAAACCTTTCGGCGTATCCCTCGGCTTCACCCCGACCCTCATCGGCCGCAATCGCATCGCGCTCCATGTCCAGCCGGAAGTCAGCT
>NZ_SRTP01000449.1:0-278 GCF_004791945.1 Mesorhizobium sp. M3A.F.Ca.ET.175.01.1.1 | reverse complement strand
GTCCACGCCGATCACGGCGAACTCCCCTTTGCCGACGTCCTTGCGCCCGCAATCCGCTTTGCCGAGGAGGGTTACGCGATCACTCCCCGCGTTCACCGCGACTGGTCCCTCGAACAAAAGCTGCTCTCGGCCGACACCACAGCTGCGCGAATCTTTCTTCCCGGCGGCCGGGCGCCAAGGATCGGCGAGGTTCATCGCCAGCCGGAGCTGGCGCAGACGCTGAAACGCATTGCTGCCGAGGGACGCGGCGCATTCTATGAGGGACCGGTCGCCGAGGA
>NZ_SRTP01000448.1:0-278 GCF_004791945.1 Mesorhizobium sp. M3A.F.Ca.ET.175.01.1.1 | reverse complement strand
GTCCCGGTCCTTGTCAACCGTGAAGTTTCCGGGCTTCGCGTTCCAAGGTCTTGCGGTCGTTGCCATGCTCGCTGATCAGCTCTCTCACCTGCTCTGGCGTGATCCGATGCTGTTTGGCGAAGTAGCGGACCTCGTAATCCTCATCCGCCGACACGCGGTCGCGGTCCCGAAAATCGCGCTTGGCCTTGTCGTCTGCCATGGTCGATCCTCCTTGCCGTCAAGAAACCGCGACCGCGCCGCGAGGTTCCTTTTCTTTAGCGGCGGCTAACGGAACCGAA
>NZ_SRTP01000447.1:0-279 GCF_004791945.1 Mesorhizobium sp. M3A.F.Ca.ET.175.01.1.1 | reverse complement strand
CTGGGTTCCGATCTCGCAATCGGAGCTCGGCGAGTTCCTCGGCGCGACGCGTGAATCCGTCAACAAGACGCTCAACGACTGGCGCAACCGGCACATGATCGCCATCAAACGCGGCGGGCTGCGCATCACCAATGCCGCCGCGCTAAACCACATCGCCGATTCGCAGGACGACGACTGAACGGCTTTGCCTCGAATCAGAGCCGTGAAACCAGGTAGCGCAGCGCGGACCGGCTCGGCATGAAGAAGTAGCCGCCGCCCTTCGTGGTAACAAATTGCGGG
>NZ_SRTP01000044.1:0-1008 GCF_004791945.1 Mesorhizobium sp. M3A.F.Ca.ET.175.01.1.1 | reverse complement strand
CACGACTGATCTCACCCTTGAACCACGCATTCTCGACCAGGCCGTGGCGGGATCGTCACTTCGCCTCTTGCGCCGCCTAGGTGTTTGATCCTGGCATTTGATGGTGCATTGTTTTCCCAAGAATGGAAGGATGCACTATGGGCCAGGTTCTTCACGGCAGCGCCACAACGACAGAGGCGATCCGTCGAACAATACAGAATAGCCAAGAGAGCCTGAGAACGCTGGCCAAGCGCTACGGGATCAACCAGAAGACCGTCGCTAAATGGAAGAAGCGGACGTCAGTTGCCGATCTGCCGACCGGCCCACAGGAGCCGAGATCGACGATCTTGTCGCTTGAGGAAGAGGCAATCGTCGTCACCTTTCGCAAGCACACGCTGCTGCCGCTGGATGACTGCCTCTATGCCCTCCAGCCGACGATCCCGCACCTGACGCGCTCCTCGCTGCATCGCTGCCTGCAACGTCACGGCATTTCCCGCCTGCCCGAGGTCGAGGGCGACAAGCCAGGCAAGAAGAAGTTCAAGCGTTATCCGATCGGCTATTTCCACATCGACATCGCCGAGGTGCGCACGGCCGAAGGCAAGCTCTACCTCTTCGTGGCCATCGACCGGACCTCGAAGTTCGCCTATGCGGAGTTGCATGAGAAGGCTGGTAGGATGGCGGCCGCCCAGTTTCTGCGCAACCTCGTGGCCGCCGTCCCCTACGCCATCCACACCGTGCTCACCGACAATGGCATCCAGTTCACCAACCGCACGCAGGACCGGCACGCCTTCGAGCACATCTTCGACCGCGTCTGTCGCGACAACGGCATCGAGCACCGGCTCACGAAAGTGAAGCATCCGTGGACGAATGGTCAGGTCGAGCGCATGAACCGCACGGTCAAGGAGGCCACCGTCAAGCGTTTCCACTACGACAACCACGATCAGCTCCGTCAGCATCTCCAAGACTTCATCGACGCTTACAACTTCGGGCGCCGGCTTAAGACACTGACGGGGCTAACCCCCTACGAAT
>NZ_SRTP01000446.1:0-279 GCF_004791945.1 Mesorhizobium sp. M3A.F.Ca.ET.175.01.1.1 | reverse complement strand
ATCATCCTAGCCGGTCGCCGCATCAATGACGGCATGGGAGCCTTCGTTGCCCAACAGGTCGTCAAGCAGCTGATCCGCTCGGACATGCCCGTCAAGGGAGCTTCCATCGGCGTTCTCGGGCTGACCTTCAAGGAGGATGTGCCGGATTTGCGCAACAGCCGCGTTTTCGACATGGTCAAGGAACTGAGACAATTCGGAATTGTCCCCAAAGTCCATGATCCTGTTGCCGATCCCGAAGCCGCCCGACGCGATCATGGCGAGACGATCCTGCCGCTCGAG
>NZ_SRTP01000445.1:0-279 GCF_004791945.1 Mesorhizobium sp. M3A.F.Ca.ET.175.01.1.1 | reverse complement strand
AATCGATCAGGCGCCGCGAGCGTTGCCCCGCCACGCCGATCTTGTCCAGCGCGGTGCCGAGCAGCGGCAAGCTGCCGAGATCGCAGAGCGCGATTGCCGCTGCGATCCTGACATCGCGCGAGTGATCGTGGTCAAGCGCTGAAAGCAGGCTTTCCGTTGCATCCTCCGAACCAAGCGCTGCCAGCATCTCGGCCGCATGGATGCGTTCGGCCACATTGCCCCGTTCCAGCAGCCTGCCGACGAGAGCCGGCAAGCCGCATTCATGGAAGGCGACAAGCA
>NZ_SRTP01000444.1:0-279 GCF_004791945.1 Mesorhizobium sp. M3A.F.Ca.ET.175.01.1.1 | reverse complement strand
CGGCCGCTCGGTGACGAACAGCGACAGCGCGGCGAGCAACGTGAGCAGGCTGGCGATGACGTTCACGATTGCCGTCATCTTGTAGTTCGGCAGTGCCGCCAGAATGGCCGCGGCGGCCGCGGGGATCAAAAGGATCGCGGCCACGGCATCGAAGGAGAAGGCGGTCATCGGCGCTCTCCGCGATAGTCGTCGAGGGCGCCGACATCGACCGAATCGAACCGCTCCCGGATGCGGAACAGGAAGACGCCGATGACGATGAAGGCGATCAGGATCGAGAAG
>NZ_SRTP01000443.1:0-279 GCF_004791945.1 Mesorhizobium sp. M3A.F.Ca.ET.175.01.1.1 | reverse complement strand
CGCTATTCGGGTTCACCGACGCCGTCACCTTACAATCGTGCCGCCCCGTTTGGAAATTGAGCCCGATCAACGCAGAACCCGGCTTTCCGCGCAGAATGCTGCGGACGGTCGAACCACGGGAGGATCATCATGTCCCATATCATCGTCCTTGGAGCAGGTCTCGGCGGCACGATCATGGCGTACGAAATGCGCGCCAAGCTGCGCAGCGAGGATAGGCTGACCGTCATCACGCTCGGCACGTCCTATTCCTTCGTGCCTTCCAATCCTTGGGTGGCGGTC
>NZ_SRTP01000442.1:0-279 GCF_004791945.1 Mesorhizobium sp. M3A.F.Ca.ET.175.01.1.1 | reverse complement strand
TCTGCATTCATCAATGCCCGATCGTAGCCTGGGTAGTTGGCTACTCTGGCAATCCGGCTGCCCGTAGCGCGCTGCCAAGAGCCTCCGCGAGCCCGGGCGCGCAATTCACGCCGGCAAATTGGCGGCTGTAGCGAAAGGGCGGCTGGAGCTCGATCACGCGAGCGGCGGCTGCTTTCGCTTCGTCCAACCGGCCAAGCTTGGCCAGCGCGGCCGCCAATTGCACATAGGTGATGCTATGTGCCGGATTGGCTTGGACGGACTTGTAGGCAGCACGACAAG
>NZ_SRTP01000441.1:0-279 GCF_004791945.1 Mesorhizobium sp. M3A.F.Ca.ET.175.01.1.1 | reverse complement strand
GAACTCTTGAGCCGGAGGGCACACGCTAGGCCCGACTAAAAATATTTCAAGCCTGAAATAGCTTCGTATGATCGCCGTTTGCGGATATAGATTTCCGACGAGACCAACAGGGGATGGGCATGAGTGAGTTCCGCCAGAAATGCGTCGGCGAGACGAACCTCATCGGCTCCTTTGCAGCCATTCCGCATCCGGTCGCCGTCGAAGTGATGGCGCAGTCCGGCCTCGATTTCCTCTGCATCGACTGGGAGCACGCGCAGATTTCGCGCGACATGATCGAGG
>NZ_SRTP01000440.1:0-279 GCF_004791945.1 Mesorhizobium sp. M3A.F.Ca.ET.175.01.1.1 | reverse complement strand
GTCCTGTTCTACAGCGATTTGCGCGACTTTACCGCCCTGTCGGAGGAGACGGACGCCGAACAGGTCGTGGCGGCGCTCAACGCCAGCTTCGACCGCATCGCCGGCGCCGTTCACGCTTTTGGCGGCGAGGTGCTGAAATTCATCGGTGACGGGGTGCTGGCGATCTTTCCTGTCGGCGAGCGCTCGGCTTCAGAGGCTTGCGAGGCAGCGTTGCGCGCGATCGGAGCGGCGCGGGCGGGAATGGCGCAACTCAATCAGGTCCGCACCAGACAGGGCATG
>NZ_SRTP01000439.1:0-279 GCF_004791945.1 Mesorhizobium sp. M3A.F.Ca.ET.175.01.1.1 | reverse complement strand
GGCGATGTTTAGAGAACTTCGGACAAGACTGGGTTTGCGAAAACCGTACCCTGGCAGGCATGTCACTATAGGTCGGAAGACCTACGGCGTGGACTTCGGAAACATTTTCCAGGCGACCGCTGAGGCACCGGTCAGCATTGGAAATTATTGCTCGATCGCTGCTGGCGTACTTTTTATCGCTGCCGGCGAGCACCCGATGTCTTTGGTGTCCAGCTACCCTTTTCCAGATTCTGACCGGTTCGGACCACCTACACGGGACATCGCAAAGGGGCCGATCAT
>NZ_SRTP01000438.1:0-279 GCF_004791945.1 Mesorhizobium sp. M3A.F.Ca.ET.175.01.1.1 | reverse complement strand
GCCATAGTAGCCGTTGTCGTTGGCGAGCACGCTGCCGAGCAGCGCTCCGGCGACAAATGCACCCCCAGTCGCCCAGAAGTCGTCGTGCTGGTGATATCCCCGATAGTGGCGGTAGCCCCTGTGCCAGCCATCCCGAATTTGGATGACATCAGACTGCGCGCTTTGCACCTTGGGCACGAAGATCGGGGCGGCATCAACCGGAAAAGTGCTCGCTAGTGCAAAGGTTGCGACCAGGAAGGTCGCTATGCCTGACAGCAATCTCATGATCGCGTCCTCGCT
>NZ_SRTP01000437.1:0-279 GCF_004791945.1 Mesorhizobium sp. M3A.F.Ca.ET.175.01.1.1 | reverse complement strand
GCGCGCTGAATCTCACGACGGGCGCAGCCTACGCCCTGCTCGGCGCGATGCCCATGATCATGATCACCGGGCAGAAGTGCATACGCAGCCGGACCCAGGCGCGATTCCAAATCGTGGACATGGTCTCGACCATGACGCCGCTGACCAAGATGGCGCGCCAGATTGTCGACCCAGCGACAATTCCGACCAGCGTGAGTGAAGCCTTTCGGGTAGCGCAACAGGAGCGGCCAGGGCCGGTCCATCTCGAACTCCCGGAAGATATCGCAGCCGAGAAACTGG
>NZ_SRTP01000043.1:0-1009 GCF_004791945.1 Mesorhizobium sp. M3A.F.Ca.ET.175.01.1.1 | reverse complement strand
GGGACTGTCAGGAATTCTGTGCGCGAGGCCGGTTTCGTCACTGGCCGACGAACCTTTCGCCGAAGACGACGGCGAACTGGGTCTTGGCCTCGAACCACTCGCGCGGCGGTCGTTTCCATTCCTCGGCCGCGTGGTTGAGCACCAGATATAGCAGTTTCATGGCCGCGTCGTCATTGGGGAAGTGGCCGCGCGTTCGAACGGCGCGACGCAGCTTGGAGTTCAATGCCTCGATAGCGTTGGTGGTATAGATGATGCGGCGCACGCTTTCGGGATAAGCGAAGAATGGCACGACGTGCTGCCAATTGCGCCGCCAACTCTGGGTGATGGCCGGATATCGCTGTCCCCAGTCGCCGTCCTCGAAGTCCTCCAGGGCCTTCATGCCGGCTTCGGCGTCCGCGGCCCTGTAGATTGCCCTGAGCGCCGGCACGACGGCCTTGCGGTCCTTCCACGACACGAACTCCAGCGAGTGGCGGATCAGGTGCACGATACAGGTCTGGACGGTCGTCTGGGGAAAGACGGCGCCGATCGCCTCGGGGAAGCCCTTGAGCCCGTCGACGACGGCGATCAGGATGTCGGCGACGCCACGGTTCTTCAGCTCGTTCATGACGCGCAGCCAGAACTTGGCGCCTTCGGTCTGCTCGATCCAGATGCCGAGGATCTCCTTGGCGCCGTCGGGCAGGATGCCGAGGGCAATGTAGATCGCCTTGTTGCGCACGAACCCTTCGTCCCTGATCTTGACCCGGATCGCGTCGAAGAAGACGAGTGGATAGACCGCATCGAGCGGCCGGTTCTGCCACTCGGCCACTTCCTCCAGGACCGCGTCGGTGACGGCCGAGATCAGGTCCGGCGACACGTCGATGCCGTAGAGCTCCTCCAGATGGCCGCGGATCTCGCGCACGCTCATGCCGCGCGCATACATCGAGACGATCTTGGCGTCGAAGTCGGGAAAGCGGCGCTGGTACCTGGCGATCAGCTTCGGATCGAAGCTTCCCGCACGGTCGCGCGGGAT
>NZ_SRTP01000436.1:0-279 GCF_004791945.1 Mesorhizobium sp. M3A.F.Ca.ET.175.01.1.1 | reverse complement strand
CCGAAGGCGTGCATGACGAGGCCGACGAGGAAGGAAACCACCAGCAGCTTCACGAGCACCCTGAGTGGCGTATCGCCGAGGAAGCGTGTCAGTGCCCTCTGAGCAGCTTGCCGAACTTCTCCTCGGCTTGGCTGAGCGCCGCCGTCGCTTTCTCGCCGTCGCGGACGATGCCGTCTCCGAAGAGGTGTTTCATCAGTGCGCGGTAGACGGCGACCTCCGCTTGATCCTTAGTATCGAACAGCAGCAGGTGGCCGCTCTCGCAAACGGGCTGCCACTCGG
>NZ_SRTP01000435.1:0-279 GCF_004791945.1 Mesorhizobium sp. M3A.F.Ca.ET.175.01.1.1 | reverse complement strand
GCGAAATCTGGTGGAAAAAGGCAACCAAGGGTTCAGCAACCATGCTGGTGGTTGAAGTGGCGGGCGTTGTTGCCGGCTACGCGACGCTGGGCCTCAGCCGGGCGCGCGGACTGCCGCATGACGGCGAAATTTACGAACTCTATCTCCGTCCGGAATATCAGGGCATCGGCCTCGGATCACTGCTTTTTACGGAAGCGCGACGGTTGCTGACCTCGCTTGGCTGCAACGGTATTGTCGTCTGGTGCCTTGAGGACAGCGATGTAGCCAATCGCTTTTTCC
>NZ_SRTP01000434.1:0-279 GCF_004791945.1 Mesorhizobium sp. M3A.F.Ca.ET.175.01.1.1 | reverse complement strand
GGCCTGGCCATGAACACCCCCGCCTGGATTCTCAGGCGCGCGGCACCGTCTCCATCGGGAAGATCATCACCGCTCCCTTCGGGCCGCTCTTGTCGGCAAGCCGCATCACCGATCGGGTCGACAGCGCCACGCCGATATCGGCAAGCATGTCGGAGAAGCTGGCGGGGCCTATCCCGCGCGTCATCGACGCGACACCGTCCTGCGCCAGGAAGCTCAGATCCTCCTTTTCGCTTTCCGGCGGCGCCTCGGTCAGCACCGCGATCATCCGCTCCATGCCGA
>NZ_SRTP01000433.1:0-280 GCF_004791945.1 Mesorhizobium sp. M3A.F.Ca.ET.175.01.1.1 | reverse complement strand
CCGAGCGAGGCGGCGAGGCCGACAAGGAATGTCGGGAACGTGGCGTGCGTGGCGCAGGCGGCGGCGAAGATCGGCGCCAGCGTCGACACCGAGCCATCCATCAGCCCGGCCAGTCCCGGCTGCACATAGGTGAGGATGAACTGGCGCTGCTCGGCGCTCGCTTCCTCGGCCTTGACCTCGCCCGGAACATGCTCCTGCTCCAGTTCATGCGCCGAGCTCTCATGGCCCTGCTCGGCCAGGGCGAGATCGTCGAGCAATTTGCGCGTCGAGGCATCGGTGG
>NZ_SRTP01000432.1:0-280 GCF_004791945.1 Mesorhizobium sp. M3A.F.Ca.ET.175.01.1.1 | reverse complement strand
TCCAAGGTGGGCATCGATACGCTCGAAAGCGGTAGCGTGACGGCGGTGATCGGCCCGAATGCGGCCGGCAAGTCGACGCTTTTCAAGCGCATCGCCAGCCTGATCTCCGGTCCGGGGCTGGTGGAACTTTCCGATACCGCCCGTGGAGACCGCGCCATCTGCTACATGCCGCAGGACACCGGCGCAAACGCGGTGCTGACGGTCTATGAATCCGTTCTGCTTTCCGCCAAGCAGGGCGGCGGCTGGCGCGTTCAGGATCATGAGCTGTTCGAGATCGACG
>NZ_SRTP01000431.1:0-280 GCF_004791945.1 Mesorhizobium sp. M3A.F.Ca.ET.175.01.1.1 | reverse complement strand
ATAGCCGCAAGCGGAGTCCAGCGCGGTCGAGATGACGCCGGCATGCAGGAAGCCGTGCTGCTGGGTGAGTGACGGCGCGTAAGGCATCTCGATCTCGATGATGCCGGGGGTGACCAGCGTCAGCTCCGCGCCGATGGTGGCCATCGCCTTCTGGCGGGCAAAGGAAGTCCTGACGCGATCCTCATAGTCGGGAGCGGGTACGATCTTGGCTGCCATGGCCTTCGCCTCACGTTTTGCTGGCGAAGCTTATTGCAGAGGCGGGCAGGACAGGCAATCTCTT
>NZ_SRTP01000430.1:0-281 GCF_004791945.1 Mesorhizobium sp. M3A.F.Ca.ET.175.01.1.1 | reverse complement strand
GCCGCGTTCCTCAAAATCGGTATGGGGAAATTCCAGGAACGTCGCCATGATATCCAGGCTTTCAACCCTTAATGCCGTGAGATGGCTATGGGGATCGAACTCCGCCGCAATCAAGACGTCCGGGCCCACCATTGCCCGCATCCGCGACAGGAAATCCCCTTCAGGATCGTCATAGCCCTGCGCCACCATGGCGCGATGCAGGCCAAGAACCACATCATCGACCGGCAGGGCTGCCCAGAGCTCCGAAAGAATGGTGTCTCGCAGTGTTTCATACGTCTGGC
>NZ_SRTP01000429.1:0-281 GCF_004791945.1 Mesorhizobium sp. M3A.F.Ca.ET.175.01.1.1 | reverse complement strand
AATCGAAAGGCGCCATAATGTCCAGAATTTCCCCCGTCCTCGACCGTCTCGACCAGAATCTCGACCAGAGCCTGGAGCGGCTGTTCGGTCTGCTGGGCATTAAGTCGATCTCCACCGATCCGGCCTTCGCCGCCGACTGCCGCAAAGGCGCCGAATGGCTGGTCGCCGAGCTCAAGCTGATCGGCTTCGACGCGAGCGTACGAGACACGCCCGGACATCCCATGGTGGTGGCGCATCACGAAGGCCCGGCAGGCGCGCCGCATGTTTTGTTCTACGGCCAT
>NZ_SRTP01000428.1:0-281 GCF_004791945.1 Mesorhizobium sp. M3A.F.Ca.ET.175.01.1.1 | reverse complement strand
CACGATCGACTGGGCGTCGCTGGAGAGCCAGGCGGCGGACGAGGACCCGGTGCCGTTCTCGCTGATGACCGACCGCATCGCCAACCCGCAGATCCATTGCGGCATCACCCGCACCTCGACGGCGACGCATGAGCTGATTCGCCTCAATCTCGGCCGTTCGGCGATGTATTCCGGCTCGATCGAAGGTGTCGGCCCGCGCTACTGCCCTTCGATCGAGGACAAGATCGTGAAGTTCGGCGATCGCGAAGGCCACCAGATCTTCCTCGAGCCGGAAGGCCTCG
>NZ_SRTP01000427.1:0-281 GCF_004791945.1 Mesorhizobium sp. M3A.F.Ca.ET.175.01.1.1 | reverse complement strand
GCAGATGTCGAATTTCTTGCCGCCGACCAGGCCGCAGATTTCGTTCGGCATCGGCTTGCCTGGCTTGAAGTCAGAGAAGGCTCGGTCCTTGTCGTCGCAGGCCCGGTAGGCGAAGCCGCCTGGGACGCCGATCTTCGGCGGCCGGCAGGTATAGGCGGTGCGCGAAATCGCCGGCGCAATGGCGGCGAACTGGCCGGTGATCCTGTAGCGATCGTTGAACGGCTGCGCAGCGTTGCTGGCGATCGCGCCGGTGAGGCAGGGATGGCCGGAAAACATCGCGG
>NZ_SRTP01000042.1:0-1038 GCF_004791945.1 Mesorhizobium sp. M3A.F.Ca.ET.175.01.1.1 | reverse complement strand
TTCGTCCATGTCTGCATCGACGACGCCTCCCGCATCGCCTTCTCGCAGATCCTGCCCGACGAGAAAAAAGAAAGCGCCATCGCCTTCCTCAAGGCGGCGGTGGCCTACTACGCCAGCCTCGGCGTCAGGATAGCCCGCGTCATGACCGACAACGGCTCCTGCTACAGATCGAAGGCCTTCGCCAAGGCCTGCCGCGATCTCGGCCTCAAGCACGTCAGGACAAGACCCTACACGCCCAAGACCAATGGCAAGGCCGAGCGCTTCATCCAGACGGCGCTGCGCGAAATGGGCCTATGCCATCGCCTATCCGACATCAGATCACCGCGCCGCCGAACTGCCTGTCTGGTTGCACAGATACAATTGGCACCGTCCCCACGGGAGCCTAAAGTCCAAAACACCTATCAGTCGCCTGGCTCTAACCGAGGACAACCTGTTGAGGCTCCACAGCTAGCGGTCTGCCTTTGGGCTGGGAGCGCTTCGGAGAGAGCGGATTGGATGGAGCAATCCTCGTGGTGCTCGAAGACCGCCCAAAGCCACTGCTTCTCACCGGCCGGGAGTGGTAACGATTTCATCGAGATGCATTTGGTGCCACAGCAGGCGGCGGAGGAATTGGTTGGCGAAGTGCCGGCTAAACTTCTCGCCCCAGGCGCTGATCGTTGACGCGTGGCGCTGCTGTTGTCCTAGACCATACGCAAACTGAGCGGAAACGCGGAATTGAAGCCGCACCGCACGAGCCATGATCCTGACAAGGAAGAGGTTACAGCGACCGGGCGGATCCAATGCGGGGCGATGACACCTGCTGTCGGGTTCTGTCGAGTATCCGACACTGCGCCGTTACGCCTGGCTTCCTGCTGAACTCTAATAAGGCATTACAAAGTAAGCAGAATAATCTTTCTAGGCGCTTTTGCGGACAGTTGGCACGAGTTTTGAAACTCTGTCTTCGTAGGCCGGCAGGAGCTGCCGACCGGAGCGGAAAGGGCAGCCAACGCTTGTTCCCAGACACATAGGAGAGACAAAATGCTCGGCACGACCGTAAGC
>NZ_SRTP01000426.1:0-281 GCF_004791945.1 Mesorhizobium sp. M3A.F.Ca.ET.175.01.1.1 | reverse complement strand
GGCTTCATAGCGGCGCTCCATCATCGCTTGCAGCGATCCGGAGCGGGGGCGTCGATCCGACAGCTTCATCAGCGGCGCAAAGGTCAGCGCCGGCGAGCCTTCGAGATCGCCCGGCATCAGGAAACGGCCGGGCGGCAGGGTCGACAGCGCGCGTTCGTCGAGCTTGCAGGCCTTGAGATAGGCGGCGAAGCTCTCGGCGAGACGGCGCGCGGTCATCTCGTCGGCGTCGGCGTCCGGATCGATTTTGGCGGCCACCGCCAGCCAGTCCCGCGACAAGTCGG
>NZ_SRTP01000425.1:0-282 GCF_004791945.1 Mesorhizobium sp. M3A.F.Ca.ET.175.01.1.1 | reverse complement strand
CCCCGGACGAAGAAGCGCTCGCGGCCGGCGTCGCCTGCGCCGCCTGCACCGCCATCGCCGAGCGTTCGCCGAAGGCGCAGTAGAACAAAAGCTGCTTGCTGGTCGATCGGGCCAACTCGTGCAGCATGCCGCCAGGGGCGATGTTCTCCTGCAGCCTGGGATAGGGCAGATGGATGGCGCCCGGGATGACGCCACGCCGCTCCCGCTCGGCGCTCTCGCGCAGATCGATCAAAGCCACGTCCGGCCTGCCGACAATCGCCAGCGCCTCGTCCGCCGTGACAG
>NZ_SRTP01000424.1:0-282 GCF_004791945.1 Mesorhizobium sp. M3A.F.Ca.ET.175.01.1.1 | reverse complement strand
GCGCCTTTGCGCACAGCTTCAGGCCCCAGGCGTCGACCGCCTTGCGCACGCCTTCGGCGAGGCGATGGTGACGGGCGAAGATGTTGTCGAGCCCTTCCTCAGCGATCAGATCGAGCGAGGCGCGCAGGCCGCGCAGCAGCTGTGTCGCCGGCGTGTAGGGGAAATAGCCGGCATCGTTGGCGCGGATCATGTCCTCGAACGAGAAATAGCAGCGCCGATGGGTCGCCTCTCTAGAGGCGGCGATGGCTTTTTTGCTGACCGATAAGAATCCGAGACCCGCAG
>NZ_SRTP01000423.1:0-282 GCF_004791945.1 Mesorhizobium sp. M3A.F.Ca.ET.175.01.1.1 | reverse complement strand
GTGGAATTGTTGGCGAAGGTGCCCAAGACCCCGACGCTGCCGGCGAATGGCGTCGTTGTCATGACCCTTGTTGGCGTACAGGATCGGCGTCGCCCGGCACCCACCCGAAAGGGATTGCCTGCGCCGTGCAGTCGGCAACCCGGCCGTCGGCCAGCGGGAATAGTCCATCGGTCTGGGCGTCGATTTTGGTGGTTGCTTCGCCTCGGGATCGACTAATGGCCTGCTCTTGCCCCGACTTTTTCTGCCCGCTGGGCAACGATGCGCGCGCACGGCCGACGCAGG
>NZ_SRTP01000422.1:0-282 GCF_004791945.1 Mesorhizobium sp. M3A.F.Ca.ET.175.01.1.1 | reverse complement strand
GATCTCAGCACCATCTTCGCCGGCCTGATCAAGGCGCCGTTCATGGCCCTGATCATCGGCATCATTGCGTCTGTCGAGGGCATGAAAGTCGGCGGCAGCGCCGAATCGCTCGGCCTGCATGTCACCGCTTCGGTGGTGAAATCGATCTTCGTCGTCATCATCCTCGACGGGCTCTTCGCCATGTTCTACGCAGCGATCGAGTTCTGAGATGGCAGGCGCAAGCGGCAACGGGGTCCAGACGGCGCAGGACGCGGATGAAAGCGAAATCGTGCTTTCGGTCCG
>NZ_SRTP01000421.1:0-283 GCF_004791945.1 Mesorhizobium sp. M3A.F.Ca.ET.175.01.1.1 | reverse complement strand
TATTACCCAACGGTTCTTTGAAACGCGTTAAACCGATCGCGATATTTTAACCGACATCGAAGCGGCGCAACCCGCTCTCGGTCAGTATTTCCACAATGATGACGTCATGGTTCTCTTCCGGCACCCGCTCGACTTCCTGGCAATCGAAGGCGATGCCGATCAGCCTTGGCGTGATGCCCTTTTCGGCCAGCCTGGCGATCGCCCGGTCATAATAGCCGGCGCCGTAGCCGATGCGGTGGCCGCGGCCGTCGAAGGCGGCGAGCGGCACCAGCATCAGCGTCGG
>NZ_SRTP01000420.1:0-283 GCF_004791945.1 Mesorhizobium sp. M3A.F.Ca.ET.175.01.1.1 | reverse complement strand
GAACGATATAGTCGGAGGCTCACGATTTACCTCACGTCTGTTCCAGGAAGTGCGCGAAAAGCGCGGCCTTGCCTACGGTGTCTCGTCCAGCTTGGAAGGCTACCAGCATTCCAACATGCTTGTCGTGACGACGTCGACGCGCGCCGACAGGGCGGCCGAGACGCTCGACCTGATAACACAACCAATCAACGAGCTGGTGGACACAGGCCCAACAGCGGCCGAACTCGAAGCGAGCAAGAAGTATCTGATCGGCGCCTATGCTATCGACAATCTGGGTTCCTCC
>NZ_SRTP01000419.1:0-283 GCF_004791945.1 Mesorhizobium sp. M3A.F.Ca.ET.175.01.1.1 | reverse complement strand
GTCGACATTTTATTGCCTATTGGGCAGCTGCCCATCGATTTTTGAAATCAGCTAATTCTTTTTCATATTTGTGAAACCGTCAAGCTCAATCGCTTGTGCGCTGCACGCGGTCGCCATCAGGGCTCGAATGCGTCGAGCATCCGGTACCAGGTGATCGTGGCGGCGACGCCGATCTGGCGGAAGGCGTGGAACGGGATCGGTCGGATCGGCGACAACGGGAACGGCAATTGCCCGACATCGCCATTCGCCAGGTAGTTCGCCATGCGCTTGCCAAGCGCGCTCA
>NZ_SRTP01000418.1:0-283 GCF_004791945.1 Mesorhizobium sp. M3A.F.Ca.ET.175.01.1.1 | reverse complement strand
CTGAGCTATATCGGCCTGATCATCGTGCTGTTTCGCTGGAAGCCGGAGATACCGGCGCAGACCTTGCCGCGCGAGACGCTTGGCGCGGCGATGGGCGCCGGCCTGCGCTATGTCGCAATGTCGCCCAACATCGGCAAGGTGCTGGTCCGGGGCTCGGCCTTCGGCTTCAGCGCCGGCGCGGTGCTGGCGCTTCTTCCGCTGGTGGCGCGCGATGTCGTCAAGGGCGATGCCTTGACTTACGGCATCATGCTCGGCGCCTTCGGCATCGGCGCCGTCGGCGGCG
>NZ_SRTP01000417.1:0-283 GCF_004791945.1 Mesorhizobium sp. M3A.F.Ca.ET.175.01.1.1 | reverse complement strand
AATGCCGGCAACTTCAACGGTAACGCCAATTGCGGCGACGGCTTCGGCAACGGCTATTCGTCCGACGGCAATGGCAACGGCAAGGCAGCCGCCGGCGCTCCGGATTGGTGCCGGTTCCTGAAGGATCTGAATGGCCGATTGGGACTGCCGCCAGGGACGATTCCGGATTTCGATTAGGGTTCCGTCATAGGTCCTGCCGTTCGCGCCAACGGAACCCCGTTGCGTGCGGACGGCGTACCGGCAACCCGGGCTTATTCAGGCCACGACTTCGACGATCGCCGTC
>NZ_SRTP01000041.1:0-1101 GCF_004791945.1 Mesorhizobium sp. M3A.F.Ca.ET.175.01.1.1 | reverse complement strand
AACTATTGCCTTTGTCCGAGCGCGGCTGGGTGAAGCGGCGAGGACATATCCGATGTAGTCTCGGTAATCGCCTTTCCTGACGATCGGCGTCTTGGGTTTGATATACAATTTCGCTTCGACGACACCTGGTATGGCAGCCGCTCGACTATCGCCATCGACCCAATCTAGGATACCATCGCGATCAGGAATCAGGAGCCGGGCGGTCGCAATATGCGAATGCCTCTTGTGCAAATTCCATTCCTCGCCGATCACGAGCTTGATGTGTTCGGTGACCAGATCGATACCGTAAGCCGCCTCAATCGTTTGAACACTGCCACCAAGACGCGGATTGACCTCAATGACGACTGGGCCACGCTTGGTCCACCGCAGTTCTACATTCGTTGGCCCCCAGCCAAGCCCGAGAGCTCGCAAACAGCTCAGCGACACATCGGCAATACGCCCATGCTCGTCTTCAGTCAGCGGGGCTGGATAGGTCCCGCCAAGATAGACAAAATGCGGTGGGGGGCCGAAATCAAGGGCTGAAATACAAACGACCTCATTTCCCATTATTGCAGCGCAATACTGTGGACCTTGTGCGAATTCCTCGACCAGTACCCTCGGCGAGGAACGCCATATGTGCTTCCCGCCCAACAAATAGGTCGAATGTTCGGCTAATTCATCGACATCGCGGCACAATCGGACACCGATGCTGCCGCTGCCCACGGCTGGCTTAACAACCACCGGCAGGCCGATCTCAGCGGCAAAGCTTTCTACCTCCGTCGCATTCACTGCCACGCGATAAGCAGGTATTGGAACGCCAGCCTCGGCGAGAAGCTGACGTTGAGTGAATTTATCGCAGCATCCTTCAATCGATGCGGGGTCCGGTCCCGGTAGATCGAAGTGCCGGCAGAGCTTGCCAACCGTCGTAGAGACCGACTCGTCGTCGCCCGCGAGGCCAGTAATGCCAGCAATGTCATTGGTAGCACGCAGCCGAAAACATTCGCCGATCAGCGCATCGAGATTGCCTGTATCGACACGGATTGCCTCACTTCCTTCCGCCGCAAGATAGTCGTACTGAGCTGGATCAACCGACAGGGTAATTGGATGAAGACCAAGACGCTG
>NZ_SRTP01000416.1:0-283 GCF_004791945.1 Mesorhizobium sp. M3A.F.Ca.ET.175.01.1.1 | reverse complement strand
CCACCGCCGCTTTGGGAAGATATTTTTCCGCATTCTCGACGAAGTCGGCGGGGCCGCCGAGCGCCGTCACCATGCGCGCGAAGACCGCCGCCGCGCGGCCGCCGGCCAGCGTCTCGGCGGCGCGCCTGATCCCGTCCTGGTTGGACGAGACGATTCCGGCCGATTGCAGCATCTCTGCGGCGAGCGCCAGCGTGACGTCCTCCAGCCGCCGGTCGCGGAACCGGCCGGTCAGGAAGTCGACCGCGTTCTTCACCTCGACCGCATTGCCGGCGGCCGAGGCGAG
>NZ_SRTP01000415.1:0-284 GCF_004791945.1 Mesorhizobium sp. M3A.F.Ca.ET.175.01.1.1 | reverse complement strand
CAGCATGCCGGGCGCTCGCCGCGAGGGCGACGAGCGATTTTCGTGACTCGCTATACAGCATTTTAAATCTTGACGCGCGTAAAATTTTTATAGAGCATGTGAAAACGGGCCTCGAAAACAAACGATTGGGAATTTTGCACTCATGAGCTTGGGAACCACGGTGCGCCTTGCGCGCCTCTTCTCGCATCCATCGGGGAACCTTTTTGGCGGCGCGGTCGACCACTTCGTCGGCTATGGCGACGTGCGCAAAGGCGGCCTTGCCGACCTGCCGGGGGCGCTGGCGC
>NZ_SRTP01000414.1:0-284 GCF_004791945.1 Mesorhizobium sp. M3A.F.Ca.ET.175.01.1.1 | reverse complement strand
AGGAGATCAAGCGGCGCACCCTGATCGTTCGCATCTTCCCCAACCCGCAGAGCTGTTTGCGGCTGGTTCGGGCATTGGCGGTGGAGATCCACGAGAACTGGCTCGAGGCGACCCGCTACCTCAACATGGATCATCTGCGCGAGCACAAGAAGGAGAGCCTGAGAGCACTGGCCGCCTGAGACGCGGCCCGCCATGTCCGCCGCTCCGCTAAACACGGGGCTGCGCGGCGGACACGCCAACGTCACCGCTGAATGCCACGCCATTTTTTGCAGAATTTGACGCAC
>NZ_SRTP01000413.1:0-284 GCF_004791945.1 Mesorhizobium sp. M3A.F.Ca.ET.175.01.1.1 | reverse complement strand
GCGTCGAAGGCGCTGGCCGGCGGCGAGACGTTCTACACCTGGCAGAGGGGCATTCCCGATATGAGGCAGGCGCTGGCGCGTTACTACGCCAGGCACTTCGGCAAGACCTTCCCCGAGGAGCAATTCATCGTCACCGGCTCCGGCATGCATGCCATCCAGCTGGCGCTCGACGCGCTTGCGGGCGCCGGCGATGAAGTGATCTATCTGTCGCCCGCCTGGCCGAATTTCGACGCCGCCGCCGCGATCGCGGGGGCCGTGCCGGTGCCGGTCACGCTCGACCATTC
>NZ_SRTP01000412.1:0-284 GCF_004791945.1 Mesorhizobium sp. M3A.F.Ca.ET.175.01.1.1 | reverse complement strand
TCCTCATGCATCGACAGCGCCAGCGGCGCGCCGGCATGGAAATGCCAGACCTCGGCCGCGTCCGCGACCCGGTGCCAGGCCGAGAGCTGATCCTCTTCCAGAAGGAAGTAGATGGCTGTCGAATGGCCACGCTCGCCTCCGGCACCATCGCGAAAAGTCTCGGCATACCAGCCGCCCTCCGGGTGCGGCTTCAGGCCGAGCGTGGCGATGATTTCGGCGGCACTGGTCATCGGCCGGAAGCTAGCACGGGGCTCAGAAATTGTCCTTCCGCTTGCGGATCTCGG
>NZ_SRTP01000411.1:0-284 GCF_004791945.1 Mesorhizobium sp. M3A.F.Ca.ET.175.01.1.1 | reverse complement strand
GGCGAAGGCAAGGTAGCGCACCGCCACGGCCTGGTCGGCCTTGTCGCCCCTCTGCATCTCCAGAGCCGCGCGATCATACGCGGCCGACTGATCGCCGCGGTCAGTGGCCAGCTCGAACAATCTTTGCGCTTCGGCCAGATCCTGCGGCACGCCGACACCGTCCCTGTACATGCGCGCAAGGCTGCCGGGAGCGTAGGGCTGCCCGAGATCCATGGATTTCTGGAAGAGCGAGAGCGCCGTCTTGGGATCCTTCTCGACCCCGGTGCCGGCGAGATAATTGCGGC
>NZ_SRTP01000410.1:0-284 GCF_004791945.1 Mesorhizobium sp. M3A.F.Ca.ET.175.01.1.1 | reverse complement strand
AGCTATGGCGCCTGCGTGCTGCACGTTGCGCCATAGCTCGTTCCGCTCATGCGGGCGTCGGAGATGCGGATCATGTCCCGAATGCCCTTTTCTAAAAGCTTTTTTGGAATGGGCAATTGCCCCCATTCGGGCATTCCGGGGCCGCCATTTGGGCCACTGTTTTGCAGCACGAGCACCGAATTCTCATCGACATTGAGACCCGGATCGTCAATCCGCGCAGTCATGTCGTTGTAGTCTTTGAAGACCAAGGCTGGGCCCCGGCTTCTGAAGCATCGTGGCCCAGC
>NZ_SRTP01000409.1:0-284 GCF_004791945.1 Mesorhizobium sp. M3A.F.Ca.ET.175.01.1.1 | reverse complement strand
GTTATTGAAAAAGGGCATGAAGAAATTCGCGAGCGTCTTCGGTGACCTTAGTTGCCCCTACACGATTTATCGGCGCAACGATCCTTTTCGCGCGAGGGACCATGAGGAGTCGCGGTGCCCCGGCTGAGACCGGGGCCGCCGCATAGCCAGGCATGCCTTTGGAATGCGAAGCGAGCCTACACAGCGCCTTATGCGGCTGCCTGCAAGGCGCGTTCGTTCGCACCGCTTTCGCCGAGCTTGGTAAGCGCCTCGTCGGTAGCGGACTCTTCCTTGAGGGTCTCGCG
>NZ_SRTP01000408.1:0-285 GCF_004791945.1 Mesorhizobium sp. M3A.F.Ca.ET.175.01.1.1 | reverse complement strand
CGCCATGGCCGAATGGAAGCGTTTGGCGGGCGAGTTGCCTGGACTGCCGCTAGCCTGGTGCGGCGGACTGTGCTTCGACCTGCCGCCGGACAGGCTCGAAGCCTTTGCGGCCGAACACTCGTCATGGGGCTACGGCATCGAGCGCGTCGGCCGTGATCGGGTGGCCCGCATCGAGCCCAATCTTGCCGAGCTTCCGGAGCTTGCGCTCTATGTGGCGGAGGAAGGCGTCGCCGAGCCGGCAGCAACCGCCAAGACGCTGCTGGCGGATGCCGAACGGCTCGGCGC
>NZ_SRTP01000407.1:0-285 GCF_004791945.1 Mesorhizobium sp. M3A.F.Ca.ET.175.01.1.1 | reverse complement strand
GCGATCATGCGCAACGTCGTCGATTTGTCGAAGCCGGAGGGGCCGACCAGCGCGATGAACTCGCGGTCGGCGATCTCGAGATCGATGCCGTGCACGATCTCCATATTGCCGTAGCGCTTGGTGAGCCTTTTCAGCGAAACCGTTGCCATGCAGTTCAACCTTTCACCGCGCCGGAGGTCAGGCCGCCGACGAGGTGTTTCTGGACGATGTAGGTGAGGGTCAGCGCCGGGATGATCATCACCACGGCCAGCGCGCACATGCCGCGCCAGTCGATGGTGAACTCGG
>NZ_SRTP01000040.1:0-1132 GCF_004791945.1 Mesorhizobium sp. M3A.F.Ca.ET.175.01.1.1 | reverse complement strand
GCAGGGGAATCGCATATGGCTTTTTGGGACTTGAAGTTGGCCTGAGAAGGGATTCTTTGGGCAGGCAGTCGAACGAAGGAGAGACTGCCATTTCCAGCCTTGAGAGCTATTTTGGCGCGCTGCCCGATCCGCGCGCCGGCAATGCCACGCATCGGCTTGGCGATTTGATCGTGATGATGATCGCGGCGAGCCTGTGCGGGGCGAGCAATGCGACGGAGTTCTCGTTGTTCGCGCAAGAGCGCAAGCAGGCGCTGTCGCGGTTGATCGAATATGAGGTGGCGCCCAGCCACGACACCTTCTCGCGGCTGTTGCGGCTGCTGGATCCAGAGGCGTTCGGCCGTGCTTTCGCCGCCTTTGCCGCGGGCTTCGCGCGTGCCTGCGAGGAGGTGGTCTCGCTCGACGGCAAGGCGCTGCGGCGAGCCTATGAGAAGGGCCTTGCGGCCAGTCCGCCGCTGACGGTGTCAGCCTTCGCCGCCGAGACGCGGCTGTGTCTGGCGGCGGTATCGCCCGGCGCCGGAGAGAACGAGGTCGAGGCAGCCCTCAGGGTCGTCGAACTCATTGATCTTACTGGCAGAATGGTCACCGCCGATGCGCTCCACTGTCACACGCGCATGGCAAAGGCCATCACCGAACGCGGCGGCGACTACCTGCTCGCGCTTAAAGGAAACCGCCGGCACTGGGTTGCTCACGCCAAGCAACAACTGACCGAGATCACCCCCGCTGTCGCGGAGCGGACTGAAACCAGCCATGGCCGCAGCGAATGGCGGCAGGCCGAGGTCGTGGCGGCGGCCGAACCGCTGATGCCCGGTCACAAAGCCTTCATCCGCATCACCAGCCGGCGCGACCAGACCAAGCCGCTGACGCGCCTGTTCATGGCTTCCACATTGCTATCACCGCAACAGGCGCTCGAACTCACAAGAGCCCATTGGCAGATCGAGAATGGGCTGCATTGGATGCTCGACGTCCATCTGGACGAGGATCAATCCCGCGCCCGCAAGGACAATGCTCCCGCCAACACCGCGCTCCTCAACCGCATCGCCAGAAACATCCTTCAGGGCGCCGATGTCGACAAAGTCCCCATTAGCCACCGCATCAAGAAATGCGCCTGGAATGACGACTACCTCATCCAGGC
>NZ_SRTP01000406.1:0-285 GCF_004791945.1 Mesorhizobium sp. M3A.F.Ca.ET.175.01.1.1 | reverse complement strand
CACCAACGTGCATAATGCCGCGGAGCACGCTGCGGTTCCGCCGCACCGGGCTGATCGCGGTCAAAATCGCCACGCCGAAGCAATAGGCGGCCTTGGCGGAAGCGAGTCCGACCTGGCCGGCGCGGCGCAAGCCGCCGGTGTTTTGCCCGATCAGATGGCCGTGGGTCTGGCCAAAGCGGAACCGACGGCGGCGTAACCAATCGAACGCGGCCCTGGCACGCGGCACGACCTCGTCAACAAAGGCTTACGGGGCAAAGGCGATGCGACCACCGGCCTTGACGATGG
>NZ_SRTP01000405.1:0-255 GCF_004791945.1 Mesorhizobium sp. M3A.F.Ca.ET.175.01.1.1 | reverse complement strand
GTCGAGCAGGCGGCGATCGCGGGCGCGCTCAATGCCGACGTGCTTGCCGATCTCGGCCGCGCCAACGCCATGGCCGAGCGCGTCGCCAAGCGGCTGGACATGATCGCCGAGGAAACAGAGCGCGGCTGGACCGGCCGGCTGTCGACCTCCAATGACGGCTCCGGCGGCTATGTCTTCGAACGCACGGTGCGCGGCGTGAAGGATGTGGTGCAGCTCGACGCCGGGCTGATCAATTCGGCCGATGCGCGCCAGCTC
>NZ_SRTP01000404.1:0-285 GCF_004791945.1 Mesorhizobium sp. M3A.F.Ca.ET.175.01.1.1 | reverse complement strand
CGCTGCTGCGCGACATCCATCGATATGAAGAGACAGTCATCTTCCCCGCCTACGAGGAGGCCGTGGTCGGCAGTAATGCGAACCTTGCTTCAACCCGGCGACTGCGGGCTGAACATGTGGAAGATGAGTGCTTTGCCGGTGAGGTGACCGAAATTCTGCTGGCCATCGGTCATGGCGAGACAGTCGAGAACCCCGAGGCCATCGGCTTCATGTTACGCGGCCTGTTCGAGAACTTGCGCCGGCACATAGCGTTTGAACGCGAGCACGTCCTCCCGATGATCGGGA
>NZ_SRTP01000403.1:0-285 GCF_004791945.1 Mesorhizobium sp. M3A.F.Ca.ET.175.01.1.1 | reverse complement strand
TGTTGCAGCCGGCCTCCACAACTGCTTGCACGAATGCCGGAATGTCTTTTTCTTGCATAGTCTTCATGTCGAACCTCTCGTGAATGGCGTGCTTGCGCGCCCATGCTGCCTTTTCACCGCAAGATCCCGAAGAAGCAGGCGGAAGAGACCGCCATGCACTTCCTCAAGCGCGTCAAGATCCCGGAGCAGGCCAACAAGTATCCGAGCCAGCTTTCCGGCGGCCAGCAGCAGCGCGTGGCGATCGCCCGCTCGCTGTGCATGAACCCGCGCATCATGCTGTTCGAC
>NZ_SRTP01000402.1:0-286 GCF_004791945.1 Mesorhizobium sp. M3A.F.Ca.ET.175.01.1.1 | reverse complement strand
TGTGACGATGGCAGACATGAATTCATTCCCGTGACGACCGGCAGGCGGCCTTGACGCACAGGATTTAGCGCCATAGCTTCATCCATAAAATCAGGAAGTTTTTGATCGATACTCCTGAGAATCAGGACAATCCCATGCGCCGTGTCACGTTCGATCTCGATGTCCTCAGAACCTTCCTCGCCGGCATGGAGCTGGGCAGTTTCGCCAAGGCGGCCGAGCGGCTGGGGCGCTCGACGTGAGCCGTCAGCGCGCAATTGAAGAAGCTCGAAGAGCAGGCGGATACGCC
>NZ_SRTP01000401.1:0-286 GCF_004791945.1 Mesorhizobium sp. M3A.F.Ca.ET.175.01.1.1 | reverse complement strand
GGTGATCCAGAATCGATACTATCCGGGGTTAGTTATCAATTTGCGCTTGCGTGGAACAAATATCCGCGGGGCACTCAACGTTAAGCGTGACGCTCGGAACGGTATCGGCGACCCCGCAGATAAAGTCGGCGATCCGTTGCGGGTCCAAGCCAATTTCTAGTCCTATCCAGCCGTACACATCGAAATGCAGCACCGGATCGTAACCCTGGCGGCCGATTTGGCGCGTGCGCTTTGCAACCCACTTCACAAGCTCCATGAAGGTCTGGCCGCCCACCCCGAATTTCTG
>NZ_SRTP01000400.1:0-286 GCF_004791945.1 Mesorhizobium sp. M3A.F.Ca.ET.175.01.1.1 | reverse complement strand
GTGGACAGTCGCAATTTGCATGACAACATGTGTATCGAGACCGGAACGGCGCTTTCTCCGTGATAACCCGCTCGATGATGTCATTGACGGAAAGCCGCCCCAGCCGGTTTTTGAGCGAAAACGCGCTGAGCGCATCGTTGCGCTTGAGATCACTCCGCAGATGGTCAGGAAGCGCATAGTAGAGCCGAAGCGACGACACGTTCTCGCACAGCGTGGCGAACTCCCTCGGATCGACTGAATCAAGATTCTCGACGTCCCGGCCAGTCGCTCTCGAATGCTGACCGGG
>NZ_SRTP01000399.1:0-287 GCF_004791945.1 Mesorhizobium sp. M3A.F.Ca.ET.175.01.1.1 | reverse complement strand
GTTTTGCCGAGCCCGTCGATGTGAGCGGTGAATGTGTAAACGCCATCGGGTAGCTCGGTGATCTAAGCGCGCGTGAGCCGCTCGGCGTAATTATGAAGTTCCTCCGCGTAGGCAAGGATTTCCGTCAGGCCATAATGCCCGAGCAACTCCATGAAGGACCGGCGACCGGCCGTGCAGGCAGCCATTTGTGCCTTTCAGATCGCCTAGGACAATACCTGGGACGCGGACGTTGAAGCCGATAATCTCCCAGATCGCCTCGTTCAGGACGCCGCCGTCGTAGAGCTTAA
>NZ_SRTP01000398.1:0-287 GCF_004791945.1 Mesorhizobium sp. M3A.F.Ca.ET.175.01.1.1 | reverse complement strand
GCACTTGCCATCGCCGCCACCGGCATGAATGCCCAGCAGACCAATCTGGAAGTCATCGCCAACAACATCGCCAACATCAATACCACCGGCTACAAGCGGGCGCGGGCCGAGTTCTCCGACCTGCTCTACCAGGTCGACCGCACGCAGGGCGTGCCCAATCGCTCCAACACGTCGCTGGTGCCGGAAGGCGTCTCGATCGGCCTTGGCGTCAAGACGACGGCGGTGCGCAACGTCCACACCCAGGGCGAACTGGCCAGCACCTGCAACAGCTTCGACCTGGCGTTGAC
>NZ_SRTP01000397.1:0-287 GCF_004791945.1 Mesorhizobium sp. M3A.F.Ca.ET.175.01.1.1 | reverse complement strand
CCAGGCGCGGGCAAAATCCCGCTCGCCCTCCTCGGCGGCAATCTCCCGCTCCGGGCTATCCCAGAAGCGCATGATCTCATACATTCGGCGCCCGCAGAGCGCGATCGACGTCCGCCGCATCTCGTCGTTGAAATGCTGGTGCAGTTCCTCTTCGGGAACCGGCAGATCGATGTCTCCGCTCGGCCCGGCGATGTAGCCATCCAGCGAGGTCAGCATGGCATAGACGATCGTTGCCACGAGGCTTTCTCCGATTTCGCTCCCAGCGAAAAGACCATAACCGATTGCAT